>NZ_JBEZGN010000017.1:0-175963 GCF_040650055.1 Spirillospora sp. NPDC048819 | reverse complement strand
GCGATCACCTGGTGGCCCAGGCAGACCCCGAGAAGGGGCCTCGCGTGGACGACCGTCAGCGCACACCCGGGTCAGGCACCCGCGGCGGCGCTCAGGGCCCGCGCGGTGAGCACCGTCGCCAGATGGGTCCGGTACTCGGATGAGCCGTGCAGGTCGGTGGGCGGCTCGGTGCCCGCCGCGGCCTGCGCCGCCGCGGTCCTGAACGCGTCGTCCGACGCGGAGCCGCCCCTGATCGCGATCTCCACCGCGCCGGCCCTGACCGGGGCGGGCCCCATGTTGGTCAGCGCGACGCGCGCCTCCTCGATCCCGTCGCCGTTGCGGCGGACGGCGCACGCGACCCCGACGATCGCCCACGCCTGGGCCGTCCGGTGGAACTTCTCGTAGTGCACGCCCCAGCCGGACCCCAGCTTCGGTACGCGCACGCCCATGAGCAGCTCGTCCGGCTCCATCGCCGACGTCATCCAGTCGACGAAGAACTCCGACGCGGGGATCTCCCGGTCGCCGCGCCCGGACCGGACGAGGAACACCGCGTCCAGCGCCAGCGCGACGGCCGGCAGGTCGCCCGCCGGGTCCGCGTGCGCCAGCGACCCGCCGAACGTGCCCCGATGCCGGACGGCCGGGTCGGCGACCGTCTCCGCCGCCACCGCGATCAGCGGCGCGTACTCGCGGACCAGCGGATCGCGGATCACCTGGTGGTGCGTCGCCATCGAGCCGATGACGACCGAGTCGCCCTCCTCGCGGATCTCCCGGAGCGTGTCGATCCTGCCGACGTCGACGAGCTTCTCCGGGATGGCGAGCCGCATCCGCAGCAGCGGCATGAGGCTCTGCCCGCCGGCGAGCACCTTGACGTCGTCGCCCGCGTCGGACAGCGCGCGGACGGCGTCGTCCACCGAGGCGGGACGGGTGTAGTCGAACGTCGCGGGGATCACTGTGCACCTCCGGCCGAGCCGAGTCCGCCGCCCGCGCCGGGTTCGGCGGCCCGCGGTTTCGCTTCTCCCTGCAGTGCGCGCCAGACGCGTTCGGGCGTGCACGGCATCGCCACGTCCTGCACGCCGTGCGGGCGCAGCGCGTCCACGATCGAGTTGACGACCGCGGGCGTCGAGGCGATCGTGCCCGCCTCGCCGACGCCCTTCACGCCCATCGGGTTGGACGTCGCGGGCGTCTCGGTGCGGTCGGTCGTGAACGTGGGCAGGTCCGCCGCCGACGGGATCAGGTAGTCGGCCATCGTGGTCGTCGTCAGGTTCCCTTCCGCGTCGTACACGGCCTCCTCGTAGAGGGCCTGCGCGATGCCCTGCGCGAGGCCGCCGTGCACCTGCCCCTCCACGATGAGCGGGTTCACGACGTTCCCGACGTCGTCGACCGCCACGTACTTGCGGAGCTTCACCATCCCCGTCTCGGTGTCGACCTCGGCGGCGCACAGGTGCGTGCCGTGCGGGAAGGAGAAGTTGTCCGGGTCGAACGTGGCGTCGGAGTCCAGCGACGGCTCGATGCCGTCGGGCAGGTCGTGCGCGGCGAACGCGGCCAGTGCGACCTCCTGGAGCGTCTTGCCCTCCTCCTGGACGCCGCGGACGCTGAACCGTCCGCCGCTGAAGTCGAGGTCCTGTTCGGACGCCTCCAGCAGATGCGCCGCGACCTTGCGGGCCTTGTCGACCACCTTTTCGCATGCCGAGTAGAGCGCGACCCCGCCCACGGCCAGTGAACGCGAACCGTACGTGTCCATGCCCTTGTGCGAGATGGCCGTGTCGCCGTGCAGGACCTTCACGTCCTCGAACGGCACACCGAGCCGGTCCGCGGTGATCTGCGCCCACGCCGTCGCATGGCCCTGACCGTGTGGGGACGAACCGGTGACCACTTCCACCTTGCCGGACGCCAGCACACGCACCGCCGCGTGTTCCCAGCCGCCCGCGCCGTAGGACAGCGAGCCCAGGACGCGGGACGGCGCGAGACCGCACATCTCGGTGAACGTGGACACCCCGATGCCCAGCTGCACCGGATCCTGCCGTTCACGACGGTCCGCCTGCTCGGCGCGCAGCTTGTCGTACTCGAACAGCTCCAGCGCCTTGTCCGTCGCCGCCTCGTAGTTGCCCGAGTCGTACGTGAGGCCCGCGACCGTCTCGTACGGGAACTCCTCGTGCGCGATCCAGTTGCGGCGCCGCACCTCGATGGGGTCGACGCCCAGTTCGGCTGCGAGCTCGTCCATCATCCGCTCGATCGCGAACGTGGCCTCCGGCCTGCCCGCGCCGCGGTAGGCGTCCGTGGGCACCTTCGTCGTGAAGACCCCCGTGCAGGTGAACGACAAGGCGTCCATCTTGTAGATGCCGTTGAACATGAACGCGCCCAGCAGCGGGATGCCCGGAGTGACGAGCATGAGGTACGCCCCCATGTCCGCCAGCAGATCCACCTTCAGGCCGCGGATCCGCCCGTCCCGCTCTGCCGCGAGCGTGAGCCGCTGGATCTGGTCGCGTCCGTGGTGGACGGTCATGTTGCCTTCGCTGCGCGACTCCGTCCACTTGACCGGACGGCCGAGCCTGCGGGCGAGCAGCAGCGCGATGACCTCCTCCCCGTACACCTGCAGCTTGGAGCCGAAGCCGCCGCCGACGTCCGGTGCGACGACCCGGATGTGGTGCTCGGGGATCCCTGTGACGGTGGCCAGCATCAGCCGCAGGATGTGCGGGATCTGCGTGGCCGAGAACAGCGTGAAGTCGTCCCCGTCCGGGACGCACAGAACCGACCGCGGCTCCATCGCCGTCGGGATGAGCCTCTGCTGCACGTACTTGCGTTCGATGACGACCGGGGCGTCCCGCATCGCGGCGTCCAGATCACCGTTCTCGAACACCCACGTGTAGGACTTGTTCGTCCCCAGGTCTTCGTGAACGAGGTCGGCGCCTCCCGCTATGGCCGCCTCCATGTTCACGACCGCGGGCAGCGGCTCGTAGTCGATGTCGATCTCTTCCAGGGCGTCGACGGCCGCGTACTTGTCGCGGGCCACCACGCACGCCACCGGCTCGCCGACGTACCGGACCTCCTTCACGGCCATCGGCGGATGGTCCGGATGCTTCATGTCGTCGGTGACGACCCACGCGCACGGCAGCGACCCCTGCTCGTCGGCCAGGTCCTCGCCGCTGAACACGGCGACCACCCCGGGGCTGTTCTTCGCCTGGGACGTGTCGACGCGGGTGATCCGTGCGTGTGCGTACGGGCTGCGCAGGTACGCGACGTGCAGCGTCCCCGCCGGCGTCATGTTGTCGGTCCACTTCGTCCGGCCGGTGATGAGCCGGGCGTCCTCGGACCGCTTGCGCGGTGAGCCGACCTCCCGCGTGGTCACGGCGTTGCCCTCGACGGCGGTCACGGCGTCACCTCCTGTCCCGCGGGGTCGCGCATCTCGCTCGCGGCGCGCCGGACGGCCTTGACGATGTTCTGGTAGCCCGTGCACCGGCACAGGTTGCCCTCCAGCCCGTCCCGGACCTCTTCCTCGGACGGGTCCGGGTTCTCCCGGAGCAGGTCGAGAGACGCCATGATCATGCCGGGCGTGCAGTAACCGCACTGGAGCGCGTGCTCCTCGTGGAAGGCGCGCTGCATCGGATGCGTGCCGCCGTCGATGCCGAGGCCCTCGATGGTGGTCACGTCGCTGCCGTCCGCCTGGACGGCGAGCACGGAGCAGCTCTTCACGCTCATCCCGTCCATCAGGACGGTGCAGGCTCCGCAGTTGCTGGTGTCGCACCCGACGGGGGTGCCGACCTTCCCCAGCCGTTCGCGCAGGTAGTGAATCAGAAGGAGGCGCGGTTCGACGTCGTCTTCATACGTCGCGCCGTCGACCTCGACACGGATACGTGGCATGCGTTTCTCCCAGGGACGTCTCGGGGTGGACTTCGAGAGAGACGTTCCTGGGTGGGGCTCGCTGGTCCGGCCACGTCATCGGGGCCCCCTCCGTGGAAGGCGACCATACGAACCTATGCCGCGGTTGAATTCCGTACTAGCCCCCGACGTCGGTTATTTACCGACGTCTGAGCGAACGATGGCCGCCAGCGCACGCGATGCAGAATCCGCCCGGCCCTCGGCCCGACGATGCCGTCGTCGGCGGCTCCGCCGCACCGCCGTACCGTGTGGCGCCCGAGGGCCGATACCGGGCAGGCGATAAGCGGAGTTTCCAGGGTAGGGGCCGCTTATGTTCTTCTTCTTCTCATCTCGACTGGGATGTCTGGGGTCGCTGGTCGTGACCCTCGTCCTCACCTGGATCGCGTATCTGATCCTCAGCCGCTGAGATCGCAGGCGTCGCGGATCTTCTCGGCGGCCTCGGCGAAACGCAGGGTCTCCTCGTCCGACATCTTGTCCTTGCCGCCCGAGGCGATGACCGTGTCGACCTGGTCGGCGAGATCGTCGTCCTTGAGGCTCGGGCGGACCTTGCGCAGGGTGGCGAGCACCTGCTCCGCGCTCGGGTCCGGCGTCGCGGAGAGCGCGGACGAGATCTTCGCGCAGTCGGCCTTCTTGTCCTCGGCGCCGTTCGAGCAGGCGGACAGGGCGAGGCAGAGCCCCAGCGAGACACCGAGCCCCGGCACGACATATGCGCGTTTCACGCCGACGATGGTCCCATGCGCCGCCCGGGAGATGTGCCATGCGCCGCCGGAAGCCCGGCCCTCAGCGGCGGGGGGTGAGGGCGTGTGTGTGGAGAATCTCGCCGTCCAGGTCCCTGAGGCGGACGGTCAGTGTCGCGGTGTGCGCGTCGATCTCGACCTCGCCGAAGAACTGGAAGCCCTCAGCGGGAGACGTGTTCGGGTGCGGCGGCGCCTGGACGAACTTGGGTTCGGGACCGAAGGTCCCGTCGAGATCGGCAGGCCCGAAACCACCCGCGTTGAGAGGGCCCGAGACGAACTCCCAGAAGGGGTCGAAGTCGGAGAACGCGGCCTTCGAGGGGTCGTAGTAGTGGGCGGCCGTGTAGTGGACGTCGGCCGTCAGCCAGACCATGTTCCGGACACGGTGACGCTTGGCGTAGGAGAGCAGATCCGCGATTTCGCGTTCGCGGCCCAGCGGGACGCCGTCGTCGCCCTGGGCGGCGCCTTCCTGTGCGGTGCCGTCGGGGACGATCAGGCCGATGGGCAGGTCGGCCGCGATGACCTTCCAGGTGGCGTTCGAGCGGCGGAGTTCGTGCTTGAGCCAGGCCGACTGCTCGGCGCCCAGGAGGCCCTCCCGCTGGGACGGGGAGGTGTTGGCGTCGTTCGCGTTCTTGTAGGACCTCATGTCGAGCATGAAGACGTCCAGCAGCGGCCCGTAGGAGATCCTCCGGTAGAGGCGGCCAGGGCGGGCCGTCCTGACCGGGGTGTACTCGAACATCGCCCTGCGGGCGCGGGCGGCCAGAACGTCCACGCGCTTCTCGGTGTACTGGGGAAGGTCGAGGATTTCGCCCGGATACCAGTTGTTGACGGTTTCGTGGTCGTCCCACTGGTAGAGCATCGGGACGCGGGCGTTGAACGCCTGCAGGTTGGCGTCCTCCAAGTTGTAGCGGAACTGCCCCCGGAATTCGGCGACGGTCTGCGCGACGGCCGACTTCTCGGGCGTGACGATGTTGCGCCACGTGCGGCCGTCCGGGAGCTTCACCGTCTCGCTGAGAGGACCGTCGGAGTAGACGAGGTCGCCGCTGCACAGGAAGAAGTCGGGGTCGAGGGCGCCCATCGCCGTGAAGATGCGGTAGCCGCCGAGCTCGGGGTTGATGCCCCAGCCCTGGCCCGCGAGGTCGCCCGACCAGACGAACCGGATGTCGCGGCGGTGCCGCGCCCCCGCGTGGAGGCGTGGCGCGGTGCGGAGGCGGCCCGCGACCGGTTCCGAGACGTCCGAGTGGCGGTCCAGACCCGCCAGCCGGACGCGGTAGTGCAGTTCCTCACCGGACGGCAGGCCGCGCAGGAACGTCTTGCCGGTCAGGTCCGTGTCCGGCGTGAGGACGGGTCCGCGGACCGTGCGGGCGTGCCGGAAGTCGGGGCGGCGGCTCACCTCCACCAGCATGCGGGCGGGACGGTCGGAGCGCGCCCACACCACGCCCTCGTGGGCGGTCACGTCGCCGCTCTGCACGCCGTGGGTCAGGCGCGGCCGGCCCCGCCCGAGCAGCGCCGGCCCCTCCCCGGGGATGCGGGCGGACGCCGACCCCCCGCCGGTGAGCAGGGCGAGCGCCGCCCCGCCGGTCGTGGCCAGCCCACCGCGCAGCACGCTTCGACGGTCCATCGCGGACCTCCGTTCCCTTGATCCATTTCCGTGCTGCATGCTCTCGGGGCCGAACGGATTCCGGGTGGCGTCCCGGTGTTCCACTTGACAACCGTTGGTTACCGAGTGTCTTCTTATGTGCGTGCCAGCGCGAGTCTTCATCGACAGCCCCGTGGCGTTCTGCCGCGTGGCCAGCGCGCTGTGTCCTTCGTGTTGCCGCTGATTCCCGCCTCTTTCCAGCCGACACACGTACACGAAGGACCTTTTCCGTGGACCTTTCCGTGGTTCCCGACCTCACCATGCGCGGCCAGGACGATCCGCACGGCCGCGCCGCCTCCGTCCGTCCTCCCACGCCGGGGCAGCTCGCTGGCCGTGTCCGCGACCTCGCCGGACGACCCGGCGAGTGGTGGCGGCTCGTCGGCTTCGACGCCGAACGGCCGGTGCACGTCCGGCTCGACGACCGGGTGTGGCTCACCACGTGGCCGCCCGGCCACGGCGGGACGATTCACGGGCAGGTCAGCACGCTGATCGCGGGTGAGCTGGCGGAGGTGACGATCACGCGGGACGGCGTCACCGAACGCCCGCTGCGCGCCAACCGGGTGCGGGTGCACGGGGGGCCGCGCGCACTGACGAACCCGGGGCCGGCGTTCGCGGTCAGCCTGCACGCCGGCGCGGAGGCCCCTTCGGACGCCGCGGTCCCGGACGTCCCGGCCGGTGTGACCCGTCAGGTCTCGGACAGGTACGGGGACGCCGCCTCGCGGCCGATGAGGGGCAGCAGCACGAAGTAGGTGAGGGACGGCAGCAGCGAATTCAGTTCCTCCGCCTCGCCCGTCTCCATCTGGACGTGGATCGCGCTGTAGATGCCGCCGACGATCGCGTCCACCACGGCGACCGGGACCGAGGCCACCGACGGGTCGTCGAAGAAGGCGCGGAACCGGGCGAGGTTGTCGATGCGCGCCTGCCGGACCCGCGGGCCCGCCGCGTTCACCTCCACCAGCGAGGCCCGCGCGAACCGCGGCTCGCGGGCGAGGGCGGCGAGCATGGTGCGCAGCGCCGCGTGGATCCCGTCCGGCCACGTCGGCGCGGCCTCGTAGGCCTCCGTCATGCGGGCGAGCAGGATGTCCATGCCGCGCTGGTAGGCGGCGAGGAAGCACTCGTCCAGGTCCATGAAGTGCGCGTAGAAGGTCTTCTTCGTGACGCCCGCGCCCTCGGTGACCCGGCCGATCGTGGTGTGCGCGAAGCCGCGTTCCGACACGACCTGGACGAACGCGTCGATGAGCCGCTCACGCTGGATGCCGGCGACGGTCTCGGGGGACAGGCCGTGCCGTCCGGGCTTGATGGCCCGCCCCGGGTCCAGGGCCGAACGGGAGCCGGGCAGCACGTCCGTGCGGCTCGTCTCCGGCGTCCCGGGCTGACCTGACATCCGACCTCGCTCTGATCACCTGCCGTCGGGGTCAGGTTACTTCCCGTCCGTGACGTGCGGGGAGACCGGGTCAGCGCAGTTCGCGGCGGCGCGCGCGGGTCAGCACCCGGACGGTCCCGACCAGGCCGAGGCCGATCAGCACCACCGGGGCCAGCACCGCCGGGGCCAGGATCCGCTCGTCGGACAGGCCGTCCGCCAGGAACAGGCCCGCGAGGACGAGGAAGAACATTCCGGTGACGGGCCCCGCCGGATCGAACCGCCGCCGCCTGCGCACGTCCCGCCCGGTTCCCGGCCGCTCAGCCACGGCGCACGTCCACGTCTCCGACCTTCCCGCGAATCCGCAGGACGATCACCGGCGGGTCGCCGCCGGGTCTGCCCTCGGGCTCCATGACCTCGGTGCTCCTGACGTTCGGGCCGCTGGTCGTCTTGCTGCCGACCCGCAGGTCGCCGAGCGCGATCTTCGCGTCCACCATGACGCGCGCGGCGCGCGGCACCGTGACCTCGAGCCCGCCGAGCATCACCTGCGCGTTGATCGTGACCCGCTGCCCGGGGGCGACGGGGAGGGCGGTGAGGTCGAGTCTCCCCTGCCCGACGCCGACCTTGTACTCCTGGCCGGTGTGCGCGGCGTCCATGGGGCGCCACTCGACCTCCCCGTACTCGGCGTTGCGCGGCATCTCGCCCGCGACCGCAGTGGTCAGCATGGCGACCGTCAGCACGGTGCCGGCGGTCGCGAGGCCCCGCGTCCGGAACCAGCCGCCGAGGACGAGGCCGAACCCGATCACCGCCAGCGCGGGGGCCATGACGATCAGCCAGGAGTCCGGGGCGGGGTAGGGCTGCGCGACCGGGATCATCGCCGCGCCCGCGGCCATGGCGGTCAGCAGCGTGATCGTCGCGGCGGGGGAGCGCCCGCAGCCGTGCTCCTTCGCCGGCGCCGTCGCGGGCGGCGCGGTGTCTTCGTCGAGGAGTGCGTCGTCCGAGAGCGCGTCGGCCTGCGCGGCCGAGTGCGCGGCGCTGTAGGCGGCGAGGTCGATCATGCCCTCGGGCAGACCGCCGCCGCTCGTGGTCGGCGGGGCGCCGGTGCGCGCGTCCTCGTACAGCGCGTCCCTGTGCAGCGTGTCCTTGTACAGGGAGACGCTGCCGATGGTGACGCTCTCGGAACGCGTCCAGGCCGCGGAAGGCTCTGGCGGATGCCCGGAGAGCCGTTCCGGGACGGACCGCGCGGCGGCCACCAGGTTCACGCCCCGCGAGTGCGCGACGACCAGCACCAGCCCGAACACCACCAGAACCGCGATCGCGTCGGTGGGGACGCCGCCGAAAAAGCTGAACACGACGCCCGCGCCCAGCAGCGCGCCGAGGATCGTCAGCACGGCCGCGCCGTCGAACCACCGCTTGAAGAACTGCTCCGCGAGCGACGACTCGCCCGGGCTCGCGGGCATCAGCAGCGCAGCCGCGATGTAGAGGAAGATGCCCTGCCCGTGCGCGAGGACCAGGAGCGCGAACCCCACCCGGAAGACGACGGGATCGACGCCGGTGTAGCGGCCGAGCCCGGTGCACACACCGGCCAGCACGCGGCGTTCGGCGTCGCGCGCCAGCCGCTCGTAACCGCCTGCGCCCCTGCCCTGTTCCGCGCGGTCGCCGGTGTCGTCCTTGGCGTCGTTCCTGGAGTCGTGCCCCTCGCTCATGTCCACCATCGTGACGTGCCGCGTCCCGCGCACGGTATCGGGGACGTCCCTGATCCGACCCTGAGGTAAGCCTGGGGTGAGGCCCTGATGCGGTTCGAGGCCGCGCGTGTGACGATCGAGAACGTGGCAGAACCTTGGGAGGGACGGCGGTGAGCGAACAGACGGCCGGGCGGCCCGGCACGGCGCCGCCGCCGCCCACGCAGGCGGGCGGGCAGGCGGGCGCGACGCCCGCCGCGGCGCCGCGGCTGGAGCGCGCCGCGGACGGCAGGCTCGTCGCCGGTGTGTGCCGCGGCCTGGCCGGGCACCTCGGCGTGGACGTGGTGATCGTCCGCGTGGCGTTCGTGCTGCTGACGATGGCGAGCGGGCTCGGCGTCGCCGCGTACGTCGCGTTCTGGATCCTGGTGCCCGCCGCCGAGAAGCCCGAGCGCGCGCCCGGCCGGCGCCGTGGCCGCGACTGGGGCCAGCTGCTCGCCTACGCGGCCGTCACGCTGGGCCTGGCGGCGCTGCCGTGGGGCGCGGCCGGGGTCGTCCAGTGGGCGCTGTGGCCGTTCGTCATCGGCGGCGTCGGCGCGGCGATCCTGTGGCAGCAGGCCGACCGCGACCAGCGGCAGCGCTGGACGCTCCCGCTGCGGCAGCGGTGGCTGCGCAGCCTGCTCGGCCTGCTCCTGGTCGTCGGCGGCATCGGCGGCGTCGTGGTGCAGAACGTGGAGGCCGCCCAGGCGCGGTCCGTCGTCATCGCCATGCTGATCATCCTCACCGGCGTCGCGGTGATCGTGACGCCGTGGGTGGTGCGGCTCTTCCAGGACCTGGACGCCGAGCGGCACGAGCGGATCCGGTCCCAGGAGCGCGCCGAGCTGGCCGCGCACATCCACGACTCGGTGCTGCACACGCTCACCCTCATCCAGCGGAACGCGCACGACACCCGCGAGGTGCAGCGCCTCGCCCGCTCCCAGGAGCGGACGCTGCGGACCTGGCTCTACCAGCCGCGCGCCGACCCCGACCAGACGTTCGCCGCCGCGATCAGGGAGGCGGCGGGCGAGGTCGAGGACGACCACGGCGTGCCGATCGAGATCGTCTGCGTGGGCGACACCGCGCTGGACGAGCCGCTCGGCGCCACGCTGCAGGCCGCCCGGGAGGCGATGGTGAACGCCGCCAAGTACGCCGAGGCCCCGTCCGTCTCCGTGTACGCCGAGGTGGAGGGCGACGAGATCGCCATATTCGTCCGCGACCGCGGCAAGGGATTCGACCTCGACCAGGTCCCGGAGGACAGGATGGGCGTCCGGGAGTCCATCATCGGACGTATGGAGCGCAACGGCGGCAGGGCCACCGTCCGCACCGAGCCGGGCGAGGGCACCGAAGTGCGTTTGGAGATCAAGAAGACATGAGCGGAGCGAACCGTTGAAGAAGGTCGTGCTGGTCGACGACCACCAGATGTTCCGGACCGGCGTCAAGGCCGAACTCGGCGGCGGCGTCGAGATCGTCGGGGAGGCGGGCGACGTCGACGAGGCCGTCGCGGTGATCCGCGCGACGCGGCCGGACGTGGTGCTGCTGGACGTGCATCTGCCCGGCGGCGGGGGCATCGAGGTGCTGCGCCGCCTGCACGGCGCCGTCACGTCCAAGTTCCTCGCGCTGTCGGTGTCGGACGCGGCGGAGGACGTGATCGGCGTCGTCCGGGGCGGGGCGCGCGGCTACGTCACCAAGACCATCTCGGGGCCGGAGCTGACCGACGCGATCGGCCGGGTCGCCGACGGCGACGCCGTGTTCTCGCCGCGCCTCGCCGGGTTCGTCCTGGACGCGTTCGCCGCGACGGACGCGCCCGCCGTCGACCCCGAACTGGACCAGATCACCCAGCGGGAGCGGGACGTGCTGCGGCTCATCGCGCGCGGCTACGCCTACAAGGAGATCGCGAAGGAGCTGTTCATCTCGGTCAAGACGGTCGAGACGCATGTGAGCAGCGTGCTGCGGAAACTTCAGCTGTCCAACCGGCACGAGCTGTCGCGCTGGGCCGCCGCCCGCCGGCTCGTCTGATGGTCTGATGGGCAATCGGGCTGTATGCCCCGTCGCGGCACCGGGGTAAACGTTTTACCGATAAGCGTGTGCGAATCGTCATATTCGATTTCCGCACATCATGATCGTCCCCACTGCCCGGTATGGGACAGTCGCTCCCCATGAGCTACCCTCCCCCCTGGCCCGGCCCGCCCGGCCCAGGTTCTCCGGCGCCCCAGGCGCCGCCCCCGCCGCAGGCCCCGCCTTCGCCCCCGCCCCAGGCGCCGCCGTCACCTCCGCCGATGTCCGCCGGACCCGGCTACGGCCCTCCGCCCATGCCGGCCGGCCCGGGGTACGGGCCCCCGCCCATGCCCGGCGGCCCCGGCTACGGACCCCCGCACGGATACCGGAGCGACAAGACGAGCGGCCTCGCCATCGCGGCCTTCGTGACCGGCCTCCTCGGCTGCTTCGGAGTCCTCGGCCTCATCCTCGGGATCATCGCCCTCCGTGAGATCACGCGGAGCGGCGCCAGGGGCCGCGGTCTCGCGGTCGCCGGCGTCGTCCTGTCGTGCCTGTGGCTCGTCGGCGGCATCGCCGGCTTCGCGCTGCGCGGCGCCGCGTCCGGCTCCTCCTCGGACGACGCCGGCGGCCTGCCCGTCACGTCCGAGACCAAGCCGAAAGAGGTGGACGCCAAGAAGATGAAGGTCGGCGACTGCATCAACGACGACCAGGGCGCCACCAACGCCCCCGTCGACGGGGAGCCGGTCGAGGTCGAGAGCGTGAAGATCGTCTCGTGCAACGGCCCCCACGACGGCGAGGTCGTGGCGATCTTCCAGCTGCCGGGCAGCATCACGCCGACCGACCAGCAGATGAACGCGCTGGCCTCGTCCGGATGCAAGCCGCGCATGCGGAGCAAGCTCAGCCGCGACCCGGCGGCCGGCTCGCTCGCGACGTCCTACTACTACCCCACCACCGAGTCGTGGCGGCAGGGCGACCGCGACGTCACCTGCGTCGCCGTCTCCGCCAACCAGGGCGGAAAGCTCACGCGGCCGCTCCGGCCCTGACGGTCCGGTCCGACGGGCGGTCGGCCCACCGTCCTCCAGCCCCCACCCGCCGCCATTCAAAGGACGAGCTTCGCTCGCGCCGCCCGGTCCCGGACCCGCACCCTCGTCCCTCGCGCCAAGTCCGCGTCAGAGCGCGCCCGGAAGGCGGGCCGGGCAGCCGGGCTCGCAGCGTTCCGAGTGCCACGCCACCCTTCGGGCGTACAAGCCGAACCGGCGGCGGAGCACGGTCCGCGTGAACGGCCCCGTGCCCGGAAGACCGTCGAACGCCCCGCGCCAGCGGACCAAGGTCCCCGCCGAATGCGGCTCCAGCGTGATGTCCGCCCGGAAGCGACGCGGCGGCGGCCCCGCCAGCGAGATGTAGCCGTAGTGCCGGGGCGGATCCCAGGCGACGACCTCTTCGCGCCAGGGCGGGACGCACCGGACGGCGCCGATCCCGTTCGGGTGGTCCTCGCCCGCGGACTCCCGCCTCCCGCGAACCCAGAACCCGCCCCATTCACCCCATGCCTCCGCCACGCACAGATGCTTGAAGATCACTTCCGGCGCGGCGCTGGAGGTGGCGGTGGCCTCGATCTCATGCGGCATGACAACCCCCCCGAGTTCCGTCACATGGGGATACATGCCCGATCGGAGGACGATTACGGCCTGTGAGCGATTGAATTTGGAACGTGACCGCGCGGCCGCGCGTCACCGGGGGCGGTCTCGTTCAGGCCGTGTCGATGACCTGGAACGACTCGGCGAGCCGGCCCTCGGGGAGGCCCGCCGCCGCGGCGTTGGCCGACAGCCAGCCGCGCAGCATCTCCGGCAGCCCGTCGCCCATGTGCCCGGTCTGGCTGACATGGGCCCGCAGCGCGTTCAGCTTCCGGTCGAACCGGTCGGTGATGTCGACGTAGTGGTTCGCGACGGGGCCGCCGGTGAACCACACCTCCCGCGCCGTCCAGGCGTCCAGGCCCTCGTCGGCGAGCAGCTCCGGGAACGCGTACGGGTTGCGGGCGTCCGGGTAGACGGCGTCGAGCGCCGCCGAGCCGACCGCCCGGTGATCGGGGTGGCTCGGGTAGATCCGCTCGTAGTTGCGTTCGGGGCTCGGCATCAGCACCCGCTCCGGCCGCACCTGCCTGATCACGCGCGCGATGTCGCGGCGCAGGTCCAGCGTCGCCTCGACCCGTCCGTCGGCGTACCCGAGCCACCGGACGTCGCTCACGCCGACGCACTTGGCCGCCGCGCGCTGCTCCTCGCGCCGCAGGGCGGCCATCTCCTTGCGGGTGACGGCGTCGTCGAACCCGCCCGCGTCGCCGTCGGTGACCATGAGGTAGACGACCTCGATGCCGCGGTCGGTCCAGCCCGCCACCGCCCCGGCCGCACCGAAGTCGACGTCGTCCGGATGCGCCATAACGGCGAGCACCCGCCGCACCTCACCGTCGTCCAGAACATTGATCACGGTTTCAACAATAAGGTCTGCGAACGGTCACCGACACTCCGGAAGATCAAGTTTCCGGGAACCGGCGGGGGCGTCCGGCCGATCCCGCTGGTCACGGGTACTGCCGATCCCGGCGGTCGCAGGGACAGGCCGATCCGGTCGGTCACAGGGAGAGGACGGCGGTGAGCAGGCGTTCGCGGAACGCCGGGACGTCGCTGCCGACGGCCACGCGGACCGGGCGGCGGGTGTCTTCGGCGGGCAGCGACCGGGCGTCCCACACCGTCGTGCCGCGCGTCAGCTCGCCCCGCAGCTCCACCCGGACGGGCCGCTGCGTGTACTCGCCGATATCCGGGTCCACTGCGAGCATCGCGGCGAGCGCGTCGTGGATGACCGCGCCGCGGCGGCGCAGCGTGGGCGTGTAGGCGTCGACGTAGAACTCCAGGATGCGGACGGCGAAACGGGAGGCCGCCGTGTCGTGCGCGGCCAGCCGGTCGAGCCAGTCGTCGTGGACCGCGGTCGGGTGCGTGGCGTCCAGCGGCACCAGCACGACCGGCCAGTCCGCCGCGAACACCAGGTCGGCGGCCTCCGGGTCGTGCCAGATGTTCGCCTCGGCGTGCGTCGTGGCGTTGCCGGGGTGGTCGAACGCGCCGCCCATGACGACGACCTCGCGGACGAATGAGGGCAGCTCGGGGTCGAGCAGCAGCGCCGCCCCGAGGTTGGTCAGCGGGCCCGTCGCGAGCAGCGTCAGCTCACCCGGCATGGCGCGCGCCAGCCGGACGATCTGCGCGGCAGCGGGCTCCGCGACGGGACGCCCCGCCGGTTCGGGCAGATGCGTGTCGCCGAGCCCGTCCGTCCCGTGCCAGTTGAGCGCGTAGTGGACGTCCTGCGCCATCGGCCGGGCGGCGCCGACCGCGACCGGCACGCCCTGCTCTCCCGCTTTGATCCCCGCCAGTTCCAGCACGCGCAGTGTGTTCAGCGCGCCGGTCAGCGGGTCGATGTTGCCGTGCACCGTGCCGACGCCGGCCAGCTCCACGTCGCCCGCCCGGACGAGCGAGGCCAGGTACAGCAGCGTCATCGCGTCGTCGATGCCGGTGTCGCAGTCGTACAGGATCGTTCGCGCTCTCGTCACGGAGGCAACCTAATGCCGCGCGACGCGCCGCGGCACCCCGAAATCGGGGCCGCCGGCGATGATCGGTGATTGGGCCTGGGACACGGGCCCGTGCCGGGGTAGAGCATGAGACATGCGCAAACTCATCAACGCCCCGGCGGACGTGGTCTCCGACGCGCTGCGCGGCCTGGCCGCCGCGCATCCCTCGCTTCGGGTCGACCCCGGGAACGGGACGGTCGTACGGGCGGACGCGCCGCGCGCCGGGAAGGTCGCCCTGGTGTCGGGCGGCGGATCCGGCCACGAGCCGCTGCACGCCGGGTTCGTGGGCCACGGGATGCTCGACGCGGCCTGCTGCGGCGAGGTCTTCACCTCCCCGGTGCCCGACCAGATCATCGCCGCGACGATGGCGGTGAACGGCGGCGCCGGCGTCGTCCACCTGATCAAGAACTACACCGGCGACGTCATGAACTTCCATATGGCCGCCGAGCTGGCCGAGGACGAGGACATCGAGGTCGCGTCCGTCATCCTCGACGACGACGTCGCCGTCGAGGACAGCACCTTCACCGCGGGACGCCGCGGCACCGGCGCCACGCTGTTCGCGGAGAAGATCGCCGGCGCGCTCGCCGAGGAGGGGGCGGCGGCCGGCGCCGTCGCGGCCGTGGCGCGTGAGGTGAACGAGCGCAGCAGGTCGTTCGGGGTCGCGCTGTCGTCGTGCACGGTCCCCGCAGCCGGGACGCCGACGTTCGAGCTGGGCGAGGACGAGATGGAGCTCGGCATCGGCATCCACGGCGAACCCGGCCGCGAACGCGTCAGGATCGGTACGGCGGCGGAGATCGTGGACGCCTCGCTCAGCGCGATCGACGCCGACATGCCGCTGTCGGGGTCCGAGGTGCTGGTGCTGGTGAACGGAATGGGCGGCACCCCGCTGATCGAACAGTACGTCGCGTACGCGGCGGCGGCGGAGTGGCTGGACGGGCACGGCGCGACCGTCGTCCGTCCCCTGGTCGGGCCGTACGTCACGAGCCTGGAGATGGCCGGCTGCATGATCAGCGTGTGCCGGCTGACGCCCGAGCTGACCCGCCTCTGGGACGCGCCCGTCGAGACCCCCGGGCTGCGGTGGGGCCGGTGAACGCGAGCTCGATGAACGCGGGCTCGATGAAGGCGGGGGACGCCGTTTCCTGGATCCGGCACGCCGCCGAACTCGTCGCCGCCGACGCCGACCGGCTCACGCGGCTGGACGCCGCCATCGGCGACGGCGACCACGGCCTCAACCTCGACCGGGGGTTCCGCGCCGCCACCGAAGCCCTGTCCGGCGAGGCGTCGCCCGGGGACGTCCCGCCCGGCAAGGTGCTGATCGCCGCCGGCCGGGCCATCGTGTCCAAGACCGGCGGCGCGTCCGGTCCCCTCTACGGGACGGCGCTGCGCCGCGCGGGCAAGGCGCTCGGCGACACCGCCGACGTGGACGCCGCCGCGCTCGGGGCCGCGCTCCGCGCCGCGCTGGAGGGCGTCCAGGACCTCGGGAAGGCCGCCGAGGGCGACAAGACGATGATCGACGCGCTGGCCCCCGCCGTCGCGGCGTACGAGGCGGCGCTCGCGGACGGCGCCGACCTCCCCGGCTGCGTCAGCGTCGCCGCCGGCGCGGCGGCCGAGGGCGCGGACGCGACCGTCCCGATGCAGGCGCGCAAGGGCCGGGCCAGCTACCTGGGTGCGCGCAGTATCGGCCACATGGACCCGGGTGCGTCGTCCACCGCCCTCATCCTGCGCGCCCTGTCCGACGTCGTCGCGGCCGACGCGGCCTCAGGGGAGGGATGAGGCGGATGGTCGGGATCGTCGTGATCTCCCATAGCCGGACGCTCGCGGAGGGCGTCGCCGAAGTGGCGCGGGCCATGGGCGTCGGCAAGGCCGTCGTGGAGCCCGCGGGAGGCGACTCCGAGGGCGGGCTCGGCACGAGCGTCGACCTCGTCGAGGGCGCCGTCGCCGCGGCGGACGGCGGCGACGGCGTCCTGCTGCTCGCCGACCTGGGCAGCTCCGTCCTCACCGCCAAGATGCTCATCGAGGACACCGACGGCGGCGACGTGCTGCTCGCGGACGCGCCGCTCGTCGAGGGCGCGGTCGCCGCAGCCTCCATGGCGGCGGCGGGCGCCGACCTCGCCGCCGTCCACGCCGCCGCCGAATCCGCCTACGACCACCGCAAGACCCGCTGACCCGCGGGTTCAGGTCGCGTCGGGGCCCGCCGCGTCAGGGCCCGCGAGGAGGGTGCCGAGGACGGACGCCACGCCCGTCGCCGGGTCGCCGCGCACCTCGTACACGCGGGTCTCCTCGCCGGCCCCACCGGCTCCGGAGGCGTCGCCGCCCTCGGAGACGGTGATCCGGTACGCGGGGAGGTCGGCGCCGACCTCGCCCTCGTCGCCGCGCGCCTGCGCGGCGGCGAGCGCGTCCACCGCCTCCCGGATCCGCACGGCCGGCCCGGCGGGGAGCGCGGCGGTGTCGTAGAGCGCGACGACCGCCTGCCGGCCGGTGAACCCGCCGGTACTCTCGATCTTCACGCGCATGGAGTCCGCACCTCCCGCCGGGGCCGGCCTCGGGCTACTTGCCGAAGGCGCGGCGCAGTACTTCGAGATCGTCCCGGAGGATGTCATCGTCCTCCAGGGAACCCCCCATGGCCAGCTTCTCGGGCGCGACGACCTCGTACTCGGGCATCTGCATCGTGCCGCAGCAGCGGGACCTGTCCTGCTCGGCCCGCAGGCTCGCCGACCGCTCGTCGTACGGCTCGACCTCGGTGACGTCCTGCCCGTCCCCGGTGTAGGCGGCGTCCGTCATCCTCATCTGCCCGCTCATCAGGTCGGTCAGCGGCGTCGCCGCGGTCGTGACCTCGCGGACCGCGAACCGGTTGCGGACGAACGTCCGGTAGATCGCCGGGTCGCCGCGCGTCGCCGAGATCTGCAGCATCTTGTTCGCCACGTCCGCGTACCCCGCGCCCGTCGCCGGGGACGCGACGATCGCGTCGAACACCAGCCGGCACAGCCCGGACGCGACCTCGATCAGCACGAGCGCCGGGTCCTTCGTGCGGCGCTGCCTGCTCATCTCGAACGCGTAGACGTCCGCGAGCACGTCGTAGACGGCGCCGGTGAACACCTGCGAGATCGCGTGGACCTCGTTGCCGACCTGGCTCAGCTTCAGGTCGTTGTCGGCGTTGCGGAGCCCGGACGGCATGCCGAGCGCCTGGCCGAACTCCTCGGCGAGGTCGGCGAGGAACGACTTGTCGTGCAGGTTCGCCTTGGTGAGCGCCACCAGCGCGTCGGCCTGGTCCGGCTGGGCCAGCGCCAGGAAGATCGCCGTCAGGTCGCCGAACGACTCGTGCAGGCCGCCGGTCTGCGGCGGATTGCCCGCCGACAGCCAGCCCGGCTTCAGCCCGTCCAGCAGCGCGTGGCCGGTCTCGTGCGCGACGATGTCGAGCGAGCGGCACGTGTGGACGACCCCCGACGAGCCGCGCGGCTCCGGGGTGAAGAAGAAGAACTTCAACGCCTGGGCCGTCCGGCTGTAGAACGCGTTCGCGCCCGCGGCGGCGTGCGGGAACACCGTGATGGGGTCGGTGTTGCCGCCGCCGTTCCACGCGAACGGGATCGGTTCGCCGCCGTTGTGCCGTTCGTACATCGCCATCGTCTGCCGGACGACGGCGAACGTGTGGGCGCAGTCGAACTGCGGGGTTCCGGCGTTGAACACGAAGTCGCCGCTGATGTTGCGCGCGACCGGGGTGACGCCCGGCAGTTCGATCTTGACGCGCGCGTCCGCCGGGCCGTTCAGCACCACGGTCGGGATGAAGGCCATCCGGGCGCCCAGCTCAGTGACGGACGGGTCCTGCTTGTAGACGAACATCCGGTGACCGGTCCTCGGCGGCACCGGAATCGGCACCGGACGCGGAGCGGGCCGCGGTACGGGCGGGGCGGCCTGCCCCTGAGCGGCGGCCTGGGGCCCCCGTCCCGGCCACTGAGCGGGAACCTCCGCCGCCGGCTCGGTGTCCCGCTGTGCCTGGATGTCGTGCTGGTGGATCGTCATCGAAACCACCCTCCCCATTACGGTGCGCGAGTCCTGCTGACTCTGCGCTCCTGTGGGCGGACATGCGGGGATGCGGTGCGGGGCCATGCACTCCGGTGGGACGGGCCGGTCCGGTACGGGTCCGGCGGGTCTCGTATCCGCCCTGTTCGAGGAGAACGGTCCGCCGGTCAGGAGATCCAGTCAACCCGGGAAGTCCAAAAGACCCCTCATCTGTCCACATGCAGCCGCGGGACCGTTCCACATGCGGTCGTACGGCCGGCGCGCACGCCGTCGCCGGGCCGGGCTGGGCGGACGCGCCGAAAACGTCCGCGCCGAGCCGTAGACTCGCACGTGATGTCGAAGACCGAAGCTCACCCCTTGCTCGATGGCCTCAACCCGCAGCAGCGCGCCGCCGTCGTGCACTCCGGCGGCCCCCTGCTGATCGTCGCGGGCGCCGGCTCGGGCAAGACCCGGGTGCTCACCCACCGCGTCGCCCACCTGCTCGGCGAACGCGACGTGCACCCCGGCCAGATCCTGGCGATCACGTTCACCAACAAGGCCGCCGCCGAGATGAAGGAACGCGTCGACGCCCTCGTCGGCAACCGCTCGCGCGCCATGTGGGTGATGACGTTCCACTCCGCCTGCGTCCGGATCCTGCGCCGCGAGGCCAAGCGCCTCGGGTTCCCCACGAGCTTCTCGATCTACGACCAGGCCGACGCGAACCGGCTCATGGCGCTCGTCTGCCGCGAGCTCGACCTCGACCCCAAGCGCTACCCGCCGAAGTCGTTCAGCGCCCAGGTGTCCAACCTGAAGAACGAGCTGATCGACTACGAGACGTTCAAGGACCGCGCGTCCACCCACATGGAGCAGACGCTCGCCGAGGCGTACGAGATGTACCAGGCGCGCCTCCAGCAGGCCGGCGCCATGGACTTCGACGACCTGATCATGCTGACGGTCAACCTGCTGCAGGTCTTCCCGGAGGCCGCCGAGCACTACCGGCGCCGGTTCCGGCACGTCCTCGTGGACGAGTACCAGGACACCAACCACGCGCAGTACGAACTCGTCCGGGAGCTGACCGCCCCCGTCGAGGGCATCGGCGCGGCCGAACTGTGCGTCGTCGGCGACGCCGACCAGTCGATCTACGCGTTCCGCGGCGCGACGATCCGCAACATCCTGGAGTTCGAGCGCGACTACCCGGACGCCACCACGATCCTCCTGGAGCAGAACTACCGCTCCACGCAGACGATCCTGTCGGCGGCCAACGCGGTCATCGAGCGCAACGCCGACCGCAAGCCGAAGAAGCTCTGGTCCGACCAGGGCGAAGGCCACAAGATCACCGGCTATGTGGCCGACAACGAGCACGACGAGGCCGCGTTCGTCGCCCGCGAGGTCGACCGCCTCACCGACGACGACGCGGCCCGCCCCGGCGACGTCGCCGTCTTCTACCGCACCAACGCCCAGTCGCGCGTCTTCGAAGAAGTGTTCATCCGCGTCGGCCTGCCCTACAAGGTCGTCGGCGGTGTCCGCTTCTACGAGCGCAAGGAGATCCGCGACCTGCTCGCCTACCTGCGCTGCCTCGCCAACCCCGAGGACACCGTCTCTCTGCGCCGCATCCTGAACGTCCCCAAACGCGGCATCGGCGACCGCGCCGAGGCGTGCGTCGAGGCGTACGCGTCCCGCGAGCGCATCTCGTTCTGGCAGGCGCTGCGGGTGCCCGAGGACGTCCCCGGCATGGCCACCCGCTCCATCAAGGCCGTCCGCGACTTCGTCGCCCTCCTCGACGAACTCGGCGTCGCCGCCGAATCCCTCACGCCCGCCGACCTCGTCGCCGAGGTCCTCAAGGCCAGCGGCTACCTCGCCGAACTCCAGGCGTCCAAGGACCCGCAGGACGAGACCCGCGTCGAGAACCTCCAGGAACTCGAAGCCGTCGCCCGCGAATTCGAAGAACGCCTCGACGGCGAACCCGCCGAAGGCCGCCTCGCCGAATTCCTTGAGCAGGTCGCCCTGGTCGCCGACGCCGACTCCATTCCCGGCGGCGCCAAGGGCAACCCCGTCCCGCCCGGTGAACAGCCCGAGGAAACCGAACACGGCGTCGTCACCCTCATGACCCTGCACACCGCCAAGGGCCTGGAATTCCCCGTCGTCTTCCTCACCGGCATGGAGGACGGCGTCTTCCCGCATTTGCGCGCCATGAGCAATCCCAAGGAACTCGAAGAGGAACGCCGCCTCGCCTACGTCGGCATCACCCGCGCCCGCCGGCGCCTTTACCTTTCCCGCGCCACGATGCGCAGTTCGTGGGGCGCCCCGCAGGTCAACCCGCCGTCCCGCTTCCTCGGCGAAGTCCCGAAAAGCCTGGTCGAATGGGAACGCGAGGCGTCGTCCACCTCCGGTTCCGCGATGGCCCAAATGGCCGCCCGCCCCGGGACCCGGTCCCCGGGCAACCGTCCCGTCCCGTCTCTGTCCCCAGGCGACAAGGTCACCCACGACGCCTTCGGCCTGGGCACCGTCGTCTCGGTCTACGACCGGGGCGAAAAGGCCAGCGTCGACTTCGGCGGCGAATACGGCGTCAGAACCCTGGTCCTCCGCTACGCCACCATCGAAAAACTCTGACCCCGGTCAGTCTTCCTCCACACGCACCTGATCCCCGACCCGGCAACCGTCCGGGAGGTCGCGGAAGTCGGGATAGCGGTCGTTGCCGAGTTCCAGCCCGTCCAGGCTCCGGCGGCACGACCGGTCGGCGAGGACCGCCTGGACGAGATAGGTGTCGCCGTCGCGCCCGAAATCGGTGCCGATGCCGGTGGAGCGGATGTCCCACGGCCCGTCCCCGCCGACGTCCTCCGGGCCGTAGTCGGCGAGATAGAACGTCTCGTCGTCCTCGTCGAAGATGAAGATGCGCAGATCATCGTCACCGAGACCGCTGACGTTCCCCTCGACGGTGAAGTCATCGTCGTCGAACAGGACGTCGCCGTCGTCCGGCCTGGTCAGGTCCACCTTCGCGGCACGCCTGGACGGGCCCGCGGTCGACCTCGTCGGGGACGGCGACGGCGAGAGGCTCGCCCGCGTGGCCGCCGACGTGGGGCTCGCCGGAGGCGCCTCCCGGCTCGGTGAGGCGGCCGCGGGAGGGACGAGCACCGGCGTCCCCGGAGGCCGGTTGTGATCATCGGACACCGTCCACAGCAGGGAGAGGGCGGCCAGCGCGGTCGCCACGCCGAACGCGACGAACGGCCGGGCGCTCGGCGGCCACAGGCGTTCCTGCTGCGGCAGGGCGTGCTTCGGTCGCTTCCCGGATGCAGGTTCCACGCTGAGCTCCTCGCGCCGCAGGCCCTCGTCGGCCGGAGCGCCCCCTCGGCCCGCCGGCACGGGGCCGTCAAGCCGGGGGAACGCCCTACCCCGCTGCACGTGCGCGACGCCCAAGAGGGTTCACCGAGACCCAGCCCGTCGTGCAGTAAACAGACACATACCGGAACAGCAATGCCACACTTCGTCCATGGGGTTCTTTGAAGAGCGCTGGCAACGCCGGGTGGAAGAGCGACCGCCCACTCCGGAGGAACGGGCGCGAGCGGACGAACAGGCGAGGGAGGCCGAGCGACTCCGGCTGGAGGCGGAACTCGACTCGATCTGGGTATCGACCCTTTCCACTGCCGAGAGATCGTTCGAGCAGCACGACGTCGTCCAAGGTGAACCCTCCGACGACGGCGCCTGGGCGCTGGTCAGCCTCAAACAAGCGGCCCGAGCGGCCGGTTACGACGCGGTGCTCGGAGTCGGATTCTGCCCCGTCATATTCCGCATGCAGGGCGACCCGGTCCTTCTCCCGACAGGTGCGGTGACACCCGGCCAGAAGAAGATGGTCCAACAGGTGTTCGCCTATGGAACCGGAGTCAGGTGGCTCCCCTCCGCACCGGAGTGACGGCACGCCTTGCGTCATCCTGATCCCATGACGATCAGCACGCGTGCCCTCGGCGACGACTTCCCCACCCCCATCACCGACCGCTACTTCGAGGACTACGCCGCCGGAGCGGCCTACGAGTACGGGCACGTCACCGTGGACGAGGCCGAGATCATCGAGTTCGCCCGCCGGTTCGACCCGCAGCCCATCCACGTCGACCCGGCCTTCGCGGCGGCCGGGCCGTTCAAGGGGATCATCGCGAGCGGCTGGCACACCGGCTCGATCATGATGCGCCTGTTCGCCGACCACTTCCTGTCCCGTGTCGCCAGCCTCGCCTCACCCGGCGTGGACGAGCTTCGCTGGCCCGCGCCCGTTCGTCCCGGTGACGAGCTCCGCCTCCGGGTGACGGTCCTGGAGGCTCGCGCGTCCCGCTCCAAGCCCGATCGCGGCATCGTCCGCACGCGCGCGGAGCTCCTCAATCAGGACGACCAGCTCGTCCTGCACACCCTTCCCATGAACATGCTCAGGCGCCGCGACGCCTGAGCACCGGCCGAGCGCCCGCCGCCGCCCGGCTTCATCGGGGCGTCAGGTGGTTCAGGAAATCGTCGAGGATCTTCGTCTGGCGGGCCGCGGGGAAGCGGGCCGGGTCGAAGAGCGCCTGGACGACCAGGCCATGGGCGAAGGCGGCGACGGTGTCGACCAGGCCCTCGATGTCGGACGAGGCGGGAAGCTCGCCCTGTGCGGCGGCCGTCGTCACGTGGGTGCGGAGGCGGTCGCGCCAGTGCTCGTAGCGGCGCTTTTCGCGGGCGGTCAGGTCGGGGTCGGCCAGTGCGCCGTCCCAGGAACCGACCCAGATCCTGTTCATGGCCGCAGAGGCGGGGGTGAGGGGGAGGACGTCCAGGAGCGCGGCCCGCAGGGCGGTCAGGCCGTCGCCGGGGGCGTCGCGGAGGCGGCGGTTCGCGGTGTGCTCGTCGGCGAGGTCGAGAGCGTGGGCGACCAGGGCCTTCTTGTTCGGGAAGTAGTGGGTGAGCAGGCCCGTGGAGGCGTCCATCTCCGTTGCGACGGCGCGCAGGGTCAGGCCGCCGAAGCCGCGGTCGGCGAGGACGCGCCAGACGGCTTCGGAGACGTCGCGGCGGCGGGCGTCGTGATCACCTCGGGGCGGCATTCCCGTAGAGTACATAACGAACGTTTTGTATGTATCCCGGGAGGCCCCCCATGTTCGCTCGCCATCTCGCCGACGACGCCGAACTGCGTCCCCTGGAGCCGTGGCAGGCGGCCGAGTTCGCCGAGCACACGGACCGGGTCCGCAAGGACATCGACGACTACATCCCGTGGGGACGCACGGTCGTGGACGAGGCGACCGCCCGCGAGCTCCTGCAGTCGTACGCGGTCAAACAGGCCAGGGACGAAGGCCGCATCTACGGCATCTGGGTGGACGGGGTCCTCCAGGGCGGGACGGTGTTCCGGACGTTCGACGTCAAGATGGGCGTCTGCGAGGCGGGGGTGTGGCTCGGGGGCGAGGTGCGGGGGCGCGGGCTGGTCACCATCGCGGTCCGGCACATGATCGACTGGGCGTTCGGGGTGCGCGGGATGCACCGGGTGGAGTGGTACTGCGACCCGCGCAACACCGCCAGCGCGGCCGTGGCGAAGCGGCTCGGCATGACGTGCGAGGGCGTCCACCGGCAGTCGTTCGTCCTGGACGGCGACCGGCGGGACGCCCAGGTCTGGGCCGTCCTCGCCGATGAGTGGCCGCCCGCCTGAGCAGGCCGCGCGTCCGGGTGGGCACACGCTGCCGGGCGCGCTCGGGCACGCCGCCGATCCGGCCGGTACGCCTTGCGGTCAGCGCGCCGGCGGGACGGGGAGGGGGTCTTCCAGGGCGGAGAGGCTGAGCAGGACCAGGGACGCCGTCCAGCCGAGAGGGGCGGGGCCGGCGGGCTCGCCGGTCGGGCCGACCTTCTCCGGCAGGACGCCCAGTGACGTGCGGTGCGCCGACAGCCAGCTCAGCCGGCCGAGCGCGTCGCCGGTCCGGCCCGACGCGGCCGCGTTGAGGCCGAACATCGCCGTCTCCGGCGTCCAGGCGACGTCGGGGTTGCCGGACCAGCGTTCGCCCGGCAGGACGCCGCCGTTCGGCAGCGCCGTCTTGCGGGCGGCGGCGGCGATCGCGGCGGTCACGTCCGGGTCGGCGGCGGCGAACGGCGGCGCGATGAACGTCACCGACGTGTCCATCAGGCCGCCGGGGACGGGGGAGCGCGGGTAGCCGTACGGGGCGAACTGGCGGTCCACGGCGGCGGAGACGCGCTGCGCCGCCCCGTGCCACCGCGCGGCGTCGCCGCCCTCGCCGCGGCGCCGGGCGAGGTCGGCGGCGGAGCGCAGCCCGGCCAGCACCGGGCCGACGACCCCGAGCGTGGGGCGGCGCGGGTCCTCTTCGCGGCGGTGGTCGCGTTCCCAGTAGTCGGACGAGGCGGGCGGCAGGCCCTCGGCGTCCAGGGAGCGCGCCAGGTGGTCGGCGGCGCGCTGCACCATCGGCCACAGTTCGGGGAGTTCGTCGCGTTGCCCGTGGCCGTGGACGCGGTGGAACCAGGTCGCCCACAGGACCCAGCCGAGCGAGTCGAGCTGGGGTGCCCGGCCGTCGGCGACCGCCGTCCCGTCGGGGTTGTAGCGCGCGGCCCACATGCCGTTCTCGTTCTGGGCGCGGGAGAGGAAGCGCAGGATGCGGCGGGCCTCGGCCGGGTGGCCGGTCACGGTGAACGCGGCGACGGCGAACGCGGAGTCGCGGGGCCAGCAGTACCGCCACTTGCTGTACCAGGACGCAAGAGACGCCCCGTTCGGGCGGGTGAGGAGCCGCAGGTCGAGCAGGGCGCGGGCCGCCATGTCGCGGTAGCCCATGTCCGTCCCGGTCGCCGGGTCCAGGCCGCCGGCCGGGATGGTGCCCTGCGACAGCCAGGCGTTGTCGGACCGGACCGCCTGGTCCACCCGGGGGTCGGACGCGTCGACGGTGACGGGCTGCTCCCCGCCGGTCGGGATGAGCCGGATCCGCCCGTCCGCCAGCCGGACGACGGAGCTGTCCGGCAGGTAGGACGCCCCTTCCGCCTGGGCGGCCGGCAGCGGGACGCCGGCGAACGGCCAGCCGCCGCCGCCGATGAGCCCGGGGCTCGCCCAGCCCGGCCCGGTGCGGTCCGGGACGGTGGCGCCGCCGGTCGCGATGAGCGCGGCCACGATGAGCAGGGCGGCCACGCGCCGGAACGTGCGCGCGCCGCCGCGCCTCCTCCGCCGCCTGCGCGCGGGCGGTGCGGTGTGGGCGGGGGATGCGGTGTGGGCGGGGGATGCGGTGTGGGCGGGGGATGCGGTGTGGGCGGGGGATGCGGTGTGGGCGGGGGATGCGGTGTGTGCGGGGGATGCGGTGTGTGCGGGCGGTGCGGTGTGCGCGGGCGGCGGGGGGAGCTCGGCCGAGGTGATCCCGGTGGGGAAGGACTCGGTGGGGAAGGACTCGGCGGGGACGGTCTCGGCGGGGAGAGGATCGGCGGGGACGGGGGGCGCGACGGTCGTGTCCCGTTCCTCCGCCATCGCCATGCGTCCGCCCCCTTACCGCATCTTCCGCCCGGCTGGCCACCGAAGACGAAATAAGTACATCAAACTAAGTCAATTGGTTCATCCTCCTCACGAGCCACTCGTGCCCTCCTCAAGGATGAGCACACCTTCGTTTCGGTGATACTCGCGGACATCTGGACCCGGCGGCATCACCACGAGGGCGGGTTGACTAGGCTGCATCGACGGAGCGGACCGCAGAGTGCCGGCCGCACGGACTCCCGTGTAACCCCCACTCGTGTGGTCATTCGGCTGTCGATCCGTTTAAGGACGCCTCGTGGACCTGTTCGAACATCAGGCGAAGGAACTCTTCGCCGAGTACGGGGTACCGGTGCCCACCGGCAAGGTCGCCCATACTCCCCAGGAAGCCCGGGCCATCGCGGCGGAGCTGTTCGCCGCGGGGAGCTCGAAGGTCGTGGTCAAGGCCCAGGTGAAGACCGGGGGCCGCGGCAAGGCCGGCGGCGTGAAGCTGGCCGACTCGGCGGACGAGGCGCAAGTGCTCGCCGGCCAGATCCTCGGCATGGACATCAAGGGCCACACGGTCCACAAGGTCCTGATCGAGGAGGGAAGCGCGATCGCGCAGGAGTACTACTTCTCGTTCCTGCTCGACCGCGCCAACCGCACCTTCCTCACCATCTGCTCCGTCGAGGGCGGCGTGGAGATCGAGGAGGTGCCGCACGACCGGCTGGCGATGGTGCCGGTCTCGCCGCTCGACGGCGTGGACCGGGCCAGGGCCAGGGAGATCGCCGAGCAGGGCCGGCTTCCGCAGGAGGCCCTCGACGGCGCCGCCGAGCTCATCGAGCGCCTCTGGGCCGTGTTCACCGACGAGGACGCCTCCCTCGTCGAGGTGAACCCGATGATCCTCACCGCCGACGGCCAGGTGAAGGCCCTCGACGGCAAGGTCACGCTGGACGACAACGCGGCCTTCCGCCAGGAGCACGAGCAGTACGAGGACAAGGGCGCCGCCGACCCGCTGGAGGCGGCGGCGAAGGCCAAGGACCTCAACTACGTCAAGCTCGACGGCAGCGTCGGCATCATCGGCAACGGCGCCGGGCTGGTCATGTCCACCCTGGACGTCGTCGCCTACGCGGGTGAGGAGTTCGGCGGGCAGAAGCCCGCGAACTTCCTCGACATCGGCGGCGGCGCGTCCGCCGAGGTGATGGCGAACGGGCTGGAGATCGTCCTGTCGGACGACGACGTGAAGTCCGTCTTCGTGAACGTCTTCGGCGGCATCACGGCGTGCGACGCCGTCGCCAACGGCATCGTCTCGGCCTACCAGCTGCTGGCCGATCGCGGCGAGGCCGTCAACCGCCCCCTCGTCGTCCGGCTGGACGGCAACAACGCCGAGCTCGGGCGCAAGATCCTGAGCGACGCGGCGCTGAACGGCGTACAGCAGGTCGACACCATGGACGACGCGGCCAAGCGTGCCGCGGAACTCGCGGCAGGTGCATGAGATGGCCATCTGGCTCACCGAGAACAGCAAGATCATCATTCAGGGGATCACGGGCTCCGAGGGCACCAAGCACGGGCGCCGGATGCTCGCGTCCGGGGCGCGGGTCGTCGGCGGCGTGAACGCCCGCAAGGCCGGGCAGACCGTCGAGTTCGACGGCACGACCCTCCCGGTCCTCGGCACCGTCAAGGAGGCGATGGAGCAGACCGGCGCGGACGTGTCGGTCGTGTTCGTGCCGCCGAAGTTCACCAAGGACGCGGTCGTCGAGGCGATCGACGCCGAGATCCCCCTCTGCGTCGTGATCACCGAGGGCATCCCCGTCCACGACACCGCCTTCTTCTGGGCGTACGCGGAGAAGAAGGGCGGCAAGACCCGCGTCATCGGGCCGAACTGCCCCGGCATCGCGTCCCCCGGCAAGTCGAACGCGGGCATCATCCCGGCCGACATCACCACGCCGGGCCGCATCGGCCTCGTGTCGAAGTCGGGCACGCTGACCTACCAGATGATGTACGAACTGCGCGACGTCGGCTTCTCCACCTGCGTCGGCATCGGCGGCGACCCCGTCATCGGGACGACCCACATCGACGCCCTCAAGGCGTTCCAGGACGACCCGGACACCGACGCCATCGTCATGATCGGCGAGATCGGCGGTGACGCCGAGGAGCGCGCCGCCGCCTACATCGAGCAGAACGTGACCAAGCCGGTCGTCGGCTACGTCGCCGGGTTCACCGCCCCCGAGGGCAAGACCATGGGCCACGCCGGCGCGATCGTGTCCGGTTCGTCCGGGACCGCGGAGGCGAAGAAGGAGGCCCTGGAGAAGGTCGGCGTCCGCGTCGGCAAGACTCCCAGCGAGACGGCCGTCCTCATGCGGGAGATCATGAAGAACCTCTGATCCGCCGCTCCACCCGAAAGACGCCCGAGCCGCCCCGGCCCGGGCGTCTTTCGCGTGCGGCGGCGCGGCGCTCCCAGGGACGGCTCCCGATCGCCGTCTTTCCGGGGGTGGACGACAAAGGCGACACGCCGGGCCGGGGGGCGTCCGGGCGGCGGGCATGGTGCCAGCATGGAGCGCGTGAGCGAAGCGAGCCCTGGACGGCGTGCGGGCCCCCGGTCACCGGGAGGCGAGGCGCCGGGAGGCGCGGCGGGACGGGCGCCGCGGCGTCCGGAGCGAGGCGGGGCGCCCCCCGATCACGAGCAGCGCGGACAAGAGCAGCGCAGGCAGGACGGGCCGCCGGCGGCGTCGGTGGCCAGGCCGCTGTACGTGACGGGGCTCGTGGCGGCGCTGTGGTGCATCGGGATCGGGCTCGCCGTGCTCACCACCGTCACGCTGATCGGGTGGATCGCCGCGCCGAAGACCGCTCTCGGCGGCGGGCTGCCCGGGGTGTTCCGGACGGCCGTCAACTTCTGGCTCGTGTCCCACCACGCGGGCTTCTCCTACGGGCAGGGACGGGTGGGGCTGCTGCCGCTCGGTCTGCTCGTCCTGCCGGGGGCCCTGCTGTATCGCGGCGGCGGGTGGATGATCCGGGTCGCCGGGCTGCCGCACCGTCCCCGGAAGGCGGTCGTGCACGTCGCGGTCGCGCTGGCGGCCCCGTACGCCGGGCTGGCCGGGCTGCTCGCGCTGGCGGCGGCGTCCCCGCAGGTCCGGCCGTCGGCGTGGCAGGCGCTCCTCGGGGGGTTCCTCGTCGCGGTCATCGCGGGCGGGCTGGGCGCCGCGCGGGCCGTCGTCGCGGCGCAGGTGGCGGCGCAGGCGCGGGGGGAGCGGGTCCGGTCCGGGCTCGGCGCGCTGCTGCGGCTGCTGCCGGACCGGCCGCGTTCGCTCGTGATCGGCGTGGCGGGGTCGCTGTCGGTGCTGCTGGCGTCGGGGGCGCTGCTGGTGGGGGCGTCGCTCGCCGTGAACATGCCGGACGCCGACCACCTGTACGACCTTCTCGCCCCCGGTGTCGTCGGCGGTGTCCTCCTGCTGCTGGTGCAGCTGGCGTTCCTGCCGAACGCGGTGATCTGGGGGATGGCGTACGCGGTCGGGCCCGGCTTCTCCGTCGGCGCCGGGACGAGCGTGTCGCCGACGGGGGTCTTCCTGGACGCCGTCCCGGCGTTCCCGCCGCTCGCGGCCTTGCCCGACCCCGGTCCGGCGCCCGCGATCTCGCTGCTCGCGCTGGCCGCGCCGTTCGTCGCCGGCGCGGTGGGCGGCGCCCTCACGATCCGCTCGCTGCCCGCCCCGGTGTCGGAGGGGGCTCCGATGTGGGGTTTCGTGTCCGGGGCGCTCACCGGCGCCGTGGTGGCGCTGCTGAGCGCGCTGTCGGGCGGGCCGCTCGGCGGCGGACGGCTGGCGACCGTGGGTCCCTCGGCCTGGCAGGTCGGGCTGCTGGCGGCCCTTGAGGTCGGCATCTCCGCGGCGATCGCGGCCTGGGCGGCGAACACGATGATCCTGCGCCGTCCCGCCCGCGCGGCGTCCAAGCCCAAGAGGCGCTCCAGGAAGCGGCCGGAGAAACGCCCGGCGGGGGGTGCGCGTGCGCGGCGGGCTCCGGCGCCCATGCCCCTGTCGGCGCCCGTCCCGGGCGACTATCAGAACGAGCCCGGGCCCGCGCCCAAGGCCCCGTACGCGCCCGATCCGCTGGAGTTCGAGGAGGCCGATCCCGTCCTCGCGCCGCGCCGCCCGGCCCGCCGGAAGGCGGACCCGCTGCCGGACCTGGCCGAAGAGCGGCCCCAGCGGAAGCCGGCGCCGCCGCCGCCGAGCGACGGCACGGTCGTCGTCGAAGGCCACCTCATGGACGACCCGCCAGACCCGCCGGACACGCCCGAGCCGGCCGGCCCGGTGGACGGGCCCGGGGAGCCGCCCGTCCCGCTTCCTCGCGAGGACCCCGGGCGCACCGAGAACCGCGGCGGCGCGATCTACGTCCTGCGCGAAGAACCCGAACGGGACGGTTAGCGCACGCCGACGGTCAGAGCAGGTCGCCGTACTGGTCCATGCTGCCGCGCGGCAGGCCGAGCTTGTCCTCGATCTTGGGGTAGTACTCGTCCCGGCAGGCCTGCTTGTCGGCGCCGGTGTTGGACGTGCTGAGGCAGTTCTGGTAGCCGCTCAGCTCCGACCACAGGAACACCGTCAGCGAGACCGACAGCACCGAGAACACCAGGCCGATCGAGCCGAGCACGATGCCCGGGACGGCGCCCGGGGCGGCGTCGCCCCCGCTGCGCGCGGCCCGGCGGGCCCGGATGCCCACGACGAGCGCCGCGACGCCCAGCACGAGGCCGAGCGGGTAGAAGAAGAACGCGGTCAGCAGCGCGATGCCGCCGAGCCACAAGGCCCGCCAGCCGGCCTGCCGGGACTTCGGCTGCCCCGCGGGCGGCTGCCCCGCCGGCCGCCCGTCGGGGCGGTCTTCGGGCGGGGCCGGACGGCCCGGCTGCTCGCTCACGTTCGTTCCTCCTGGCCTGGGGTGGATGACCGCGTGGGTCCGCTCTCCGCGCGGTCTGCTTTCAAGGTGCGCCGAACTGGCCCGATAGGCTTCGTGGTGGCCCGAACACAACCCCCACCGTCCACCAGGGAGTCATGGTGTCCGCCCGGCTCGTCGTCCTCGTCTCCGGCGCGGGGACCAACCTACAAGCGCTGCTCGACGCGTGCGCGGATCCAGCCTACGGGGCGAAAGTGGTGGCCGTGGGAGCGGACCGTCCCGATACCGGCGGAAACGCCCGCGCCGAACGGTCGGGTTTGCCCACTTTCACCGTCCGCGTCCCTGATTTCCCGTCTCGCGACGCATGGGACGCGGCGCTGACCGAGGCGGTCGCGAAGTACGAGCCGGACCTGGTGGTCTCCGCCGGGTTCATGAAGATCCTCGGGCCGCGTTTCCTGGCGGCGTTCGGCGGCCGGACGGTCAACACCCACCCGGCGCTGCTGCCGTCGTTCCCCGGCGCCCACGCCGTACGGGACGCCCTGGCGTACGGGGTGAAGGTGACGGGCTGTACGGTTCACTTCGTCGACGAAGGCGTGGACACCGGACCCGTCATCGCCCAGGAGACCGTTCCCGTGGGCTGGCATGACGACGAGGACTCCCTGCACGAGCGGATCAAGCAGGTGGAGCGCCGGCTCCTGGTCGACGTCGTCGGACGGCTCGCCCGCGACGGCTGGACGGCGCGCGGCAGGCGGGTCTCGATGAAGTGCAGGACCTGTGGTGATGCGTCCGAGAGTGGTTCATCCGATGTAGAGGGGAGCTCGGCCGGTGAGTCGGGTGGCGATTAAGCGCGCGTTGATCAGCGTGTACGACAAGACCGGGCTCGAGGAGCTGGCCCGCGGCCTGCACGAGGCGGGCGTGGAGATCGTCTCGACCGGGTCGACGGCGGGGCGGATCTCCTCCGCCGGTGTCCCGGTGATGAAGGTGGAGAAGCTCACCGGGTTCCCCGAGTGCCTGGACGGCCGGGTCAAGACCCTGCACCCGAAGGTGCACGCGGGCCTGCTCGCCGACCGCCGCAAAGAGGACCACCTCCAGCAGCTGGACGACCTGGCCGTCGAGCCGTTCGACCTGGTCGTGGCGAACCTGTACCCGTTCGCCGACACGGTCGACTCGGGCGCCGCGCCGGACGAGTGCGTCGAGCAGATCGACATCGGCGGCCCGACGATGGTCCGCGCCGCCGCGAAGAACCACGCGAGCGTCTCCGTCATCGTCGACCCGTCCGCCTACGGGTCCGTCCTGGACGCCGTGACGGCCGGCGGTTTCACGCTGGAGGAGCGGCGCCGCCTGGCCGCGCGCGCCTTCGCGCACACCGCGTCCTATGACGTGGCCGTGGCGTCGTGGTTCGCGAGCAGCTACGCGCCGGACGAGACGGCCGCGCAAGCGCAGTGGCCCGACTTCCTCGGCGTCACCTGGGAGCGCGCGAACGTCCTCCGCTACGGCGAGAACCCCCACCAGCGCGCCGCCCTCTACACGGACGCCTCCGGCGGCGGCCTGGCCGGGGCGGAGCAGCTGCACGGCAAGGAGATGTCCTACAACAACTACGTGGACGCGGACGCCGCCCGCCGCGCCGCCCACGACTTCACCGAACCCGCCGTCGCGATCATCAAGCACGCCAACCCGTGCGGCATCGCGGTCGGCGCGGACGTCGCCGAGGCGCACGGCAAGGCGCACGCCTGCGACCCGCTGTCGGCGTTCGGCGGGGTGATCGCGGTGAACCGGCCGGTCACCGTCGCGATGGCCGAGCAGGTCGCGGAGGTCTTCACCGAGGTGCTGGTCGCGCCCGCGTTCGAGGACGGTGCCCTGGAGGTCCTGACCCGCAAGAAGAACATCCGGCTGCTGCGCTGCCCGCAGGGCCCCGCGAATCAGGCCGAGTACCGGCGGATCGACGGCGGTGTCCTGCTGCAGGGCGTCGACCGCGTGGACGCCGCCGGCGACGACCCGTCCACCTGGGAGCTGAAGGCCGGCGCCGCCGCCGACGAGGCAGTGCTCGCCGACCTCGCGTTCGCGTGGCGGGCGGTCCGCTCGGTGAAGTCCAACGCGATCCTGCTGGCCGCGGACGGCGCCACCGTCGGCGTCGGCATGGGCCAGGTCAACCGCGTCGACTCCGCCAAGCTCGCGGTCGCGCGGGCCGGGGCGGAGCGCGCCGCGAACGCCGTGGGCGCGTCCGACGCGTTCTTCCCCTTCCCGGACGGCCTCGAGGTGCTGGCCGAGGCGGGCGTGCGGGCGATCGTCGAGCCCGGCGGGTCCGTCAACGACGACAAGGTGATCGCCGCCGCGGAGAAGGCCGGAGTCAGCCTCTACTTCACCGGCGTCCGGCACTTCTTCCACTGACCGGCCGCCGAGCAGACACCGATCGGGCGTGGACCCGGTGTGGCGGAGAACACCGACACATCGGGTTTGAGCTGTCGTCTTCACGGTTCGGTGCAGGTAGCCTCGGCTGGGCCGCGCCTCATGACCGCTTCTTGACTCCGGCGCGACCGTTCCGTTGTTGAAGGGCTGGCGCGATGGATGTGCTGTTGTCGCTCATGCTGGGCGTGGTCTACCGGGCGGACACGCTGCTGATGGAGTCGCGGCAGATGATCGGCCTGGTCGCCGCCTTCCTCGCGGCGGTCCTCGCCGCCCAGCTCGGCTGGCACGGCACCGACCGCCTGATCGCCTGGCGGCAGGGCTCCTCCGAGGACTGATCGGCCGCCGATGCCCAGGTCGTCCCGGCGGCGGGACGGTTCAGCGGAGCCGGGCCCGCAGCGCCTCGGCGGCGGCCGGCCATTCGTCGTCGGTCATCCCGTAGGCGGCGGTGTCGCGGATCGACCCGTCCTCCCGGATCCGGTGCTTGCGGTGGATCCCCTCGAACGTCGCCCCGAGACGCTCGATCGCCGCACGTGACCGCCCGTTGCTCGCGTGGGTGTGCCAGCCGACCCGGATCGCGCCCAGCTCGTCGAACGCGCGCCCCATAAGCAGCAGCTTCGCCTCTGTGTTGATGCCGGAGCGGTGCCAGCGCGCGCCGAGCCAGGTGTGCCCGATGCACAGTGACCGGTGGGACGGCGCGACCTCGTAGTACGACGTCGTCCCGGCGACCTCCCCGGTCTGCGCGTCGATCTGCGCCCACGGCAGCCGGAATTTCTTCTCGCAATGCGCGAGGGCCTTGCCGACCATCGCGCGCATGTCGTCGGCGGTCGCGGGCTGCCGCTCGCTCAGCCACGTCCAGACGGCGGGGTCCTTGGACGCCTCGAACAGCCCCTCGGCGTGCTCGGGGGACAGCGGCTCCAGCCGGACGTACCGCCCGCTCAGGACGGGGCGCTCGAACCATTCGTGACGCGTGCCATGACTCATGCGGATCACGCTAGAAGCACCGGGGTGGCACCCGGCAGAGCCACCTGACGCCGATTTCCGCATGCCACTCGGCCGAGGGCGGGCGGGATACCATGGATCCTTCACGCGACTGGCGCGGTCAAGGTGGATCACCACCGGGGAGCGAACGACAGTCCGGACACCGCGCGCCTGGGTGGACGGGACTCCATGGCGGCCGGGCCCCGAGCCGGGTCCGGGCCCCTGGCGAGACCCACGCGGAGGAACGCATATGACGGCACAGATTCTGGACGGCAAGGCCACGGCCGCCGAGATCCGCTCGAACCTCAAGGTGCGCGTCGAGGCGCTCCGCGACCGCGGCGTGACCGTCGGCCTCGGGACGGTCCTCGTCGGCGACGACCCCGGCAGCCACTCCTACGTCAACATGAAGCACCGCGACTGCGCCGAGGTCGGCATCGAGAGCATCCGCCGCGACCTGCCCGCCACCGCCGCCCAGGACGACGTGGAACGCGCCGTCGCCGAACTGAACGCCGACCCGGCCTGCACCGGCTACATCGTCCAGCTTCCGCTGCCGAAGGGCCTGGACGAGCAGCGCGTGCTGGAGCGCATCGACCCGTCCAAGGACGCCGACGGCCTGCACCCGGCGAACCTCGGGCGGCTCGTCCTCATGCAGCCCGGCCCGCTGCCGTGCACGCCGAAGGGCATCATCGAGCTGCTGCGCCGCTTCGACGTCCCGATCAAGGGCGCCGAGGTCACCGTCGTCGGCCGCGGCATCACCGTGGGGCGTTCGCTCGGCCTCCTGCTGACCCGCCGCACCGAGAACGCGACCGTCACCCTCTGCCACACCGCCACCCGCGACCTGGCCGAGCACACCCGCAAGGCCGACATCGTCGTCGCCGCCGCCGGCGTCCCCGGCCTCATCACCGCCGACATGGTCAAGCCGGGCGCCGCCGTCCTGGACGTGGGCGTGTCCCGCGTGGACGGCAAGCTCGCCGGGGACGTCGCCGCCGACGTCTCGGGCGTCGCCGGCTGGGTCGCGCCGAACCCGGGCGGCGTCGGCCCGATGACCCGCGCGATGCTGCTCGCGAACGTCGTGGAGGCCGCCGAGCGGCAACTCGCCTGACACGCGGAGGCCGCCACCGGCACCCCGGTGGCGGCCTGCGCCGACACTGCTCCGGACGGAGCCGCGCCGTCACCTGCGCGGCCCCGCACGGGCCGGTTCAGCGATCGCCCTCGTGTCGCGCTGCCGGAGAGGGCGATCGCAGGTTCACCTCAGCTCGCCCTCCGTCCCGCCGTGCTCGGCGCCGCACGGTTCGGACCGGTGACATGGCCGTGTCCCGCGCCCGCCCTGCGGGTCTCGGCCGTGCCGCGGACCCCGGGGACCCGCCCGTCCATCGGCGGGCGGCCCTGCGGGACGTGCACCGGCGGCAGCGGCCGGACGAGGCCCATGGCGATGACCTCGTTGGCGAGCCGCGTGCGCCGGTTGGCGCCCTCGGGGATCCGGAACTTCTGATAGAGGCGCAGCAGATGCTGCTTGACGGCCGCCTCCGTCACCACGAGCTCGCCGGCGATGTCGCGTGCCGTGGCGGGGGCCACGAACGCCTCGTCGGAGAGGGCGGGACGGCAGAGCGAGGTCAGCACGTCGACCTCGCGGCGGGTGAGCTCGGGTGCGACGGCACGCCGCAGTTCGACGTCCGGGTCGACCTCCTCACGGGGGATGCCCCCCATTCGGCAGCGCGCCGTGCCGAAGCTGACGACGTCACCGTCCTCCAGGACACGGCGGGCGATCGGCCTGCCGTTGACTCGGGTCCCATTGCGGGACAGGCCCATGTCCACCACGTAGACGTACGGACCGCGTCGGACGATCTCTGCGTGCAATCGGGACACACTCGGGTCGTCGAGGCGGATGTCGACTCCTCTCCCTCTCCCGACCGTCGTAACGTCGGGGCGCAGCGGCACCACCAGCCCGCTGTCCTCGATCCGCATGAACGGCCCCTCCACGGCAGTCCTCCCAGCTAGTTAGCGACCCCTGTCTGCCGGGTTACCCGGGCGCGTGACCGTCACACCCTCCTACTGGCGAGTAGCACCGATGGCGCAGGGCATTCGGGCCTCTCGGGCATCCCTGTGCCCCCTCGCGCCCCACCCGCTTTTCCGTCCCGTCCGACAAGCCGGACACCCGCGGACCTGCGGATGATCACCGCGATGTGCGCCGAGGCGTGAAAGCCGCCCGCCGCGAGAGGTCCATCGGACGAGTCGTGCCGGGACCCGAATGCCTATACCGTGGAATCAGCCGAGCGGAGCTCGTCCTTTGTGAATGGTGGCGGGTGGGGGCTGGAGGACGGACCATGAGCACCCAGGTGCACCGGCGGCGGCGCAGGGCGCCGCGCCGCAGAGGCGCCGCGCCGCACTGGCTCGCGCAGCTGCCGTACCTGATCGTACTCAGCGGCGTCGGCGCCGGCCTCACCCTCTGCGCCTTCAACTACTTCCGCAAGGGGTCCGGCCTGATGGCGGCCGCGCTGCTCATCGGCGCGCTCGCGCGTCTCCTGCTGCCGGAGTCCCAGCTCGGCCCGCTCGCCGTCCGCAGCAGGTCCATCGACTGCTGGACGCTCGTGATCCTCGGCGAGATGGTCGCGTTCGTGTCGCTGAGCGTCCCGCCGATGAACAAGACCGGGCTCGTACTCGCGGGCGCCTTCGGCGTCCTGATTTTGCTCGTCCTGCTGGTGCGCGGTGTGAAGCTCCTCATCGCCGGACGCCGGGCCGGTCCGCCGGGCGCACACGTCCTCCCAGGTGAGGACGGTCATGGCCGACCGGAACGGCCGGGCCAGGTCTAGACCTCATGGGCGCCTCGGCTAGCCTTGCCAGTTGAGCCTTACAAGGACCGAGTCCCTTTCGTCCGGGGTGTACCGGCGGCCCGACACCGCCACGCCCCCCGAGGACGCGAGGGCTCACCGCTGGCCAGGTGTAGGAAAGGGACAGCAGCAGCATGCCCAAGATCAAAGTAGCGGGCCCGGTCGTCGAACTCGACGGCGACGAAATGACGCGGATCATCTGGAAATTCATCAAGGACCAGCTGATCCTGCCTTACCTCGATGTGGACCTTAAGTACTACGACCTGGGAATGGAACACCGTGACGCCACGGACGACCAGGTCACGATCGACGCCGCCGACGCGATCCGCGAGCACGGCGTCGGTGTCAAGTGCGCGACCATCACCCCCGACGAGGCGCGCGTCGAGGAGTTCGGCCTGAAGAAGATGTGGCGGTCCCCGAACGGGACGATCCGCAACATCCTGGGCGGCGTGGTGTTCCGTGAGCCGATCATCTGCTCCAACATCCCCCGGCTCGTCCCCGGCTGGACCAAGCCGATCATCATCGGCCGCCACGCGCACGGCGACCAGTACAAGGCCACCGACTTCGTGGTCCCCGGCCCCGGCACGGTGATGCTCACCTACACCCCCGAGGACGGCGGCGAGCCCATCGAGATGGAGGTCGCGAAGTTCCCCGGCGGCGGTGTCGCCATGGGCATGTACAACTACGACGCCTCGATCCGCGACTTCGCGCGGGCGACGATGCGGTACGCGCTGGAGCGCGGGATGCCGCTGTACATGTCGACGAAGAACACGATCCTCAAGGCCTACGACGGCCGCTTCAAGGACCTCTTCCAGGAGATCTACGAGAGCGAGTTCAAGGCCGAGTTCGAGTCCAAGGGGCTCACCTACGAGCACCGCCTCATCGACGACATGGTCGCGGCGGCGCTCAAGTGGGAGGGCGGGTTCGTCTGGGCCGCCAAGAACTACGACGGCGACGTCCAGTCCGACACCCTCGCGCAGGGCTTCGGCTCCCTAGGCCTCATGACGTCCGTCCTGATGACCCCCGACGGCAAGACCGTCGAGGCCGAGGCCGCGCACGGCACGGTGACCCGGCACTACCGGCAGCACCAGCAGGGCAAGCCGACGTCGACCAACCCCATCGCGTCGATCTTCGCCTGGACCCGCGGCCTCGAGCACCGCGGCAAGCTCGACGGCCAGCCCGAGGTGAGCGACTTCGCCCGCAAGCTGGAGGATGTCTGCATCGAGACCGTCGAGTCCGGCCAGATGACCAAGGACCTGGCCCTCCTCGTCGGCAGGGACACCCCCTTCCTGACCACGCAGGAGTTCCTGGAGGCCCTCGACACCAACCTCCAGAAGAAGATCAACGGCTAGGCGACCCCTCGCTTGGAGGCCGTCCCGGGTTCGTCCGGGGCGGCCTTCCGCGTGTTCGGGGACGTTCGCCATGCCGGGTGGCGCACCTGGCGGGAGGCGGGCGCGGCGCGCGCGATAGCCTGGCCACGGAAATATCTCGACGGCGAGAGACCCGCGCGCCCTGCCGTCGCAAGGGCGGCGCTCTCGGGCGGTCGGGTTCGAAGGATGGCCGCCTGAGCCCCGTCAGGTCATAGCAGGAGAAGAAGGCAATGACGCGCACCCCAGTCACCGTCACCGTCACCGGCGCAGCGGGCCAGATCGGCTACGCGCTGCTGTTCCGCATCGCGTCCGGGCACCTCCTGGGCGCGGACGTACCCGTACGCCTGCGGCTGCTGGAGATTCCGCAGGCGGTGAAGGCCGCCGAGGGCACCGCGATGGAACTGGACGACTGCGCGTTCCCGCTGCTGTCCGGCATCGACATCCTCGACGACGCGACCAAGGCGTTCGAAGGCGCCAACGTGGCCCTGCTGGTCGGGGCGCGCCCCAGGACGAAGGGCATGGAGCGCGGCGACCTGCTGGAGGCCAACGGCGGCATCTTCAAGCCGCAGGGCGAGGCCATCAACGCCGGCGCCGCCGACGACATCAAGGTCCTGGTGGTCGGCAACCCGGCCAACACCAACGCCCTGATCGCGCAGCAGCACGCCCCGGACGTCCCGTCCGACCGCTTCACCGCGATGACGCGCCTCGACCACAACCGCGCCCTTGCGCAGCTGTCCAAGAAGGTCCGGGGGACGGGAACGCGCGTCTCCGTCGCCGACATCCGCAAGCTCACGATCTGGGGCAACCACTCGGCCACCCAGTACCCGGACATCTTCCATGCCGAGATCTCCGGCAAGAACGCCGCCGAGACGGTGAACGACCAGACGTGGCTGGAGAACGACTTCATCCCGACCGTCGCCAAGCGCGGCGCCGCGATCATCGAGGCGCGCGGCGCGTCCTCGGCGGCGTCGGCCGCCTCTGCCGCGATCGACCACGTGCACACCTGGGTGAACGGCACCGCCGCCGGTGACTGGACGTCCATGGCGGTCGTGTCGGACGGCTCCTACGGCGTGCCCGAGGGCCTCATCTCGTCCTTCCCGGTCACCACGAAGGACGGCAAGTGGGAGATCGTCCAGGGCCTGGACGTCAACGACTTCTCCCGCACCCGCATCGACGCGTCGGTGAACGAGCTCTCCGAGGAGCGCGACGCCGTCCGCAAACTCGGCCTGATCTGACACACGTCCCGAATCGAGCCCCGGACCGGCGTGGTCCGGGGCTCGTTCGGTCTGTTACACCGGCGGCATGCGAGCAATACGCCCACATCGAGTCGGCATTGTCGGACCGCCACATTAGAAAGGCGCAGAGACGCATGCTGTGCGGAAGGAAGGTCCGACGATGAAAATGCTCCCTCGATCCGGCGCCACGCTGCTCGTCCGCACCGACTTCCACGACCCCGAGAAATGGAAGGCTCTACAGGCGACCATCGACACACCCAACGAGGACGGCTTCATGGCGTCGGCAAGAGTCCTTGACGACCCTGCTTACCAGGACCTCTCGACGGAGCAGATCCTCGCGCTGGTCCCCGACGCCCCCGGGTACCGGCTCCTAACAGTCGTGGACAAGACCACCGTCGGCTCTCCCGAGATGCCACTGCTCGTGATCGACCTCCTAGAGGAACCCCGAGGCGAGATCCGGGTCATCGCCACCGAGTTCTGGTCGATCGAGAACAACCTCTCGCTGGCCAACATGGATTTTCATGAGTTCGCCGACGCCGTCGCCGAGGATGGCATCTTCCGCGGTTTCTGAGGGCGCATCACCGTTGTTCGCCGTCGCCAAGGCGACACGAGCAGCGCAGCCTCGCAAGGTCTCGGTCGGCGTTTCAGGCTTTCACGTGAGACGACGGGCCCAAGCACGCAGGACCGTCATGCGCCCAGCCTGGTGAAGCGAAAGGCCGGGCACCGTTGGGACGGGGAGAAGTCCGCGGCGGGGGACGGCTCCCCCGCCGCAATGGGCGGCGAACACTGGGCCCATCACATCAAACCGGACGTTCGCTAGTCTCACGGCGTGGTCATGGAAGATCGGCTTGGCACCGTCGACGGCCTGCTCGTCCTTCCTTTTCCGGCTGAAGACACAGTGGAGGGTGACCGTTCCAGTGGACCGGGCTACCACGTGCGCGTCCTGAAGGCCAGTCGGGACTTTTGGGACGACGACGGCGCGGAGGTCGTCGAGGCGGCCGCGGAGGAGATCGACACCGCCCTCCAGACATTGGTGGCCGCATTGACGGCCCGCTGGGGCGGGCCGGAGCCGATCGATCTGGGCCCCTATCTGTGGGATGAGAGTGAAGTTCCGGAGCCGGTCAACCGGCTCTGCCAGCTCAGTGCCGAGATGCTTGTTTGGCGCCGACCGGACGCCGGCCGATGGGTTGCGCTGTGCGTTGGACAAGGCGACCGGGAGTTCCCCATCGAGCTGCTCGCAGCGGTCGGCGAGACTCCGGTCCCATAGGACGGCCCGTCGGCCGCGGGCTCAGGGGATTGCGGGACGCGCCCGTCCACCAGACCGAGCCGCGCCATCAGCCATATCAACTTGGGCGAAGATCGCGCGTCCATCACGGACGGACCGCTGCCATACAGCGCTGATGCTGGCCACTCGACGTCAAGGCCCGTACCAGTCACGGAGGCGTCCGGTCCAGGAGGACGAACCGTTCAGGCGGGCACCCATCGACAGCCGCGAGGGGAAGCTGGACAGGTTCACCTGCACCACGCTGGTTCCGCGTCCGCGCAACTCAGCGGCAACCCGTTCGGCGACCTTGTCGCCGTCGCGCGCCAGCATCAGCACCGTCATGGTCGGTCCTTCCCCTTGTCCTCGGGGTGCTGGCCGTCGCCCTGGCCACCAGTGGTGTAGCCGGACGTGCCCATGTCGTGCTTGCCCGCGCGCGGCTGCACCAGGAACCGCAGTCCCCAGGGCGCGGCCTCGGTTGCAGGCGTCGATCTCGGACGCGAGGTCCAGGCCCGGGTCCACGGGGGGGAGATGTCCCCGACTTGGAACACCAGCCCGCGCGACTCACCGTCCGGCGAGTGCGTCACCGGGTTGAGCAGGTCAACCTGCTCGATCGTCTGCGTGCTCCTTGACCTCCCCTTCTGGCGGCACTCCGGCCGCCGGTTGTTGGCATCGCCAGACGCGAACGCCTTCGGTGTGGACGGCCGCAACCACCTTGGGCCGGGCCGGTACAAGCCACGGCCCCGGGGCATCGTGTCCCGGGGGTTCGTCCTCCTCAGGGGGCTCTGGAGGAGCTTGACCTTCTGCCTCGGGGCCGTGGGGTTCATGGGGCGGCGGACCGGTCGGCGGCCTGCTCCGCCAGCCGGCATTGGTGCGCGGCAGGAGTTCGATGCTGCGCTGCTCGGCGCGCCGGATGGCGATGGAAAGCGACTGTGTGTCCGGGGCGGTCACCACCAGCGATTGACGGCTCCACAACGCCCAGGCGGTGAACTCCCGGTTGTACGCGCCCCAAACCACGGCCCAGCGGGGGTGGTTCCCCTCGGCCCACCGAGCGAGTGCCGTGCCGTCCGCCATGGCCCTACCTCAGTGTGAGCATGCGTGCGGACGGAACTGCGGCCGCTTCGGCAATGGAGTAACGCGCACACACCCATTTCCCACGCGGCTCGGTCGGCTCCACCCAGCACTTCTCAGACATGGCTGCGACGATCGGCAACCCTCGTCCGCCCGTCTCGGCGTCATGGCCAGGGTCAAGCGCCTCAGCGTCCGGAGTCGCGTCGCCGGTCGTCGCCCCCAGTTCGCGTTTGCGCACCGGCCTGGCGTCGGAGGAATCCCACACCGCCAGCAACACCGCCCCGGTCTCGCGCGTGAGGCGCACGCGGATCTCGCGCTCCGACGCGTATAGGGCCGCGTTCGTGACCAGCTCGCTCGCGATCAGCATCACATCGTCACTGATCCCGGACAGCCCCCACCCGGCAAGCCGGAGCCTCACTAGCGTGCGCACCCGCCCTGGAGCCTTCGGCGTCGCGCGAAACGTCACGTCCGGTGCCTTGGCAACGGCGCCCGCGCCGCCATCCATCACGACCACCGCGCGATCTGCTTCAGCACGAGCACCGTCCGCTCCGCCGACACCGCCTCGGCCCCGACCTCGCCGAGCACATGCCCGCGCTCCCCGCCCCACCGGTACCGCCGCCCGTCGCACGCGATCACCTGCTCACAACGCGCCCCCAGCGAAACGACCAGCGTCCCGCCGTACACCTCCGCCCGGCATCCCCGCTGCGAGAGCTGCACCGCCAACTCCTCCAGCGACTTGCCCTTAACATCTCCCACGAGTCCGACCTCCATCGTCGGGCTAAGGCCCCGGGAGCGGCGTTGCAGCGCCGTCCGGGGCCGCTCTTCTCTGCTTCTTGAGACGGAGGACTGCACCTGTGTCCGTTGACGGCCCACACGCTCGGAGAAGGCTGGCAAGCTGGTGAGTCCTTCCACGTGATCGAGTGAACCGGGCTCGTGGCCGCGAGGGGAGATGACATCTGGTGACATTGGAACGGACATGCCGCAGGCCGTGACGATCACCGGCACGCGCTCGACGGGGCACCGCGCCCTCGCCGAGTACCTGGCGATGTTCGAGGAATATGTCGGCCCGTTCGCGCTGTCCGGCGTCCGCTTCCACCTCGGCGGGGCATCCGGCATCGACTCGCTTGCTCTGCTCTGGTTGGCCGATGAGACCGAGGCGGAACTCGTGGTCGCCGTCCCGGCCAAGCTCGCAGATCAGCCGGCCGACGCCCGTGATGCGATCGCGGCCGTCCGGGAATCGGGTCGTCTTGCCGGGCTGCTCGAACTCGGCGGGCCACTCCAGCGGGAGGGCTACTTCGCCCGCAACCGCTGGATGGTCGACCGCAGTGGCTTTGTCATCGGCTTCCCGCGCCGGGGCACAAATGCCAGCGGTACCTGGTACACGCTCGACTATGCGGCAAACCGTGACAAACCGCGATTGGTAATGCCGGTGTAAGTTCGCGGTGATGTACTGGAAGAATGGACGGGCAGCGGAAAGCCGGGGCGGGTTCCCTGCGCAGGCTGCGCACCGCGAGGGGTTGGTCGTGGACCGAATTGGCCACGCAACTGCGTTTGCATGCCCGGACGCTTCACATCACGCGCATCGGCGCGGCGCAGCTGAGTAGCATCCGGCGTACGATCGGCCGCTGGGAGTCGGGTACCAGTGTCCCGGACGAGCAGTACCAGCTGCTCCTCGCGCACACTTACGCCCGGACGTCCACCGGATCGGTGGCCCTCGGGCCGGGGTCGGACTTCCGGGAACTGCTGGACTCACTCGCGTTGATGGGGGTGCTCCCCGAGCGGCTCGACGAGGTCGCGGGTACGGTCAGCGCCGCTGTCACAGACACGGGCACGCACTTGCTGGCCTTCCTCAGCGCGCCGGTGCGTGACGAGTTGACCGGTGTGCTTGCCCGGCCGGAGTCCATGAGCCTCTCCCTACTAAATGCACTGGCTGAATCGAGCCGGGCAGTAGACCGGCGGATCGGCACAGTTCCGTTCGTGCGCCTGTATCTGGCCCAGGCGGCCGCCGTTGAGGCATGCCGGCGGCTGCTACTCGCTGAGCATCCTGCGCAGTTCAACTCCCGGCTGCGGTCTGTCGCCGCACGTGCCTTCGCGTTGGCCGCCCGTCTGGCATTCGAGACGCATGACGATGTGGCTGCGCTGAACCTGTATGACCAGGCGGTCGAGGTCCAGAGCGAGTCAAATCTTTCGGAGCGGGCCCTGATCCGCTCCAGCCAGACGATGGTCGTCTACTACTCCACCGGTGATATCGGACGCGCCCACCGCATCGCCGACTCCGCCGTGCAGGACGCGCGCCGTGGCGAAAGCCTTCTCATGCGCGCGCGAGCGCACGCGCTGCAGGCCGAGATGGCCGTGCGCGGCGAGCCTGTGCGACGACGCGATGCCGAGTTGGCCCTGCATCTGGCCTGGCGCGACCTGGACGGCGACACGGCCGACGACCCGATGGCGGCTTCCTTCAGTAAGGGCCGACTGCGTGGCTTCGAGGGTGTCTGCGGGATCTTCCTGGGTGAGGCGGAGGACGCCGAACGTCGGCTGGCCGAGTCAGCCGAGACTCTCAGGAAGTCACGTGACAGCGTCCAACGTGCGATCGTCCTGACTGACCGTGCGGTTGCACGGCTGCGCACGTCCGGCGCGGGTGCTCCCCAGTCTGCGGTCGAACTGTTGCACGAGTGCGTTGATCTCATAGCGGCGACCCGGGGCCGGGTGGCGGCTCAGCGGTTGCGGCGTGCGCGCCTGGAGTTGCGTGCGTGGCGGCGAGAGCCCTTCGTGGCGGATCTCGATGATCACATCCATACCGCACTGGTCGGCATCTAAGCCAGTGACCCCCCGTTCCGTCACGTCCCGAAGACGACTCCGTCGTCTCTTATTGATCCATGTCAGGTGGTCAGCCGATGGGAGACCGATGGATGAGGGCGACCGGCACTCGGTGAGCGTGGCGGGCGTCATCTTGGACGACGTCGGCCGTGCTCTGCTGATTCAGCGCCCCGATAACGGCCACTGGGAAGCTCCGGGTGGCGTCCTGGAGCTCGATGAGGACATCCGGGCGGGACTCAAGCGGGAAGTGCTCGAGGAGACCGGGCTTCATGTTCAAGTGGATGACCTGACAGGTGTCTATAAGAATATGAAACGCGGGATTATTGCACTCGTCTTTCGTTGTCGAATCGTCGGTGGGAGTGCCCGAGAGACCAGCGAAGCTCAAGATCTCCGGTGGATGGGATCCGAAGAGGTCGGGTCCTTGGCCACCGAAGCCTTCGCTGTTCGTGTATTGGACGCGATGGCGCATCGGTCGACCCCACCCGCCGTACGTCATCATGACGGCACGCACCTGATCGACGGATCACCCGGCCAATGAACTCCTTGCCACCGAGAGGTGTGAGCACCCATGACAGGAGCCAAGCAGGACGTCCGCTAGTGTCGCGGCGTGGCCATGGAAGATCGGCTTGACATCGTCGACGGCCTGCTCGTCCTTCCTTTTCCGGCTGAAGACACAGTGGAGGGTGACCGCTCCAGCGGACCGGGTTACCACTTGTGCGCCCTGCAGGCCAGTCGGGACTTCTGGGACGACGACGGCGCGGAGGTCATCGAGGCGGCCGCGGAGGAGATCGACACCGCCCTCCAGGCATTGGTGGCCGCATTGACGGCCCGCTGGGGCGGGCCGGAGCCGATCGATCTGGGCCCCTATCTGTGGGGTGAGAGTGAAGTTCCGGAGCCGGTCAACCGGCTATGTCAGCTCAGCGGCGAGATGCTTGTTTGGCGTCGACCGGACGCCGGCCGATGGGTTGCGCTGTGCGTTGGACAAGGCGACCGGGAGTTCCCCATCGAGCTGCTCGCAGCGGTCGGCGAGACTCCGGTCCCGTGATGGACGCGCGATCTTCGCGCCAAGCTGATATGGCTGATGGCGCGGCTCGCTCTGGTGGACGGGCGCGTCCCGTCCCCGACTCGGAACACAAGCCCGCGCGACTCACCGTCCGGCGAGTGCGTCACCGGGTTGAGCAGGTCAAGCTGCTCGATCGTCTGCGTGCTCATCGACTTCCAGGTCAGTTTCGCTTGGGGCGGAGTGCGCTGGGGCCTGTGCGGATCACTGAGTTGAGGGTGCGCCACCAGGGGCGTGCGGGGTCGGGGTCGAGGCCTGCCGCGATGCGGTGGAGCTGGTCGGCGTGCCAGAGCAGGTTCAGTGCGCTGTCCACGGACCGGAGGTCGATGAGGCGTCCGATCAGGCCGCGGGCGCCGACCCGGATGGTCGGGGCGTGCAGCTGTTGCTGGCCGCGTTCGAGGAGGGCTCTGGGGGCGTCGGGGGTGATGCAGGCGGGCCGTCCGATGCCGATGATGTCGCAGTCGTGGTCGGCGAGGGCCTGCTCCATCGCGGTACGGCTGCGAAAGCCGCCGGTGACGGCGATCGGCACCTGGCCGGCGATCTCGCGGACGGTCCGGGCGTAGTCCAGGAAGTAGGCCTCGCGTGCGCGGGTGGACTCGGCCAGCACGCCCATCATGGCCGGGGCCTCGTAGGAACCGCCGCTGACTTCGATGAGGTCGATACCCTCACTGATCAGGGTGCCGACGACCTCGCGGGACTCCTCTTCGCTGAATCCGCCGCGCTGGAAGTCGGCGGAGTTGAGCTTGATGCCGACGGAGAAGCCGGGGCCGGTGCTCGCGCGGATGGCGCGCACGACCTCGACCACGAAGGCGCGTCGGCGTTCGGGATCGCCGCCCCAGGCGTCGTCGCGCCGGTTGGTCCTGGGGGACAGGAACTGGGTGACGAGGTAGCCGTGGGCTCCGTGGATCTGCACCCCGTCGAATCCGGCGGCCTGGACGACGGCTGCGGCGGTGGCGAACCGCGTGATGATCTCGCGGATCTCCAGGTCGGTGAGGGCGCGGGGCTTGGCGGCGCCGGGAACGCGGGCGGTGATCGCGCTGGGCGCGACCGGGCGGTGCCGTCCGGTCCGCTGGTTGGCCTGGCGGCCCGGGTGGTTGAGCTGGACCCAGATCGGCCCGCCGTGTTCGTGGTAGCTCCCGGCCCACCGGGTCAGTGCGACCAGGTGGCGGTCGTCCTCGACGATGACCTGGCCGGGCTCGCTCATGTGCCGCCGGTCGATCATGACGTTCCCCGTAATGAGCAGGCCGTATCCGCCGTCGCCCCATCTGCGGTAGAGGTTGGCGAGGCGGGTGCCGGGGGCGCCGCCGGGCTCGGCCAGGCCTTCGCTCAACGCCGACTTCAGCAGCCGGTTGGGCAGGGTCAGACCCGAGCGCAAAGCCAGGGAAGTGCCCAGGCTGCCGCCGCCGGTCGGGGCGAAAGTCATGGTTTTCTCCTTGCGGCCGATGCCGCTGCGTCGGCGGGTCGGGGAGTCTCGGCCGCGCCTGTCCGGAGGTCTGGCCATCGTTGCCGCGCCTCGTGTCGTGGCCCGGCTCCGCGGCATAGATTCCTAGCCGACATCGCTTGACACCGTCAAGCCATGCTTGTCACTGTCAAGCGACAGGCATGGCTTGTCGCACGGTCAAGTCGGACGATCCGCGAAAGGTTGTCGATGAAGATCCTCGAGCAGGGCGCCATCCCGGCCGTGGTCGCGCTGGCGGCCTTTGCCACGCCGACGCTCGCCGCATCCGCGTCGGTCTCGCCGCCCGATCACTACAGCACATCCGAGGGCAGCGGCAGTTTCACCGGGGACTCCAGGGTCGGACCATCCACCTGCACCCTGTCGAAGCTGACCGCGAAGGCACATCGCACGAGGCATGGAGCGCAAGTGCAGGTCCGAGGGTTCGACGCCTCCTGCGTCGGCGTCATCACGGCAGCGAGATACGACGAGCCGATCCACTTCCAGATCAAGAAGGGCGCGGTGACCGGCAGGATCTCGATCGTGATCACGAATGCCCTCGGCGGGGAGTGCCGTTACCGGGGGCCGGTGACCGGGTCGATCGCCAACGGCGCCGACACGCTGTCGGCGACGGGCACCGTGACCTTGAGAGAGACCTTGAAGGCCCCGTGCGCACCGGATTCGGAGTCGACTCTGAAGGTCACCTTCCCGGGTGCCGGCTTCAACTGGTGATCCAACCGGCTCAGGCCCGGTGGACGCGAGAGGGCGCCGCTCCCAGGAGTGCCGCCCCGCCGTCACGACTCGTCAGTCGGCCGCCTCGGCGGCGAGAGCGTTGTTGAGCGTCTCGGTCACCAACCGGGCCGCGGCCTCGACGCCGCCGAGGCCGGGAAAGAAGGTGTCCAGGATGCCGTCGCGCCAGAGCATCACGGCACCGTGAACGGTCGACCAGCATGTCAGCGCCAGCGCGGTCGCCGAGTGGTCCCTGCCCCAGCCCGTCGCCCGGGCGTCGTTGATCTCGTCGAGGAGGATCCGGAACGCGCTCGCGCGCGCCTCGGCGAGATCCGGATCGTCGGCGTTGAGCAACTCGGGCCGGTACATCACCACGAACAGCGCGGGGTGCTGCTTGGCGAAGACCATGTAGCCGATGCCGAGCGTGGCGACACGCTCGGCGGGCGTCGCATCGTCGGGAATCCGCCGGCGCGCCGCGCGCATCCGCCTCGCCAGCGTGCGGAAGCCCTTCGCGGCCAGCGCCGTGAACAGCCCGCGGCGGTCGCCGAAGTGATGTCCGGGCGCCTGGTGCGAGACGCCGACTCGCCGGGCGATCGCCCGCATGCCGACCGGACCGATGCCGTGCTCGTCGATCGCCTGCTCGGCGGCGCGCAGGAGCGCCTCCCGCAAATCCGTCCTGGACGTGGTCGATGATGACGGCATAGCGCCTGATTGTCTCGCTGTCGACCGCCGCCAGCAACTGCCTGTCAACGGTCAGTAGTAGCTTCCATGGCCGCTGCCAAACTACCCCGTCGGACTCGGCTACCAGCACCGTTGGGGCCTCCGCCGGTGGTGGGGGTTGTTCGGGTGTCTATGCCGAGGGTTAGTTCGGCGGCGTAGCCGCTGTTGGCACTGCCCGTCACGGTGGCCATCTGGCTGGTGGCGCCGTCGTCGCTGAAGACCATGTCATTGTCGAGTGTGACCTGGGCCAGAGTCTTGATGGACTGCTCGTAGCCTGGCTGCGCGTAGACCTTGTCGCAGACGTCCTTCGGAAATGCCAGCTGCGAGGTGGCGATGGCGTTGGCGGAGTCGGTGATGGCGGCCTTGTCGGGGTAGACCTCGAAGTGGACGTGCGGCCAGCGTCCGGTGTAGCAGGCGGGGAAGATGCTGGTGAACTTCACCGTCCCGGCAGCGTCGGCGATCTGTACGCCACGCAGGTAGTTCTCTTCCGTGGCGCCTTGGGAGTACAGGGAGTACCGCCCCTCCCGGTCGCAGTGCCAGACATAGACGGCCACGCCTTCGAAAGGTGCGCCGTTGGCGGCCAGGTTGGAGACGGTCAGTTCCAGCGTCATCGGCACGCCCTCGGCCGTCCCGCTCGCCTCACCGAAACTGGACCGGATGTCGCTGCGGATGATGCCGCTCTGCTCAAGAACGTCCGGCCCGTTGGAACCATCGCCCGGGTAAGGGCCTGCGGTCTCCTCCGGGATCTCCGCTGAGGACGTGCTGGCCGACGCCGTGGAGGAACCGGAGGATGGCTTGCCGCCATCGCCTGAGCACGCAGCCAGGCCCATGCTCGCGGCTCCCAGGCCGAGAAGCCCCAGCATCCGCCGTCGGCCGAGGAGGGTGCCGACGTCGAATCCAAGGCCCTGGTCGACCAGCTCTTCGTCGGGGCGGGCGAGGGGGCGTCGCTCGAACTCCGCCGCTGGTTCCCGGCTCCGACGCCGCTCGTTCATGCGATCCCCACCGTTGTCGGTCTCCACTGCAATTCCAGTATTCGTGCCTGTCCCCTCAGGTTTGTGGGTTCAGGTCTTGCAGGATGGCCTGGCCGGCTTTGCGGTGTTCGGTGGCTGTGGGCGGGTCTGTTTCGTGGAGGGCGGCGGCGATTCCTTCGTGGGCCAGGGCCTCGGCGAATCGGTAGCCCAGTTTCGGTGCCAGTTCCAGTGCTTGGCGGTGCAGGCGCAGGGCCTCTTCGCGGAGGCCGGCCAGGCGGCAGGTCTCGGCGTAGCCGTCGAGGAAGTGGATCTTCCAGTGTTCCTCGAACAGGTCGTCCAGCAGGGCGAACGCCTGGCGGTGACTGGCGAGTGCTTCTTCGTATCGGCCCATCTGGCGCAGTGCGACGCCCCGGCAGTTGAGGCACCATGCCTCGTTGTGCTTGTGCCCGTCCTCGCGGGCCGATGCGAGGGCCTGCTCCAGATGCTCCATCGCGTCGTCGGGCTTCTCGCGGGCGATGGCCACGCCGAGGGTGATCCGCGCCGTCAGCGTGGGGGGCCACGCGGGGTCGGTGTGGGGGATGGCCAGTGCCTTGCGGGCCAGCTGCGCCGCCTTCTCCCCGTCTCCCAGTTGCAGGAGCGCCCAGGCCTCGTAGGCGGTCGCGTGGGCCGTGCCCATCGGGCAGCCGGCGTCCGCGTACAGTTCGCCCGCCAGGCGGAAGAGGTCGAGGGGTTCTTCGACATGTCCCTCGTCCCATCTGAGGTATCCGCGGCGCATGGTCAGCTCGGCCTCGGACCTGGTGTTCCCCGACACCAGTGGTGCCGCCGCCTCGTACGCGGCGTCCGCCTCCGCCATCCGGCCCGCGTTGTAGCGGGCGAAGCCCAGGTCGCTGTGCGCCTCGGCCAGCTGCAGCGGATCGTCCAGGCGCTGCGCGGCGGCCAGTGAGTGCTCGAAGAGGACGTTGAGGTGGGTCGTGCCGCAGCGCCGGGCGAAGAAGGCCCGCATGAAACGCGGCAGCTCGCACACGTGCACGTCGGCTCCGGCGGAGGCCGCGGCCTCGAAGACGGCCATCAGGTTGGTGTACTCGGTGGTGAACCAGAGGAGCGCGGAATGCTTGCCGGTGAACTTCGGCAGTTCGGCCGGCGGCCGGCCCGCGGAGACCTCGCGGGCGGGGGACAGGTACGACGCCGCGGCGTCGGCGGCGGCCGCCGCGTGCACGTAGTAGTCGAGCACCCGGCCGAGCGCCTGATCCAGCTCCTGCTTTGACTCCTGCTCGGTGGCGGCCCGGCGGGCGTGCTGGCGCACCAGGTCGTGCAACCGGTAGCGGCCGGCCGCAGGCTGCTGGACGAGATGCGCGTCGAGCAGGTCCTCCAGCATCGCCCTGGCTCTGCGCAGTGACACGTCCGCCAATGCCGCCGCGACGTACTCGTCGAAGGTCGAGCCGGGCAGCAGGCCCAGGAGCCGGAAGAAGCGGCGCTGCGCCCAGTCGAGTTGCCGGACGGACATGGCGAACGCCGTGTCGAATTCGGTGGCGCCCTCCGCCATCCGCTCGACGAGGATCCCCACGGTCCAGCCCGGCCGGTGCCGCAGCCGCGCCGCGGCGAGCCGCAGGGCCAGCGGCAGATGGCCGCACAGCCGCAGGACCTCGGCGGCGGATTCGGGGTCGCGGGCCAGCCGGCCGTCGGATCCGCCCGGGTCGCCGCTGGCGCGGGCCAGCAGCTCGGCGCTTTCGTCCGGGGACAGCACGTCCAGCGACACCGGGGGCACTTCGTCCAGGCCCAGCAGGCGGTTGCGGCTGGTGATCAGGGCCACGGACGGGCCGGCGCCGGGAAGCAGCGGGCGGACCTGGTCGGCGTCGGCGGCGTTGTCGAGGACCACGACGGCACGCCGGTGGGCCAGTTCCGAACGCCAGCAGGCGGCCAGCGGCTCGATGCCGCCCTCCTGCGGGATCTTCTCCGATGGGACGTCGAGGGCGGCGAGCAAGGTCCGCAGCGCGGGGTCGGGATCGAGTGGTTCCCGTCCGGCGGTGAACCCGTGCAGGTCCACGTAGAGCTGGGCGTCCGGGTAGTCGGCGGCGAGCCGGTGTGCGGCGTGCACGGCCAGGCACGTCTTGCCGACGCCCGCCATGCCGTCGACGGCGACCACCCGGCTGCCGTCCACCGCGGCGAGCACGGCGGCGAGCTGGGCCTCGCGTCCGGTGAAGTCGGGCATGTCGCGCGGCAGATCGTTGCGGGGCGGGCGCGGCGCCCCGGCGGGCGGCGAGGGCGGCTGGACCTGGCGGCTGGTCTTCGGCGGCGCCGCCAGCGAGCTGGACGCCCGTACCCACAGGGGACGCAGCGGGCGGGGGTCGCGCTTGACGAGACGGCACAGCGCGATCACCGCGGACCAGGGCGGCACCGTCTGGCCGCCGAGGTAGCGCGACAGCGAGGAGGAGCTGAGGTCCGCGTCCCGCGCGAGGGCCCGGACGCCGCGCCCGGACAGCTCCTGGAGCAGCCGCAGCCGGGCCGCCAGTTCATCCCGTGGGTCGGCCGTTCCCGCTGACGGCTGTTGCACCACCATTCCGAGGCCCCCTGTCCCGTCCCGGTGAACGTTCCTCGGGACGAATCGCCGCTGCTCAGAGGCGTTTCAGGTGTCCCACGGCGTCCCATCGCCGTCGTCATCGTAAGCCCCACCGGCTCTGATGGAGACACGCCCCGAGGGCAGGGCGCCACCCGGAAGAAGAGGAACCCGCAATGCAGTCTCGTATGCAGAACCCCGCCGTCGTCCTGTCCGGCGCGATGCAGCCCATCCAGGAGATCTTCAAGGCCGTCCACTCCGGCGGCGTCGACGGGCAGACCCTGGAGCTGGTGCACCTGCGGGTCAGCCAGATCAACGGCTGCAGCGCCTGCGTCGACGCCGGCGTCAAGACGGCCCGTAAGTCCGGGGTGAGCGACGAGCGACTCGCCACGGTCGCCGCCTGGCGGGAGGCCCCGTACTTCACCGACGAGGAGCGTGCGGCGCTCACGCTGGCGGAGGCCGCCACCCGGCTGGCCGACCGGCCCGACGCGGTGAGCGACGAGGTCTGGGACGCCGCCGCCACCTACTACGACGAGAAGCAACTGGCCGCGATCGTCCTGATGATCGGCGTCACCAACCTGTTCAACCGGCTCAACGCCACCACCCGGCAGATCGCCGGCGCGTGGGGATAGAGCGAAGCCGCAGCGACTCCCAGACCGAGACCCAGACCCAGACCCGCAGAGACTCAACGACAGCAAGGAGACCCCACCATGAGCGAAACGCAGAAGACCGCAACCGCGTCAGGCAAGGCGTTCGACGGGTTCAGCGACGACGAACGAGCCGCGATGAAGGAGCACGCCCGGGAGTTGAAGGCGGCCGCGCGCCGGGGCAAGGCCAAGGCGGACGGGGAGCGTGACGTGCTCGCGAAGATCACCGAGATGGCGGACGCGGACCGCGCCATCGCCGAGCGGCTGCACGAGATCGTCAAGGCGTCGGCGCCGGATCTGGTGCCGAGGACCTGGTATGGGATGCCCGCCTACGCCAAGGACGGCAAGGTCCTCTGCTTCTTCCAGAGCGCGCAGAAGTTCAAGGCGAGGTACGCGACGCTGGGCTTCAACGACGTGGCGAGCCTCGACGACGGCGCCATGTGGCCGGCCGCCTTCGCCCTGACGGAGCTGACCGCCGAGAACGAGGCCCGGATCGCCGCACTCGTGAAGCGGGCGGCGAGCTGAGCACTCCCCTTGCCGCCGCTGAGCGAGCCCCGGATCCCATGGCGGGTCTGGGGCTCCTCCGCGCCCGGTCACCTGTCAGCGAAGACGGTGCCTTCCCGTTCGGGCCCTAACGGTCGGAATGCGTCCAGGGGAACGGGGCGAGGTCGGGCTCGACCCATCCCGTTCGGGCCTGGCGGCCGGCCAGTGTCGGGGAGCGGTAGAAGCGTGTGAGCAGGCGTTTGTCGAGCAGCGCGGGATGCCGTTCGGTGAAGGCGGCGAAGTCCGGGCGGTCGTGCTCGGCCGCGTGGTGGGCCACCGGTTCCACCCAGGCCCGGCTGACGGTGGCGTGGTACTTCTGGGGCGCCCCCGCGTAGCGGGCGGTGCGCTGGATGCCCTCGCTGACCAGGGCGATGGCCGCGGGCATGCCGACGCGGCGCACCGCCAGCCAGGTCAGGTGGACGTGCTGGCGGTGGCCGAAGCCGTCGGCGGACGACATCACCTCGGCCATCAGCTCATCGAAGACATCCGCGCTGAGGGCCGTCTCCCGTCCGGACTCGGTCATCTGGGCACCTCGGCGAGGGCGCGCAGGACGGTGTGGAAGCCGGCGACGGCCTCGGGGGGCAGGCCGTCCAGCGCGCGGGCTTCCACCGCGGCCAGCGTCCCCCGGATGGTTTCGGCGGTCGCGCGGCCGGAGGCGGTCAGCTCGATGAGCACGACCCGGCGGTCGCCCGGCCGGGTGCCGCGCGTGATGTGGCCGCGGCGTTCCAGCCGGTCCAGCACGCTGGTCAGCGTGGTCGGACGGGAGCCGGCCGCCGTGCCGAGCTCGGTGATGGTCCGGCCGCGGCCGTCGGCCAGGATGGCCAGCGCGTTGATCTCCGAAGCGGTCAGGTCGAGGTCGACCAGCTCGGCCATGAGGATCTGCAGAGTGGCGTGGGTGGCGCGCTGCAGCGCGAGCAGCGCCGACGTTGAAGTCACGAAATCAGAATATCCGAGATCGTAGTAATGCGCGCGTGAAAATCACCGGAATGTGGTCGGTACCGGTCGCTAGGGTGTGATCGCTTATGCGGATGATCGGGAGGGGCGTCGGTGGCGGATCGGGCATTTCAGGTGGATCTGCGCGGGGTGGTGGATCTGCTGAGCCGCCATCTGTACGCGAGCCCGCGGGTGTATCTGCGGGAGCTGCTGCAGAACGCGGTGGACGCGATCACCGCGCGGGGCGGGGGCGGCGGCCGGGTGGCGATCGAGACCGGTGGCGGGACGCTGCTGGTCCACGACGACGGCATCGGGCTCACCGCGGACGAGGTGCACACGCTGCTGGCGACGATCGGGCGGTCGTCCAAGCGCGACGAGCTGGGGTTCGCCCGGCACGACTTCCTCGGCCAGTTCGGGATCGGGCTGCTGTCGGCGTTCCTGGTCGCGGACGAGATCGAGGTGGTGACGCGGTCCGCCAGAGGCGGTGACGCCGTCCGGTGGACGGGACGCTCCGAGGGCAGCTACCGCGTCGAGCTGGCCGAAAGGGACGAGCCGGGGACGACGGTCACGCTGCGGGCGCGTCCGGGGGCGGCCGAGCTGCTGAGCCCGCCGGTCGTGGCGGACCTCGCCCGTACGTACGGGTCGCTGCTGCCGGTCGATCTCACGGTCGACGGCGTCCCGATCACGGGTGACGGGCCGCCGTGGCAGGCGTCCCACCGCGATCCGGCCGGGCGGCGGCGGGCGCTGGAGAAGTACTGCGAGGAGCTGTACGGGTTCGCGCCGTTCGACGTGGTCGATCTGGACGTGCCGGAGGCGGGCCTGACGGGCGTGGCGTTCATCCTGCCGCAGGCCGTTTCGCCGACCGCGCGTGCCTCCCATCGCGTCTACCTCAAGCGGATGCTGCTGGCCGAGAGCGTGGAGGGGCTCCTGCCCGAGTGGGCGTTCTTCGCGCGGTGCGTCGTCGACGCGGGGGAGCTGCGTCCGACCGCGAGCCGCGAGGCCCTCTACGAGGACGAGCTGCTCGACGCGACGCGGGAGGGGCTCGGGGACGTCCTGCGGCAGTGGCTGGTGCGGCTGTCGGAGACCGACCCGCCGCGGCTGCGCGGGTTCCTGCGGCTGCATCAGCTCGGCGTGAAGGCCATGGCGCTGCACGACGCCGACATGCTGCGGATCGTGGACCGCTGGCTCGACTACGAGACGTCCGCCGGGCCGATGACGCTGGCCGAGTTCCGCCGGCGGCACCCGGGCGGCCGGTTCACCGCGAGCGTGGACGAGTTCCGGCGGCTGTCGGCGGTCGCGGGGGCGCAGGGCGTCGGGCTCGTCAACGGCGGCTACGTCCACGACGCCGAGATCATCGAGCGGCTGCCCGAACTCGACCCCGACATCCGCCTCACCAGGCTGGACGCGGCGGAGCTGACCACGACGTTCGGTGTCCTCGACCCGGCGGCGGAACTGGCGCTGCGGCCGTTCCTGGCGGCGGCGCAGCGGGCGGTGGAGCGGCTCGGCTGCGAGGTGGTGATCCGCGACTTCGACCCGGCGTCGCTGCCCGCCCTGTACCTGACCAGCCGCGACGCGCAGTTCCGCGAGGAGCTCAGCCGGGCGCGGGACGAGGCCGACGCGCTGTGGGCCGACGTTCTGGGCGCGGTCGGCGCCACCGCCGGCGTCGAACGCCCGCAGCTGGTGCTGAACCACCGCAATCCGCTGGCCCGGCGCGTCACGTCCCTCGGCGAGGACGGGCCGGTCGAACTGGCCGTCCAGGCCCTGTACGGGCAGGCGCTGCTGCTCGGCCACCATCCGCTGCGGCCCGCCGACACGGCGGTCCTGAACCGTTCGTTCATCGGCCTGCTGGAGTGGGCCGTCCACGCCCCGGAGGCGCCCCAGTGAGCTTTGAAGACGTCGCCGCGCTGATGGCGCAGGCGGACGAGCTGCCCTACGGGGAGGCCCGCACCGTCCTGGTGGAGGACGCGCTGCGCCGCGCCGAGGCGGCCGGTGACGAGGTGCTGGCGTTCCGGGTGCGGGCCCGGCTGACCGACGCCTACCAGTACGGGGGCGAGCCCGCGAAGGCCCTCGCGACGTTCAGCCGGACGCTCGCGGAGCACGACCGCGACCCCGGCCGGTTCGACGAGCCGCGTGTGCTGCTGTGGCAGATGAAGGCGGTGGTGTCGTCCCTGACGCTGTTCCCCGAGATCCCTCTCGACCGCACCTACGCCCTGCTGGACGACATGGAGCGCCGCTACCTCGCGGGCGGGCACAGCCTCCAGGCCGTCTACCGCCGCCGTCACGTGGTCGCCCAGCATGTGGGCGACGGGGCGGCCGACGACTGGTATCTGAAGTGGCGCGCCGCCCAGCGGGACGAACTGTCGGACTGCGAGGGCTGTGACCCGACCGGCATGATCCGTCACCTCGCCCGGGTCGGACGCCACGAGGAGGCGTTCGAGATCGCCGCGCCCGTGCTGACGTCGCAGCTGTCGTGCAACGAGCAGCCGCAGTCCGTCCTGACCGCGATGCTGCCGGTGTATCTGCGCACGGGCCGCCCCGAGCAGGCCGCCGACGCGCATCGCCGCGCCTACCGGGTGCACCGGAGCAGGCTCGCCGATCTCGGCGACATCGCCGAGCACCTGGAGTTCTGCGCGATCACCGGCAACGAGGCGCGCGGCCTGGAGATCGTGCAGCGGCATCTCGGGTGGCTCGACCGGGCGCCGAGCCCGCACTCGGAGATGGAGTTCGCCGCCGCGTCGGCTCTGGTCCTCGACCGGGTCGCGGCTGCCGGGCACGGCGGTGCGACGGTCCGCCGTCCCGCGTCGGACGGCCGCCCGGCGGCGGACGTGCCGCTGCCCGAGCTGCGCGCCGAGCTGGCCGAGCGCGCGACGAGGCTGGCGGCCCGGTTCGACGAGCGGAACGGCACGTCCCGGCAGGGCGACAAGGTGCGCGCCACGCTGGCGGCGGAGCCGGTCGCGGACTTCGTGCCGCTGGCCGCCCACCACCGCCGCCCCGCCCCGGCGCCTGCCCCGGTACCCGTCCCGCAGGAGGACGTCACGTCGGTGGACGACCTCGACGCGCTCCTGGACATCGCCGACCGCCGCCGCACCCAGCGGGACGTGGACGCCACGCTCGCCGCCTGGAAGCGGTTCGACGTCCTCGCGGAGTCCGTCGAGCCGGGGCCGCTGCAGAAGGCCCGCCGGCTGGACGGCCGGGGCGTCGAACGGGCCCTCGACGGTGACGAGAAGGGAGCCGTCGAGTGCTGGGAGGAGGCGTCCCGGCTGTTCGGCGAACTGGGCGACGACACGCGCCGCCACCGTGTGCTCGGCCGCATGGGCGCGATGCACGCGCAGGTGGGCGACCCGCGCGGCCTGGAGGAGATGAACGCCGCCGTCGAGCATTTCGCGAGCCATCCCACCGAGGACGGCGACGCCACCGGATCGCTGCTGCGGCTCGCCGGCGCGCACGTGGACCAGGACCGCCCAGCCGACGCCCTCGCCGTGCTCGACCGGGTCGACCCGGACGACGCCCCCGACCGGGCGGGCGAAGTGTGGTTCGTGCGGGGCCAGTCGCTCCTGATGACCGGCGAGACCGATGACGGCGTCGCCGCGCTGCGCCGCTCCGTGGAGGCCGCTCGCGCGTCCGGGGGCGTGGCGGAGGCCGCCACGCCGATGCTGCTCCTCGCCCGCGTCCTGGCACGGCAGGAAGACGGCCCGGGCGAGGAGACGCTCGCCATGCTCGGCGAGGTGATCGCCGCGGTGCCCGCCGGGTCGCCGATGCGCGCCGCCGCGCACTCGGAGCGGGGTCTCGCGCTGCTCGCGGCCGACCGCCCGGCGGACGCCGTCGCCGACCTCGCCGAGGCCATCGCGGGCTGGACGGCCGAGGGCCTGCACGAGCAGGCCGTCCACCTGCGCGTGGACCTCGCCGCCGGCTACCTGTCCACGGGCCGGTTCCTGGAGGCCGCCGAGGTCGCCGAGGAGGCGCTGCCCGCCCTCGCCGGCCCGGACCACCCCGACGCGGAGCGGCGCTGCCGGCTGATCCTGGCGCACGCGCAGAAGGAACTCGGCGAGGAGGACGCCGCCGCGACGTTCGCGGCCCTCGCCGAGGACGCCGCGCAGGACGGCGAGCACGGCGCCGTCGCGCACTTCCTCGACGAGGCCGGGGAGGTCCTGACGGGCCTCGACAGGGACGCGCAGGCCGCCGAGCGGTTCGCCGCGGCGGCCGAGGCGTTCGAGAAGGCCGGTGACCCGTACGGCGTCGTCCGCGCCCGCCGCCGCGCCGCGATGTGCCTGCTGTGGTGCGGCGAGCACGACGAGGCCGTCCCCGCGATGGAGGCGGCCCGCGCGGCGCTCGCGAGCCTGCCGCCGGACAACGAGCCCGCCCGCATCTGGGAGACTGCGCTCGTGTCCTACGACCAGGCCCGCCTGCTGGCCCAGGTCGGGCGGCTGCCCGAGGCGGCGTCCCACGCGTCCGCCGCCGTGGACGGCTTCAGCACCCTGGACGAGACCGGCCCTGCCGAGGAGGCCGCCCGCCTCCGCGACGACATCACGTCCGCCCTGCAGGAGGACTAGGCGGGAGTGACGCGGCGTCCGCCCCCGGAGGGAACGGCTTCGAGGAACTCCGGGGGCGTCCAGCCCCGCTCGCCGTAGGCGGCGGCGACGGCGTCCCGCACCCGGTCCGCGCGGTCGGCGGGGGTCAGGACGATCACGGACCCGCCGAAGCCGCCGCCGACCATGCGCCCGCCGCGGGCGCCCGCCCGCAGGGCCGCGCCGACCGTCGTGTCGGCCTCGGGCCAGGACACCTCGAACTGGTCGCGCAGCGACAGGTGCGAGGCGTTCAGCATCGCGCCGAGTTCCGCGACGGCCTCGGCGCGCAGCAGCCCGACGGCGGCCTCGACACGGTGGTTCTCGGTGACGACGTGCTGGACGCGGCGGCGCAGCACCGGGTGGCGCAGCGACCCGAGGGCCCCGGCGAGGTCCTTGACGTCGCGCAGGGCGTCGACGCCGAGCAGCGCCGCGGCCTCCTCGCATTCGGCGCGCCGCCGCCCGTACTCGCCGCCCGTCAGGGCGTGGGACGCCCGCGTGTCGACGACCAGGAGGGTCAGGCCGGAGCCGGCGGGCGCGAACGGGACCTGCGACGACAGTCCGCTGCGGCAGTCGAGCATCAGCGCGTGCCCCGCCGTGCACAGCAGGGACGCCGACTGGTCCATCAACCCGCACGGCACGCCGACCTGCTCGTTCTCCGCGCGCTGCGCCAGCCGCGCCAGCGCGGGCCGGTCGATGTCGACGCCGTGCAGGTCGCAGAGCGCGAGGGCGGTGGCGCACTCCAATGCGGCGGACGAGGACAGCCCGGCGCCCTGCGGCAGGTCCGAGTCGATCAGCAGCGACGCGCCGCCCGTCCCGTGCTCGCGCAGCACCCGCGCCACACCCACCGGATACGCCGCCCATGCCTGGTCGGGCGGCCATCCCTCGGACACGACCGTCCCGCCGTCCACGGGCGCGGTGACCGCGGCGGCGGCCTGCCGCGACCGCACCTCGATCACGCCGTCGTCGCGTCGCGCCGCCGCCACCGACACGCCGAGCGACAGCGCGAACGGCAGCACGAAACCGTCGTTGTAGTCGGTGTGCTCGCCGATCAGGTTGACGCGGCCGGGCGCGTGCCAGACGCCCTCCGGCTCCCGCCCGAACACACCGGTGAACGCGTCGGCGAGCGCGTGCGGACCGGTCATCGGGACCGCAGGAACGTCCACGCGTCGTCGACCATGGTGCGCAGGTCCCGCTCGGGCTTCCAGCCCAGCTCCGACCGGATCTTCTCGGACGACGCGACCAGCACGGCCGGGTCGCCCGGACGGCGCGGCGCGATCTCGGTGGGGATCTCCCGCCCGGTCACCGCGCGGCACACCTCCACGACCTCCCGGACGGAACTGCCGGTGCCGCTGCCCAGGTTGAAGATCTGGTGGGTGCCCGGCGCGCAGGCGTCCAGCGCCAGCAGGTGGGCGCGGCCGAGGTCGACCACGTGGATGTAGTCGCGGACGCAGGTGCCGTCCGGCGTCGGGTAGTCGTCGCCGAACAGCCGCACGGACTCGCCGTCCCCCTGCGCGATCTTCAGCACGTTCGGGATCAGGTGGGTCTCCACGGTGTGCCGCTCGCCGAGCCGGCCGTAGGCGCCCGCGACGTTGAAGTACCGCAGCGAGACCCCGCCGAGGCCGTGCAGCCGCGCGTACTCGGCCAGCGCCGTGTCGATCGCCAGCTTGGACGCGCCGTAGGGGTTGGTCGGGCGGGTCGGGTCGGTCTCCGCGATCCCCGGCGATTCGGGATCCCCGTACGTCGCGGCCGTCGAGGAGAACACGATCCGCGCGACGCCCGCGACGCGCATCGCCTCCAGCAGCGCCAGCGACTCGCCGAGGTTCTTGTCCCAGTACAGGCCGGGCTTCTCCACCGACTCGCCGACGAGGGACTTGGCGGCGAAATGCAGGACGGCGTCGAACCCGGCGCCGCCCAGGACCTCCGCGGCCGTGTCCCGCAGTGTGCCGCGCACCAGCCGGGCGCCCTCCGGAACGGCGTCCTCATGCCCGGTGGACAGGTCGTCCAGGACGACGACCTCGTGCCCCGCCTCCAGGAGCAGAGCGGAGACGACGCTGCCGACGTAGCCGGCGCCTCCGGTGACGAGCAGCTTCACTGACGGACCTCCACAGACGAGACTCTTGGACGGCGGGGTCCGTCCAGGCTATCCGGAACCCCGAACGGGGAAGGCTGGACACATGGACCGGACGCCGTCCCGGACGCCCGTGGGGCACGCGCGCATCTTGGCCCGCCCCCTGGTCTGGCTGCTGTCGAGCTCGACCAACCTCGTCGTGCGGCTGTCGGGCGGTGACCCGGCCGCGCTCCGGGAGGAGTTGAGCGCCGAGCGGATGCGGGCGCTGGTGGCCGAGAACACCCATCTCACCGCGGAGGAGCGGGCCCTGATCGGGGAGGTGTTCGCGGCGGGGGAGCGTCCGCTGCGCGAGGTCCTGGTGCCGCGCACGGAGGTGGAGTTCCTGGACGCGGCGCTCCCGCTGACCGCCGCCGCGCGGATCGCCGCCCGCAGCCCCCACTCGCGGTACCCCGTCTGCCGCGACTCCCACGACGAGGTGATCGGCTTCGTGCACATCCGGGACCTGCTCGTCCCGGACCCGCCCGACGGCTCGGGCGGTCCGGACGGCCGGGACGGGGCGCCGCGGGACGTGCCGGTGGGGGATCTCGTCCGGCCGGTGAAGTTCCTGCCGTCCACGAAACGGGTGCTGCCCGTCCTGTCGGAGATGCGCCGCGAGGGCTGCCACCTGGCGATCGTCATGGACGAGTACGGCGGCGTCGCCGGAATCGTCACGCTGGAGGACCTCGTGGAGGAGCTCATCGGCGACATCCGCGACGAATATGATGTGCAGGACGCGCAGGCACGGCGCCTGCACGACGGCGTGGTCGAGGTGGACGGCCTGCTCAACCTGGACGACTTCGCCGACGAGACCGGCATCCGGCTGCCCGACGGGCCCTACGAGACGGTCGCCGGGCACATCATGGCGGCGCTGCGCCGCGTGCCCGCCGAAGGCGACTCGGTGGAGGTCGCGGGCCGCCGCCTCGCGGTGGCCCGGATGGACGGCCGGCGGGTGGCCCGCGTGCGCGTCATGCCGCGGGCGACGCCGCAGGCCGTCACGGCGCCGCCCGGCACCCCGCCCGCGACCCCGCGGGCGGCCATCGGCGACGCCGCCACCGGCCCGGCGAACGGCCAGGCGACCGGCCCCGCGACGGGCCGGGCCGCCGAGCCCGCGGCGGGCCGGGCCACCGGCCCCGCACAGGGCCGGGCCACCGGCGGCGGAGCCTCCGGCGACACCTGAGAGAATCGGTCCGTGCACATGTCCGAAGCGTCCAGCCCAGTGCCCAGCCCCGCGACGTCCGCCGGTGCCGCAGGCGCGGTCACCCCCCGCGTGCTGTCCGGCATCCAGCCCACCGCCGACTCGTTCCACCTCGGCAACTATCTGGGCGCGCTCCGGCAGTGGGTCACGATGCAGGACACCCACGACGCCTTCTACTGCGTGGTCGACCTGCACGCGATCACCATCGAGCATGACCCGGCGGTGCTGCGCCGCCGCACGAAGGTCGCCGTCGCGCAGCTCCTCGCGATGGGCCTCGACCCCGACCGCGCCACCGTGTTCGTGCAGAGCCACGTCCCCGAGCACGCCGAGCTGGCGTGGGTGCTGGGCTGCCTCACCGGGTTCGGCGAGGCGGGGCGGATGACCCAGTTCAAGGACAAGTCGTCCAAGCAGGGCACGAGCGGGACGACCGTCGGGCTGTTCACCTACCCGATCCTTCAGGCCGCCGACATCCTGCTCTACACGCCCGAGCCGGGAGAGGGGGAGCGGGCGCTGCGCGTGCCGGTCGGCGAGGACCAGCGGCAGCACCTAGAGCTGACCCGCACCCTGGCGCAGCGGTTCAACCACCGGTTCGGCGAGACGTTCGTCCCGCCCGAGGCGCACATCCCCGAGGGCGCAGCGAAGATCACCGACCTTCAGGAGCCGGAGGCGAAGATGAGCAAGTCCGCCTCCTCCCCGCAGGGGATCATCGACGTGCTGGAGGAGCCCGGCCCGATGCGCAAGAAGATCATGCGCGCGGTCACCGACACCGGCTCCGAGGTCGTCTACGACGAGGAGAAGAAGGCCGGCGTCACCAACCTGCTGCGCATCTACTCCGCGCTGGACGGGACGTCCGTCCCCGACCTGGAACGCCGGTACGAGGGCTCCGGCTACGGGCAGTTCAAGAAGGACCTCGCGCAGGTCGTCCTCGACACGTTCACGCCGATCAGGGAACGCACGCTCAAGCTGCTGGACGACGAGGCGCAGCTCGACCGGCTCCTCGCCCACGGCGCCGGACGCGCGTCCAAGGTCGCCACGCGGACGATGGAGATCGTCCGCGACCGGGTGGGATTCGTGGGACGTGGTCACTGACCGCTCGCACCACGACGACGCCGCGAAGGGCCCCGGGGAGGCGCCCTCCGCGAGCGGCGGCGGCGCGGCGGAGGGCGCCGGCGACGCCTCCGACAGTCCCGGCGTCTGTCGCGACGCCGACCGCGGGCCGGAAGCCCGCGCGATCGGCGTCGCGATCCCCATCCCCGACCCGCACGGCGCGCACCTGCAGGCCAAGCGCGAGTCCTTCGGCGACCCCCTCGCCACCGCGATCCCCACGCACATCACGCTGCTCCCGCCGACCGAGGTGGCCGATTCGGCGCTGGACGCCGTCGAGGAGCATCTGCGGGAGATCGCCCGCACCGAGCGGCCGTTCCGGATCAAGCTCCGCGGCAGCGGAACGTTCCGGCCGGTGTCCCCGGTCGTGTTCGTGGCGCTGGCCGAAGGAATCGGCGGCTGCGAGCGCGTCCAGGCGAGGGTTCTGTCGGGTCCGCTGGCCCGGCCGCTGCCGTTCCCGTACCACCCGCACGTCACCATCGCCCACCACCTCCCCGACGACGTCATGGACCGGGCCTTCAAGGAACTCGCCGGCTACGGCGCCGACTTCGACGTGTGGGGCTTCTCGCTCTACGAGCACGGCCTGGACGGAGTCTGGCGCCCGCAATGCGACTTCGTCTTCGGCGAAGGCGGCCCCGTCCCGCACACGACCCCCGCCGAAGGCGGCCCGGCCCCGCGCTGATCGCCCGCCACGGGCGGCGCCGGTTCGCGCTGATCGTCTGGTGAGGGCGGCGCCGGTTCGCGCTGATCGTCTGGTGAGGGCGGCGCCGGTTCGCGCTGGTCGCTCGGCGCGGGCGGTGCCGGTTCGCGCTGATCGTCTGGTGAGGGCGGCGCTGCCCTGCGGGGATGGTGGGCAACGCCGGGTTTAGCGATTGATTACCGTCCGCGGCATCGGGTGGGCCGGGGTGGGTAGGTTGCGTGCATGCGGCAGGCGTTCGACAGGGTTCAGCGGGGGAGCGAGTCCCTGTTCGGCCGGGGGAAGGACCTGCTGCGCGACGCCCGCGAACGCTGGCGGTGGTTCGACCACCACGTCCGGGCGCTGCGGCGGTATCAGGAGCGGCGCGGTGACCGGCTCGCCGCGGCCCTCACGTGCTACGCCTTCCTGTCGTTCTTCCCGCTGCTGGCGCTGGGGTACTCGCTGCTCGGCTACCTCGTCGGGGTCAGCGCGCAGGCGCGCGACTACTTCGTCCGGGCGGTCGACTCGCTGCTGCCCGGCCTGGCCGCCGAGATCCGGGTCGAGGAGATCGCCCAGTCCAAGACGGCCGTCGGGATCATCGGCCTGGCGGCCCTGCTGATCACCGGGCAGGGCTGGGTGCAGGTGCTGCGCGAGTCGCTCCGCGACATGTGGGGCAACGAGCCCGACGGCGGCGGCAACTTCTTCGTCGAACGGTTCTGGGACCTGGCCGTCCTGGCGTTCCTCGGCGTGGTCCTGATCTGCGGCATGGCGGTCTCGACGGTCACGACGGCCGCCACCAGCACCGTCCTCGGATGGTTCGGCCTGCAGGACGTGCCGGGCGCGGGCACCGGCCTGCGGATGCTGTCCCTCGCCTGCGCGATCATGTTCAACACCGTGATCTTCCTGGTGCTGTTCAGCCGCCTGTCGGGGACGCGGGCGCCGTGGCGGCGGATCATCCGCGGCGCGCTGTTCGGCGCCGTCGGGTTCGAGGCCCTCAAGCAGTTCGCGACGCTGCTGCTCGCGCGGGTGACGGAGAACCCGGTGTACGGGACGTTCGCCGTGCTGGTCGGGCTGATGGTGTGGATCAACATCGTGTCGCGGTTCACGCTGTTCGTCGCGGCGTGGACGGCGACCCGGCGGGTCGTCCTCACCGCCGACGCCGGCAACCCGGAGAACGTCGCGGACCGCGAGGAGGCCGAGGCGCTCCAGGAGCGGGCCGAGGCCGACGACGACCGCGAGCGGAAGGACGCGCCCGCGCGGGACGTGCCGGTTCAGGACCAGAAGGCGTCGTCGGCGTACTGATCCTCGGCCAGCGTGCGGATCTCGGTGATCTTGCCGTCCCGGATGCGGAACAGGTCCACCGAGCGGCCGTCCAGGACCCGGCCCGGACGTTCGGCGTAGGTCTGGACGAGGGCTGCGCCGTACTCGTCGTTGGCCATCACCGAGTAGGGCTCGGCGCGGAACGTCCCGCCGGACAGTTCGAACAGGCGGACGTAGAAGCCGAGGACCTCCTCGGGGGTGCGGTACTCGCCGCTCAGGGGCCCGCGGCCGGGGACGCGGTGGACGACGTCATCGGCGAGCAGCCCGCGGATGAAGGCCGCGTCGCCCTTGGCGAAGGCCGTGTAGCCGTCCTTCAGCAGCGTGACGTTCGGATGTTCGAGCGCGGGCGCACCGAGCGCAGAGACGTACATGTCGGACATGGCGCGCTCCCTCCTGCGACGCCGGTCCGCCGTCTCCTGCGGCGGCGAGGTCACCGGCGCCACCGCGAGCGTAAGCCCGCCGGCGCGGCCAGGCCAGTGCCCTCGGAGCGGGTGAGGGAACCTTTACCGGCCGCCGCGCAGCGACTTGTCGAACCGGCGGCGGCGCAGTACCGCGAACAGCACCGCGATGGCCAGCAGGGCGCCCACGGCGCCGCCGCCCACGAGCAGCCACCTGCGGGACGCGTCGTCGGAGGCGAGCGGGGCGTCCGGCAGCACGCCGCCGGAGCCGGCGTCCTTCTTGGCCTGCTTCGGGTTGCCGGGGGAGACGAGCACACCCACCGGCTGGACCTTGCCGTGGGCGGTGAAGCCCCAGTCCAGCAGCTCGGCCGCGTACGGGGACGGCGGCCGGTCGGCCCGCATCAGCGCGATCACGATCGTGCGCCCGCCGCGCCGCGCCTCGGCGACGAAGGTCTGCTTGGCGGCGATCGTGTAGCCGTTCTTGCCGCCGAGCATCCCGGTGTAGGCCTCCCGCTCGCCCGGCAGCATGTGGTTGTGGGTGTGGATCGGATATCCGCCGACCTTCTTGCCCTTCTTGCGCTCCTTCTTGGTCGGCGGCGCCGGGAACTTGTGGTCGATCGCCTGCATGTACGTCCGGTAGTCGGGGTTCTTCATCCCCTCGCGCAGGATGAGCGCCAGGTCGTACGCCGAGGTGTGCTGGGTGCGGACGTTCAGCCCGAGGTCGACGTCCAGCCCGTTCGCCGACCCCGCCAGGGTGTCGTGCGCGTTGATCCGCCTGGCCTCGGCGTTCATGTCGGCGACGGTCTTCTTCAGGCCGCCGTTCGCCTCGGCCAGCGCGACCGCCGCGTCGTTGGCCGACATCATCAGCAGCGCGTGGAACAGGTCGGAGATCTTGTAGCGCATCTTCGGGGTGAGCCCGACCTTGGTGCCCTCGACGTCGCACGCCTTCTGTGAGGGCCGCACGAGCCGGTTCGCGTCCAGCCTGGGGACGAGGGCCAGCGCGGTCAGCGTCTTGATCGTGCTCGCCGGGAGGTAGCGCCCGTGCGGGTCTTTGGCGGCCAGGACGTCGCCGGTCTCGGCGTCCGCGATGAGGTACGAGGACGCCTTGATCTTCGGCAGGTCGGGGACGCCCGGGGCCTTGTTGACGACGATGCCCCGGCCGGCGAGCTGCGGGCCGCCGATGGTCTCCGTCCCCGGTGCGCCGGACGGCGCGGTCTCCGGCGGGATCTGCGGCGCGGCCGTGGCCGGGGCCGCGACGAGGACGGGCGCCGCGGCGAGCGAGGCCGCGGCCAGGGGCACTGTGATCATCGTCAGGGCGCGGCGGGCGTCCGCCCGCCCTCGTCGCTCTGCTCGCAAGCTTCCGACGCTCCTCGTTCCCGCGGAAGCCCTCTCGCTTCCGGCGCGCATGCGCTCGACGCCCATGACTCCCCCCGAAGACTAGGCGACGTATCCGGCGAAGGGGTACCCGACCGCGAAGGCGGCAAGCACGTGACTTACGTGACGCAAGGTACAGACGTGACCAATACGGTATGTATGGGACGACCCCTATCGGTTACAGTCCGTCATCGACGGTATTTTGGGACGGACTAACTAGTTCGATCGGATGGTGTCGCAGACAAGATCGATGACCGAAAGGTATGGCACCGCGGTGCTCACTGACCCTCCGCATGAGTCAAATGATCCGCAAAGGGCATGGAGACCCGGCAGGGTCGCGGGCGCGGGCGTCATCATGGAGCGAACACGTGACCTGGACCGGCGTTTGTCCAGGCTTAGGGACCCGCTGGCTGAATAGCGCCACGTGCCACGCAACGACCTGCAAGGATTGTGGACGGAGGTTGGCCGTGGCCATTGACTTCAACGCATCGAACGGGGCGACGCTCGGCGTCGAGTGGGAGATCCAGCTCGTCGATGCGGAGACCAGGCACCTGCGGCAGGACGCACGCGAGGTGCTCGCCGCCTTGCCCTTCCTCAGCGAGGAGGGCGACAACCCGCGCGTCCGGCACGAGCTGATGGAATCGACGGTCGAGGTCGTCACCGGCATCTGCGACACCGTCGGCGAGGCCAAGGCCGACCTGGCCGGGACGCTCGCCGCCCTCCGGTCCGCCTCCGCCGAACGGGGCATCGCGCTGGCCTGCACGGGCACCCACCCGATCAGCGACTGGCGGGACGCGGTGATGGCGCCCATGCGGCGCTACGCCGAGCTCATCGAGGAGATGCAGTGGCTGGCCCGGCGCATCCAGACGTTCGGCGTTCACGTCCACGTCGGCATCTCCGACGGCGCCAAGGCGATCCCGATCGTCAACGCGCTCTCGTCCTACCTTCCGCACTTCCTCGCGCTGACCGCCTCCAGCCCGTTCTGGAGCGGCAGCGACACCGGCCTCGCGTCCTGCAGGGCGGTCGTCTTCGGTCAGCTGCCGACGGCCGGTCCACCCCACTCGTTGGACGACTGGGCGGCCTTCGAGGATTACATGGACACGCTTCTGCGTTCGGGAACGATAAGGAGCATCAAAGAAGTCTGGTGGGACATCCGCCCGCATCCCGACTTCGGCACGGTCGAGATCAGGATGTTCGACGGCATCCCCACCATGCGCGAGGTCGGCATGGCGGCGGCGCTGTGCCAGAGCCTGGTCACGCTGTTCGATCAGCAGCTCGACCGCGGTTACACCCTGCCGCGGCCGGCCGCCTGGGTGGTGCGCGACAACAAGTGGCGCGCGACCAGGTACGGGCTCGACGCCATCGCCATCACCGACGACACTGGGAGCACCGCGCCGCTCCGCGACGACCTGTACGAACTGATCAGGGAGCTGGAGCCGGTGGCCGACCGGCTCGGCTGCGCCGAGGAGCTCAAGGTGGCCGGCGAGGTCCTGGAGCACGGCGCCCCGTACGAGCGCCAGCGCGCGATCCGCGCCGAGGGCGGGACGCTCGAGAACATCGTCGACGCGGCGATCACCGAGCTCGCGGAGGACAGGTTCGTCACACTGGGGGAGGTCGCACATGCCGGAGCCTGAGGAACCGGCCGTCCCGGGGAAGCCGCGCGGCGCCGCCGACCCTGAGCGCGCCGTCCCAGGGCGGGGCGCCGTCCGCGAACCCGGCTCCGAACCCGGCTCCGGCGCCGAATCCGGTGCCGTCCGTGAACCCGGGGGCGGCCCCGGGGAGAAGACAGACAAGACCACCGGGCGGAGACCCTTCGGCTCCGCCGTCGCGCAGGGGGCGCAGATGACACGTCCAGGACCCGGGGTGATGCCCGGCCTTGAACCTCCCGCCGCCCCGGGGCCCGTCGGCCCCGAGGGCCGGGACGAACGCGGCGCCGGTGCGGCCGCGCCCGTCTCCAAGATCGTGCCGGCCCGCGAGAACATGCCGGTGGAGGAGGATCTGGTGGCCGGCGAGGACGCGCCGGCAGGGCCGGAGGGCTCGGTCACCGGTGAGATCGTGCCGGGTCCGCCCGCCGTGGCCGCCGCCTCCGCCGGGTCCGAGGTGCTCGGCGGGGCGGTGCTGCAGCCGCAGCTCGACGCGTTCCTGGCCGGGCATGAGGACGAGCTGATCGAGTTCCGCCGCGACCTGCACATGCACCCTGAGCTGGGCTACGCCGAGCACCGCACCACCAAGAAGATCGCCGAGCGGCTCCGCGCGGTGGGGCTGGAGCCGGTGATCCTGCCGCGCGGCACCGGCCTGTTCTGCGACATCGGCCCCGCTGACGGCACCACGGTCGCGCTGCGCGCCGACATTGACGCGCTCCCCCTGGAGGACGAGAAGGACGGAGTCACCTACCGTTCGACCGTCCCCGGCGTCGCGCACGCGTGCGGCCACGACGTGCACACCGCGATGGTGCTGGGCGCGGGCCTGTTCCTCGCCCAGCAGGCGGAGGCGGGGCTGCTGCCCGGCCGGGTGCGCCTGCTGTTCCAGCCGGCCGAGGAGACCCCGGGCGGCGCCCTGGACGTCATGGCCGCCGGCGGCATCGCGGGCGTCGACCGCGCGTTCGCCCTGCACTGCGACCCCCGCATCGAGGTCGGCCAGCTCGGGCTGCGCACCGGCCCGATCACCGCGGCCTGCGACAAGGTGTACGTGAAGGTCACCGGTCCCGGCGGGCACACCGCCCGGCCGCACCTGACGGCCGACCTCGTGTACGCGCTCGCCAAGATCGTCACCGAGCTGCCGTCGGCGCTGTCGCGGCGCGTCGACCCGCGTTCCAGCCTGTCGCTGGTGTGGGGACGGGTCTCGGCCGGTTCGGTCGCCAACGCCATACCCGACGACGGGATCGCCGAGGGCACCGTCCGCTGCCTGGACGACGACGCGTGGCACCGCGCGCCGGAGATGATGAAGGCGCTGCTGCAGTCGGTCGCCGCCGCCTACGACGTGGAGGCGTCCCTGGAGTACGTCCGGGGCGTCCCGCCGACCGTGAACGAGGCGACCAGCGTGCAGATGTTCCGCGACGCGGCCGCACAGGTCATCGACGAGGACGGCGTCGTCCCCACCCCGCAGAGCCTCGGCGGTGAGGACTTCGGCTGGTACCTGGAGTCGATCCCCGGCGCGCTGGCGCGGCTCGGTGTCCGCACCCCCGGGTCGTCCGGCGAGTACGACCTGCACCGCGGCGACTTCGACGTCGACGAGCGGTGCGTCGCGGTCGGCGTGCGGGTGCTCAGCGCGACCGCGCTGACCGCGCTGTGGGAAGGCGGACGTCCCGGCGACCCCGAAACGATCGAGGGTGCCGCACTGGCGTAGTCCCTGGTGGTGACCCCCCGCGCTGACCTGTGGCGATATGCGTACGCATTGGTAACGGACCTGTTGCGAATCAGTGCAAGCGGGAAGTTTGCCCGCATTCGCGAGGTAGCGTCCGATCGATTTCGGTGGCCGGAACGGCCGCCGACCCTGGGTGGGGAACGAGAGGAGCGCTACCTTGCGCCGTGGACTGAAGATTTCACTCGTCACCCTCACGGGCGCGGCGCTGACGTTCGCCGCCTCCGCGTGCGGTGGCAAGCAGGCGGATACCGGCGGTGGCGACGAGGGCGGCAAGAAGGCCCTCAAGGTCGGCCTCGCGTTCGACATCGGCGGCCGCGGTGACCAGTCGTTCAACGACTCCGCCGCCGCCGGCCTCGACCGGGCGAAGAAGGAACTGAAGCTCGAGACCGAGGAGATCTCGGCCAAGCCCGACGAGCCCGACTCCGACAAGGAGTCGCGGCTGCGCCTGATGGCCAACCAGGGCTACAACCCGATCATCGGCGTGGGCTTCGCCTACACCACCTCGGTGGTCAAGGTCGCCAAGGACTTCCCGAACACCAAGTTCCTCGTCGTGGACGCCGACCAGTGCAAGGTCGAGGGAGCCAACGTCAGCGGCGCCTGCTTCGCCGAGGAGCAGGGTTCCTTCCTCGTCGGCGCCGCCGCGGCGCTGAAGTCCGAGTCCGGCACGATCGGCTTCATCGGCGGCGTCAACGTGCCGCTGATCCAGAAGTTCTTCGCCGGATACCAGGCGGGCGCGAAGGCCGCCAAGCCCGACATCAAGATCCTTCCGGCGAAGTACCTGACGCAGCCGCCGAACTTCAACGGCTTCCAGGACACCGGCCTCGGCAACGAGGCCGCCAAGGGCCAGCTCGACCAGGGCGCGGACGTCATCTACCACGCCGCGGGCGGCGCCGGCATCGGCGTCATCAAGACCGTCGGCGCGGCCGGCAAGTGGGCCATCGGCGTCGACGCCGACCAGTACAAGCAGCCCGCGGTCGCCGGGGTGAAGGACCAGATCCTCACCTCGATGGAGAAGCACGTGGACGTCGCGGTGTACGACTTCGTGAAGAGCGTCGCCGACGGCAAGTTCAAGGCGGGCACCAAGCTGTACGACCTCAGCAACGACGGCGTCGGCTATGCGACGTCCGGCGGCCACGTCGACGACATCAAGGCCAAGCTGGACGAGTTCAAGGCCAAGATCGTCAGTGGTGAGATCAAGGTCCCGACCAAGGCGTGACGCCGGCGGGGCGTGTCTCCGCACGGTGACGTGACCGGCCTGTTCCGCACGGCCGTAATCGCGCACCGGGCGTCACCGATCCGATGACGCCCGGTGCGCGGCACGTCCCGTCGCGCACGTCCGGCACGTCCCACAGCACGTTCGAGGCAGGAGGAGGGGCACTCGTGCCTGACCAGGTGCCGGCCGTGCGGCTGACATCGATCACCAAGCGGTTTCCCGGTGTGGTGGCCAACCGCGACATCAACCTCACCATCGAGCACGGCGAGGTCCACGCGCTCTGCGGCGAGAACGGCGCCGGCAAGTCCACGCTGATGAAGATCCTCTACGGGATGCAGCGGCCGGACGAGGGCACCATCGAGGTCGAGGGGGAGCAGGTCTCCTTCCGGACCCCGGCCGACGCGATCGGCCGCGGCATCGGCATGGTCCACCAGCATTTCAAGCTGGCCGACAACCTGACCGTGCTGGAGAACGTGATCCTCGGCGCCGAGCCCCGCGTCGGCGGCCGCGCCCTGGACTTCCTGGAGCGCAAGGTCCTGCGCGGTGTGCCCCGCCCCGACGGGGGCAGGCGCCTCGGCCGCATCGACTTCACCGCCGCCCGCGCCAAGATCAAGAAAATGTCGGAGGCGTACGGGCTGCACGTCGACCCCGATGTGCTCGTCGAGAAGCTCGGCGTCGGCGAGCGACAGCGCGTGGAGATCCTCAAGGTGCTCTACCGGGGCGCCCGCGTGCTGATCCTGGACGAGCCGACCGCGGTGCTCGTCCCGCAGGAGGTCGACGAGCTGTTCGGCAACCTGCGGGAGCTGCGCGCCGAGGGCCTGACCGTGCTGTTCATCTCGCACAAGCTCGACGAGGTGCTGACCGTCGCCGACACGATCTCGGTGATCCGGCGCGGCACCACGGTCGGGACCAGGCTGGACCCGGGGGAGGTCACCTCCAGGCAGCTGGCGGAGCTGATGGTCGGGTCGGAGCTGCCCACCCCGGAGCTGCGCGAGTCCACCGTCACCGAGGACGTCCAGCTGGAGATCGGCGGGCTGACGGTGCTGTCCCCCGAGGGCCGCTCCATCGTGGACGAGGTGTCGCTGCGCATCCGCCGCGGCGAGATCGTCGGGCTGGCCGGGGTCGAGGGCAACGGGCAGACCGAGCTGATCGAGGCGATCATGGGGATCCGGCAGGCGGACGCCGGGTCGATCGTCCACGGCGGCGACGACATCACCCATTGGACGACCCGGTGGCGCCGCGAGGCCGGCATCTCCTACATCCCCGAGGACCGGCACCGCCACGGGCTCGTCCTGGAGGGGACGCTCTGGGAGAACCGCATGCTGGGCCACCAGACGCAGCCGCCGAACGTCCGCGGCCCGCTGGTCGACCGGCGCGGCGCCCGCCGCGACACCACCCGGATCGTCCGGGAGTACGACGTGCGGACCCCGGGCATCGAGGTGCCCGCCGCCGCGCTGTCGGGCGGCAACCAGCAGAAGCTCATCGTCGGGCGGGAGATGTCCGGCGAGCCCCACCTGCTGATCGCCGCGCACCCGACGCGCGGCATCGACGTCGGCGCCCAGGCCGCCATCTGGGACTACCTGCGGCAGGCCCGTGCCGCCGGGCTCGCCGTGCTGCTGATCAGCGCCGATCTTGAGGAACTCATCGGAATGTCCGACACCCTGCACGTGATCCTGCGGGGACGGCTCGTCGCGGAGGTCGATCCGCGGACCGTCACGCCGGAGGACCTCGGCTCCGCGATGACCGGCGCCGGGGCGGCGTCATGACCGGCCCGACCGACGGCGACCCGAAGGACGGCGACCCGAAGGACGGCGACCCGAACGGCGGCGCCGCGCCCGTGGAGCCGGAGCCGGTGCCCGCGTGGAAGGCGATCCTGCGGGGCCTCGGCCCCACCGGGCTGGGCCTGAAGATCGGCGCGCCGACGCTGGCGCTGCTGATCTCCCTCGGCATCACGATGATCCTGCTGCGCGTCACCGGAGCCGACCCGATCAGCTCGATCCGGAGCATGATCAACTACGGCACCACGGAACACTCGATCGTCGACATCGTGAACCGCGCCACCCGCTACTACCTGTCCGCGGTGGCGGTGGCGATCGGGTTCCGGATGGCGCTGCTGAACATCGGCGTGGACGGCCAGTACCGGCTCGCCGCGTTCATGGCCGCCGTGCTCGGCGGGGCGGTGACCCTGCCCGCGCCCTTCGGCCAGATGCTCGTGATCGTCGCGGCGATGGCGGTCGGCGGGCTGTGGGCTGCGATCGCCGGGGTGCTGAAGGTGACCCGCGGGGTCAGCGAGGTCCTGTCCACGATCATGCTGAACGCGATCGCGACCGGCCTGATCGCCTACCTGCTGAACGACCAGCGGCTTGCGGAGCTCCGGCCGGGAAGCAACAACGTCGCGACCCCGCAGATCCCCGAGTCGGGACGGGTCGGCCCGCTGAACGGCTTCCTGTCCTCGCTCGGGCTCGACCTGCCCAACCAGATGTACGGGCTGCTGCCGCTCGCGATCATCGTCGGGATCGTGTTCTGGGTCGTCATCAACTACACCAGGTTCGGGTTCGACCTGAAGGTGTCGGGGCTGTCCCCGTCGGCCGCGCAGGCCAGCGGCGTGAACGCCCGCCGCATGATCGTCTACACGATGCTGGCGTCCGGTGTGGTCGCCGGGCTGATCGGCATGCCGGAGCTGCTCGGCGCGTCCTACGAGTACTCGCTGAACTTCCCGGCGGGCCTCGGGTTCACCGGCATCACGGTCGCGCTGCTCGGCCGCAACCATCCGGCCGGCATCGCGCTCGCCGCGCTGCTGTTCGCGTTCCTCGACCAGACGTCCGACGTCCTCCAGGCGGTCGACGTCCCGAAGGAGATCGTCAGGGTCATGCAGGGCGTGGTCGTGCTGACCGTCGTCATCGTGTACGAACTCGTCCGGCGCTGGGAGATCCGCATGCAGCAGCGGGCCGTCGCCATCGAACTGGCCACCGGCCACGACCTGGCCCGCGAGTCCACGGGGGACCGCTCATGAGCGCCGCGACCGAGACGATGGCCGCGAAGAAGCCCGCGAACGGCAAGCGCCGGCTGCGCTGGCCGCACTACCTGCTGATCGCCTCCGGGCTGCTGGTGCTGCTGTCGCTGGTCCGCGTGATCGACGACGCGGACCCGGTGACGTCCAGCGGGACGGTCAGCGCCTCGCTCCGCCTCGCCGTGCCGATCTTCCTGGCCGGTCTCGGCGGGCTGTGGTCGGAGCGGTCCGGCATCATCAACATCGGTCTCGAGGGCATGATGATCCTCGGGACCTGGACGGGCGCGTGGGCCGGATTCCAGTGGGGCCCGTGGATCGGCGTCCTGTTCGGCATCCTCGGCGGCGCCCTCGGCGGGCTGCTGCACGCGATCGCGACCGTATCGTTCGGCGTCGACCACATCGTGTCCGGTGTCGCGATCAACATTCTCGGGCTCGGCCTCACCCAGTTCCTCGCCGGGCTGATCTTCGCCACCGGCGAGGCGAAGGCCCTCGGCGGCGGTCCCCGGCAGTCCCCGCCGGTCGATCCGATCATGACGCTGACGATGCCGGTGCTGTCCGGCGGGAAGCTGGGCGGCTGGCAGAGCCCCGACTGGCTCGGGTCGCTGGAGGACAGGCACTGGTTTCTGGCGTCGGACCTCGCGGGCATCCTGCGCGGGCTGACCAGCGACATGTCGCTGCTCACGCTCGTCGCGCTGCTGCTGGTGCCGCTCAGCTTCCTGGTCCTGTGGAAGACGCCGTTCGGGCTGCGGATCCGGTCCTGCGGCGAGGACCCGTACGCCGCCGAGTCGCTCGGCGTGAACGTGTACCGGATGAAGTACGCCGCAGTGATCATCTCGGGCGGGTTCTCCGGCCTCGCCGGCGCCTTCCTCGTCACCGTCGCCGCCCCGCTGTTCCAGGACGGCCAGACCAACGGCCGCGGCTTCATCGGCCTCGCCGCCATGATCTTCGGCAACTGGCGTCCCGGCGGCCTCACGGCCGGCTCGCTACTGTTCGGCTACACCGACGCGATGAACGTGCGCGGCGGCGGCCAGGCCGTCCACGCGCTGCTGCTGTTCGTGGCGATCCTGCTCATCGGCGTCGCGATCTGGCAGGCCCTGCGCGCGGGCAAGCTGCGTCCCCAGGCCGCGACGGACCTGGCCCGCCGCGAGGTCCGCAACGCCTACATCGGCGCCGTCCTCGCGCTGGCGGCGGCCGTCGGGCTGCTCGCCTGGTTCCTGCTGAGCGACGCGGTCCCCGGTGAACTGGTCTCCTTCACGCCGCACCTGACGACGCTGCTCGTCCTGTCTCTGGCCAGCCAGCGACTCCGCATGCCCGCCGCCAACGGGCTGCGGTACCGGCGCGGTGAGGCACGATAACCGTATGGAGATCGACTGGCCTGCTCTGCGCGACGCCGCGCGGGAGGCGATGACGCGCGCGTACTGCCCGTACTCGGGGTTCCCGGTCGGCGCCGCCGCCCTGGTGGACGACGGCCGCGTCATCACCGGATGCAACGTCGAGAACGCCTCGTACGGGATCGGGCTCTGCGCCGAATGCGCGATCGTGTCGGCGCTGCACGGCCCCGGCAAGTCGCAGCGGCCCCGCCTGGTCGCGCTGTCGGTCGTCGACCGGCACGGGAACCCGCTGATGCCGTGCGGGCGCTGCCGGCAGCTCCTCTGGGAGCACGGCGGCGCCCCGATGCTGCTGGAGACGACGCGCGGCATCCTGCCCATGTCGGACGTCCTGCCGGACGCGTTCGGCCCCGACGACCTGATCGAACGTGCTTGAAAGGGACCTTGTGGACGCCATCGACGTCATCCGCGCCAAGCGCGACGGCGGGACGCTGACCCCCGGCCAGATCGACTGGGCGGTCGACGCCTACACCCGCGGCGGTATCGCCGAAGAGCAGATGTCGGCGCTCGCGATGGCGATCCTGCTGAACGGCATGACCCGTCCCGAGGTGGCCCGCTGGACGGAGGCCATGATCCGCTCCGGCGAGCGGATGGACTGGTCGGCGCTGGACCGCCCCACCACCGACAAGCACTCCACCGGCGGCGTCGGCGACAAGATCACCCTGCCGCTGGCGCCGCTGGTGGCCGCGTGCGGCGCCGCCGTCCCGCAGCTCTCCGGCCGCGGCCTCGGCCACACCGGCGGGACGCTCGACAAGCTGGAGTCGATCCCGGGCTGGCGGGCGTCGCTGTCGAACGCGGAGATGCTCGACGTCCTGCGCTCGGCCGGGGCCGTCGTCTGCGCGGCGGGCAGCGGCCTGGCCCCAGCCGACCGGAAGCTCTACGCCCTCCGCGACGTGACGGGGACGGTCGAGTCGATCCCGCTGATCGCGTCCTCGATCATGTCGAAGAAGATCGCCGAGGGGACGGGCGCACTCGTCCTGGACGTCAAGGTCGGCTCCGGCGCGTTCATGAAGACGGTCGAGAACGCCCGCGAACTCGCCGAGACGATGGTCGCGATCGGCACCGACCACGGCCTGCGCACCGTCGCCCTCCTGACCGCCATGGACCGTCCCTTGGGCAACGCGGTCGGCAACGCCGTCGAGGTCGCCGAGTCGGTCGAGGTGCTGGCGGGCGGCGGCCCGCCCGACGTGGTCGAGCTGACGCTGACCCTGGCCCGCGAGATGCTCGCCTCCGCCGGGCTGTCGTCCAAGGACCCGGCCGACGCGCTGAAGGACGGCTCCGCCATGGACGTCTGGCGCCGGATGATCAGCGCCCAGGGCGGCGACCCCGACGCGCCGCTCCCGTCCGCCCGCGAGACCCACACGGTCACGGCCCCGTCCTCCGGCGTCCTGACCGGCCTGGACGCCTACGGCGTCGGCGTCGCCGCCTGGCGCCTGGGCGCCGGCCGGGCCCGCAAGGAGGACCCGGTCTCGTTCGGCGCGGGCATCACCTGCCACGCCAAGCCGGGCGACACCGTTACGGCAGGGCAGCCGCTCCTCACCCTCCACACCGACGACGAGACCCGCCTGCCCCGCGCCCTGGAGTCCCTGGAAGGCGCCTACGAGATCGTGGACGGCGGCACCCCGTCCCTTCACCCCCTGGTGATCGACAGAATCTCCTGAGCCGCGGCGCCCGGGCCATACCACCGGGGGACGGCCCGTACGGGGGGACGGCGGGGGACGCCCCGCGGCGGTCACGACCGCCGGCGCAGACGGCCGAGATCGAGCAGTTCGCGCACTACTCCGGTCTGCCCCGCGGCATCTACGAGGCCGACTGCGCCGTGACCGGCACCTGCGCCGGAAGGCGAACCAGCGGGCGCGGCGCGGCGGGCCGCGTGGCCGGTTTCGTCGTTTCGCCGCGGCGCCCGAGGTGCGAGGATCGGGTCAGCCGATCTTGTTGGAAGGACCGCGCATGGCAGCCTCCCCGGAGTTCGACACCTCCGTCGCGCATCCCGCCCGGGTGTACGACTACTGGCTCGGCGGAACCGACAACTTCCCGGCGGACCGGGAACTCGGGGACGCGATGATCCGTGCCATCCCGACGCTCCCCGCGATGGCGCGGGCGAACCGGTCCTTCATGGAACGGGCGGCACGGCATCTGGTGTCGTCCGGCGTCACCCAGTTCCTCGACATCGGGAGCGGGATCCCCACGTCACCGAACCTGCACGAGATCGCGCAGGCGATCGACCCGTCCGTCCGCGTCGTCTACGTCGACAACGACCCGTTGGTCGCCGAGCAGTCGCGGGCGATGCTCGCGGACGTCCCGGGTGTCGCCTACATCCACGCGGACCTCACCGAGCCGGAGACGATCCTCGCGGACCCGCTTCTCGCCGGAACGCTCGACCTCTCCCGGCCGGTCGCTTTGATGGTCGTCGCGCTGCTGATGTACTTCCCGGCCGAGCGTCGTCCGGAGCGTTGGGTCGCGGAGTTGCTCGCCGCCCTCCCGTCCGGCAGCCGCCTGGCGCTGTCGCACCCCACCGCCGACTTCGACCCGGAGGCCGTCGCCGCCGCCAACGCCGCGGCGAACGCGGCGGGGATCTCGCTGGTCTCCCGGACGCGCGCCGAGTTCACCGCCCTGTTCGGCGCCACCACGCTGCTGGAACCGGGCGCGGTGCCGATCGCGACGTGGCGTCCGGACACGCCCCCGTCCGACCCGCACGAGGCGTACTACTACGCCGGCCTCGCGCGCAAAGACTGACGCGCACAGGCGCTTTGCCCGAGGTTTCCACGCCGCCGCGGACGGAGATCCCTTTTGCCGAAAAGCGGGAGACAAGGGGGACGGCCGCACGCGCCGACGGCATTGACCGGCGAGCGGGGCCGGTGTTCGACTGAAATTGAGTGATCCGAAAGGGGGAGGATCAAGATGGCATTGGGCGATCAATTGGGTCATGACACGGGCCAGGTCACGGGGACTCGCGTCCTGCCGCCGACCGAGCAGGGTGAAGCGCGGGTCGAGGTCTCGTTCGAGTCCCGTGGCCGGCTCCTCGACGAAGAGGTCGTGGACATGGGGACGTACGTGTCCGTCCTCGGCTCGGACGGCGTTCTGCGCGGTGAAGGCCAGGGCTGCACGATGTCCGGCGACGGCGAGACCACCACCTGGAAGGGCATGGGAGTCGGCAGGCTCCTGAACGACGGCGCGACGTCTTTCCGGGGCGCGATCTTCTACCGGGCGACGTCCGAGAAGTTCTCACGCCTGAACAAGGTGGCCGCCATGTTCGAATACGACGCCGACGCGAGCGGTAAGACCGAGTCCAAGGTCTTCGAGTGGAAGTAACCGCTCCGGCGGCACGCGGCGGGTTACCTTTGCCCGCATGGACGAGTACGCGGTCCCGATCCTGCCCAGCCGGGACTTGAACGAGACGTTCGACTTCTACGCCCGGCTGGGCTTCGAGATGCGTGGTGCCCCACCGGAGCAGTACGGGTACCTCATCGTGGCGCGGGGGACCGTGGAACTGCACTTCTTCCACCATCCAGAGGTGGATCCGCTGACCACCGCCACCGGTTGCTACGTCCGGGTCAAGGACGCGAACGCCTTGCACCGCACGTGGGCCGGAATTGGAGTGCCGACCGACAGCGCCACGGGGAGCCGGCTGGAGCCGCCACGCGACACCGACTATGGGTTGCGCGAGTTCGCCCTGATCGACCGCAGCGGCAACCTCCTCCGCATAGGCAGCCCGCTACCGCCCACCTCCCCGGCGGCTGACGAGTAACGCCGGCCATGCCGATGTGCCGACTCATACCGACGGGTGAGGTGATCGGCCCGAACGGGGGAGGGCGGCGGGCGGTGCCCGATCGGAGCATTGGGGTGGCCGGGCCGCCGGGGCCCGTCCGTCGACCGAACGGGGCCCCCAATGCGCAACACGACCAAGACCGCCATTCTGATCGGCGCGGCCATCACCGCGATGGCCGCGCCGGTCGCGGCGCAGGCGACTTCCACGCCGACAGCGGCGCCCGCGGCCGAGGCCAAGACGGCGCGCGTGTCGGGCTCCGCGCAGATCCGCCTTACCTACTGGCCCGATCAGGACGTCCGCGCCTTCACCTTCAATGCCCACGCCGTCCCGTACTCGGCGCCCAAGCCGGGGCTTCCCAACGGGCTGCCCACGGACGCCCGCGGCATCGTGAAGATCTCCCACTACTCCCCGGAGGCGGGGTCGACCGTCCGGTCGGAGGCCAGGGTCGACTGCCTGGCGACGAGCCCCGGCAACGCCACCCTGACCGCGGTCGTCACCAAGGCCGACGAGCAGATCAAGGACTGGATCGGCCGCCGGTTCGGCTTCACCGTCCACGACGGCGGCCCCGGTGGCGGGCATGACCGCATGGGCTTCTCCTGGTCGGTCGTCAACAGCGACCAGAACGAGGAGGGCGCATGGGGACAGGGCAAGGTCGGCACCTGCATGGGCCCTGCGGCCTTCGCCCCGGTCGTCAAGGGCGACTACAACGTCAGGCACGCCGACCTGCCGCCCGTTCCCCAGGGCTGAGCGTTGCGCCGGTGACCCGGCCCCAGCGGGTCACCGGCTCCCGGCCAGGAACCCGAAGAACCATCCCGTCGCGACGCAGGCCACGCCGAACAGGGCGATGTCCACTGCGACCGACCCCAGCTCGCCCGGACTCACGCGTCCACCAGCTCACGAACCAGCACGTCGACCGCATGGTGGACGTCCCGCGCCGGTGCGATCGGCCGCCCGTCGTCTCGGATGAACCACCACGCCGACCGGACGTAGTCGCACCCGACCTCGACCAGCCGCCGCGCCTCACCGACCCCGACGACGCTCACCCAGGTCACCCCGCGCCGTTCGACGACCCCGCACGCCAGCTCCCGCCGCGCCTCGACCGCCGCCCGCAGCGCGTCCAGGTGCGCACGCCTCTCGTTGGACGGCACGGGCGTGGCCGCTTGCCTGCCGGGTTGCATTCCCATCACTCACCTCTTCTCGTGGGACGGCGCGGCCGGTGGGCCCGGGGGGACGTCCACCGACCGCGCCGCGCTCTGGGGGGCCTCACGTCAGGTGATGGACGACCTGCGCCCATCACCTCGGCTTTCAGCCCTTCGCTCGCGCCCTCTCGGCCTGCCGGAGCAGCGCCTTCCGCAGGAGGGCCGCTGTGGGGAACATCAGCGTCGGCTCGACCCCGGCCTTGGGGTCGTGGAGGCTGGCGACCCACTCGCCCAGCCGCCCGTCCTGCTTGACGGCCCGCCAGATCCGCCACCCGCCGAAGTCGGCCCGCAGCCGCCCCAGCTCCCGCTCGTCCACCTGCACTCGCGTATCCATCGAGTTCCCTCTGACTCGTTCCCACTCGCCATTTCGTGTGACCACCCTCACACGCTCGACTACGCTTAGGAATCGACTGAGCACTACCAGCAATGCACCAAAGGCAAGATCGTCCGCACCCGGCGGATGGGTGCAGCCCCCCGGAGGTCGTGATGCCCGCCCAATCCGAGCCCTACGACGGACCCGCCATCGTCACCTTCGCCAAGGAACTCGAGTGGCGCCGAAAGCAGGCCGGTCTCACCAAGAAGGAACTCGCTGAAAAGCTCGGCTTCGCCGACTCCTACGTCGGCCAGGTCGAACTATGCAAGAACCTTCCGTCCGAAGAATTCGCCGCCGCCCTCGACACCTTCTTCGAGACGGACGGCCTGTTCTGCCGCCTATGGGAGCGGATCAACGACACGCGGCACCTGACCACCCTGCCCCCGGGCTTCCCGGAGTACCTGGGCTACGAGAAGAGGGCCAGCCACGTCCGCGTCTGCAGCACCAACCTCATCAGCGGTCTCTTCCAGACGGAGGCTTACGCAGGCACGGTCATCAGCGTGATGATGGGCTCGGCTACACCGAAGTTCGTCGCCGAACGCATGGAGAGGAAGTCGATCTTCGAGCGAGAGAACCCTCCGCACACTTTCCTCGTAATGGACGAGGACCTTATCCGCCGGAACGTGGGAGGTAAGGAGGTCATGCGTGAGCAGCTCCACTACCTGCTGGAGGTAGGGCGGCGCGAGAAGACTCAACTACAGATCGTCCCGTATGCTGCGGGATTTCACGCTGGCCTGGCAGGAAGCTTCATCATCCTAGGTTTCGAAGACGAGCCAGACGTTGCCTATACGGAGGCTTCCGCAGAGGGGATACTGCTGAAGCAGCGCGACAGGGTCGCACTGCAAGTCGTAACGTGGGACCTGATCCAGGGCCAGACGCTCTCCGTCGAGGAGTCGTTGGCCATGATCCAAGATGCGATGGAGCACCTATGAGCACTTCGGATGTTTCGGGCACCCTGTGGCGTAAGAGCAGCCGTAGCTCACAGCATGGTGGTGAATGCGTAGAAATTGCGTGGCTCGCTCCGAGAGTGGCGGTGCGCGATTCGAAGGACCCGGACGGCGCGACGCTAGCGTTCGATGTTGCGGCATGGCGTGTGTTCGCCGACGGTGCGAAGGCGTGCGAGTTCGACCTGGAACGTTAGTCGTGAGCTCGCCGAGTCGTTCACGCGGCGGTGGGAGGCTCCCGGGATGGCCCGTCGACAAGCGGAACGCGTTGCGGCTCGGTCGGCGTTTGGTCACCGAAGTGCCGGCATCGGGGCCCGGTCGGCGGGCGTTCGTCGATATCACCCCGGTCGCCACACCAGCTGATGTCGTGGCCCACCGGCAGGGCTGGACGCGGGCCGACCACGACCGCACGTTCCGCCTCCAGCACTGGGACTACGACATCGATCACATCGACGGCTACGACCACGACATCGGAGCCGTGCTGATCCGGGACGCGACGTCCGTCGGCGAGGAGGAGTTGACCGCGACGCTCGAAGCGTGGGATCTGCGCCCCGAACAGTTCCTCTACCCCTGGCACACCGACGATCCGCAGTAGCCGTGGTTTCGGGCGGTTCGCCACGACCTGTCGGAGTTCCGGGGCCGTCCTTCCCGATCCGCAGGGTCGATCTGCCCGGCGGGCGGCGACCTTCACAGGCGGGCTTGGCCTTCGAACCGGCCCCAGATGGTCGGAGCCTTCATCCGCATGTCAGGACATCAGCGTTTCCGTTGATCCTTGGTGAGTCGTGCCACCACCAGCACGTAAGAGTGATCGATCAGATCCATCAGTTCCTCGTCGGGCACCGAGCCATCGAGGACCACGGTGTTCCAATGCCGCTTGTTGAGGTGGTAGCCCGGCGTGATCGCCGCGTAGCGCGCACGCAGGTCGGTGGCCAGATCGGGATCACATTTGAGGCTGACGGTCCCCGGCGGCGGATCCAGCGGCACCAGCGCGAACATCCGCCCGGCCACCTTGAAGACGGCCACCTGGTCGCCGAACGGGTAGTCCTCCAACGATCCTGGCTTGGCGAGGCATTCCGCTATCACCCGGTCACGTTGTGAGCCGTCCACTGCTCAAATGCCCGCTTCTGCTGTGGGCGCCGGTACCGGCCGGACCGCGTGGCCGGCACGCCGGCGGCGACCGGGCGGTATCCCTGAGCTGCTAGGTCTGCGGCTGGGTGACATCGACCATCCACGTCACGCCGAACTTGTCATCGCACATGCCGAACTCGTCACCCCAAACCTGCTTCTGCATTGGCATCGTGACGGTCCCGTCCGCGGACAGCTTTTCCCAGTAGCCGCGCAGGAGGTCGGCGTCGTCGCCGCTGATACTCATCGAGCACCCCGCCATGGGCTGGTACTCCATGTCGCTGGTGACGTCGCTGGCCATGATCGTGTAACCGGCGTCGGTCTCCAACATTCCGTGCATGATCCGGTCGGCGTCCGGTGAATCCGTGGTGCCGAACTCGGCGAAGGTGTTGAAGGCGGGGTTTCCGCCGAACACGCTCGCGTAAAACTCCATCGCCTGGCGGGCGTTGCCGTTGAACGTCAAATATGGGTTCAGCCGAGAGGACATCATTCCTCCTGGAAGTCGGGCCCTGGACGAGCCCGGACGTCGGTGAAGGCGGCTCCGGCACGCTCCTGTCGAGCGGCGGAACGGTGCCGGCGCCGACGGCGAACACTGTCACGCTATACCCGCCTTCTTTATCGAAGGACCAAGAACTGGCGGTGTTCTGGCACATGCCTACCAAGCACCTCGGTGGCTCGCTGACGCACGGTCAGCCCGGTAGGGCGCCCCGGGCCCGGACCGTCCCGTCAGGAGCCGGCCCATCCGCGGGTGTGTGATGCAGCCGGAGGGCTCACTCTGCCTTGACGGCTTCGAGGACTGGGACGGCGGCGGCTCGGCGTGCGGGTAGGGACGAGGTCGCTAGTGTCGCTATTGCGGCGGCCGCTGCCACTGTGGGGAACAGCCACCATGGTGGGGCTGGGCGTAGGAATGAGCTGCCGGTCGTCATGTGCAGGAGCGCCAGCCATCCCGTTGCGATCAACAGGCCGAGGGTGGTGCCGAGGGTGACAATGGTGGCCGCCTCCCAGCGGACGATTGAGCGGATCTGCCGCATGGTGGCGCCGACGGCACCCAGCAGCCCGAATTCTCTGGTGCGTTCGGCGACGCTCATCGACACCGTGGTCGCCATTCCGAACAGTGCGAGGAGCAGCGCCATGCCGACGAAGGCGTAGGTCGCCCGCAGTGGGCGGGTGAGTGAGTCCGACGCCGCGTCCACGTACGCGTTCCGGTCGAGGACCTGCAGGCCGGGCACAGCGGCGACGGCGTGGGTGAGTGCCTCCGCGGAGCCGCCCCGCACGAGGATCGCCCGGGTCGCGGCGTTGGCGTCGAGCCGGTCCATCGTCGCCGGTGCCACCAGTGCCTGATCTGCGAAGAGGTGGGACGGGTCGTGGTAGGCGCCCGCCACGGTCAGCGTGACCCGGCCTTGGACGCCCCGGACGACGATCTCCTGCCCGCGGCGCAGCCCCCGCTCCTTCATGACGGTCGACGACAGCGCGATCTCCCCGGGACGCAGCGGGGGCGGCCGGCCGCCCAGCCGCAGGACGTCGCGCAGCCCGGCCTGTTCGGCCCCGCTCACCAGGAAGTAGAACGGCTCGGGTTCCTCGTCCGGGTCGGGGGCGTCCGGTGGTGGTGACACCAGCTTGACCTCGGCCTGTGTGAGGGCGGTCGCCCGCGACACCCCCGGCGCGTCGGTTGCCAGGGCGGCCACGTTGCGGGAGAGCGGGGCGGGCGCGCCCTCGGAGGTCCTGGCGGTCGCGGCGATCGCATGCTCGGCTGCCATGACCTGCCGTCCCGCCTCCTGGAACCGGCCGTGCACCGACTGCGTCACCAGCGCCACGGAGGCGACCAGTGCGACGCCGACCATCAGCGACGAGGCGGCCGAGGCGACCCGGCGCGGGCTGCGGGTGACGGTGGCGTGCGCCAGCCGTCCGGTCTCCCCGCCGACCAGCATCCCGAGGCGGCCCACCAGCCCGCCCAGCGGCGCGACGAAGAACGGGGTGAGGACGGCCAGCCCGGCCACGGCCAGCAGCGAACCGAACATGACCATCAGCGCGACCCCGAACGTGCGGTCCGCGCCGGGCGGATCGGTGACGCGGATCACGACCGCCACCGCGTACCAGAAACCCGTACCGGTGAAGATCGCGGACGCGGCCAGGAGGCGCGGCCGGCGTCGTTCCCGGGTCTCGGTGAGCGTGCTGCGCAGCGCCTGCACGGGCGGGAGGTTCGCGGCACGGTGCGCCGCCCGCCAGGCGGCCGCCTGGGTGACCAGGATCCCGGCCGCGACGGGGACGCCCAGCGCGGCCCAGCCGAACTGCGCTCCGGCGGCCGAGACGTCGAAGCCGTCCCGTGCGAACAGCCGGACGATCAACGCGGACAACGGGAAGCCCGCGGCCACCCCGCCCGCCGAGGCGATCCCGCCCACCGCCAGCGCCTCGAACCGGATCAGCCGTTTGACCTGCCGCGGTGTGCCGCCGATCGCGCCGAGCAGCGCCAGTCGGCGGGTCCGCTGCCGCACCAGCGTGCCGAACGTGTTGGCCACCACGAACAGGCCGACAAAGATCGCGACAAGGGAGAGACCTCCGACCACCCCGGCGATCGAGGCGCCCTCACCTGCGGCGGCGGCGCTCTGCGCGCGTCCTGCGGACTCCGCCGTGCGCACCGTGGCCGCGCCGCCCAGATCCCGGGCCAGGTTGTCGCGCAGCCGATCGGCGGGCACGCCCGCGGCGGCCTTCACCCAGACGCCCTGCCAGGTCCCCGGAGGCAGCATGGCCGCGTGCCGCACCGTCTCGGGCGGGGCGAGCACCAGGTCGCCGGCGGCCACCGCGTCGCTTCCCTGGACGCTGACCACCCCGGCGACCCGCACCCGGCGCGTCTCGCGGGGCAGTGTCAGCGTCATCGTGTCGCCGACCTTGAGCTTCCCGGCGCGCGACATGTGCCGGACGACCGCGACCTCGCCGCCGGCGGCGGGTGCGCGCCCCTCCTCCAGCCGGTAGGGGTTCAGCCGCCGGTCGGGCACCCACGGACGCAGCAGCGTACGGCCCTCGGCCGCCGGCCTGATCGCCTTCCCGTCGGGACCGGTGGCCGTTACCGTCACTGCGGCGTCTCCGGCGGACGCCTCTACCCCGGGAAGGGAACTGACCCGGTCCAGGCGGATCCGGCCGTCAGGCGGCGCGTAAGGGTCGCCCGGATCCACCGTGCCGCCCTGCACCAGCACGTCCGCGCGGAAGTAGACGCTGGCGTCGCTGCCCGACACCGCCTCCTGTGCGCGCAGCGCGAACTGTAGCGAGCCCGCGATGAGTGCGATCGACCCCAGCGCCGCTAGCAGCGTGGCGATCAGCCGCGGCCAACCCTCCGTGAACGACCGGCGCGCGATGAGCCACATGGGGTTGCCCATAGTGTCAGCCCTCCATCTCGCGCATGTGGGCGTGGACGGCGTCGATGGTGGACGCGGGCGCCGCTCCGGCGACCGGGGCGTCGGGTGGGGGCCGGTCATCGGCGTCGTTCCGCGAGGCGGGGGAGTAGGCGCAAAGCGTTGTCCCGGGCGATGGCCTTGTGCGCGCGGCGGCTCAGATTGGGGTCGCGGTCGAGAGCCGCGGTGTTGAGGGTCACCTCGCGGGCGGAGTTGGCGGGCCAGTCGGTGCCGAACAGCACGCGATCGGCGCCGGCCGCGCCGAGCAGCGTCGGGGTGGCGTACGGGGACATCGGCAGCGCCGTGTCGTAGAAGAAGCGTCGCAGCGCCCGGCGGATCTTCGCCGGGTCGGGCCCGTCGTCCTCCCTGCCCCAGCGTTCGGCGCGGCCGGCCATGTACGGCAGGAATCCGCCCCCATGGGACAGGATGATCGACAGCCTGCGGTAGCGGTCCAGGGCCCCGGAAGCGATGAGGCTGAGGGCGGTGCGGGTGGTGTCGAGCAGGAAGTCGCCGAGCCAGCCTCCCACCCCGGGCACCTCGACGATCCCCTCGGGCGAGAAGGGATGGGTGAACGCGACGGCGCCGCGGCGGTCGAGCTCGGCCAGCAGCGGGGCGAACACCGGGTCGCCGAGGTAGCGGCCGCCGGCCGAGGTGTTGAGCAGGACCCCGTCGGCGCCCAGCTCGTCCAGCGCGTAGGCGACCTGCTTGAGCGCCAGGTCCGGGTGGAGCATGGCGACGTTGGCGAAGAAGCCGAACCGGGTGGGGTGGTCGCGTGCCAGTTCGGCCAGGGACTCGTTGCACACGTGCACACCCGACTCGGCGACCTTGCGGTCAGCGAATATCTCGGCCGGCACGGGTGCGGAGGCGACCCCGACGGCGATGCCGTTGGCCTCCATGGTCGCGAGGGTGTCGGGCAGGGTCCACTGGGCCCAGGAGGGACCGCCGGTGGGCGGGATGATGCCCTGCTCCACCGCCCATTGCCGCATCTTCGGCGGCACGGCGTGGTGGTGGGTGTCGATCCGTCCGTACGAGGGACGGTGCGGGCTCGCGGCGGCCTCGCGCACCGGCAGGGTCGCGGCGGCGGCCGCCATCCCGGTCGCGGCGGTCAGCTTGAGGGTGCGTCGGCGGGTCAGGTCGGGCATGGACGTCTCCTGGTCGATCGCCTGGTGCCGCCCACACGAGATAATCTCAAGTGAGACTATATCAGATGGCACTAGAGTGGCCGCATGCTCGACGACCTGCTCGAACGCCTCCTGTCCGGGGACGGCGGCCCTGCCGCCGACCACGTGGGGGTCGGCATGCTGCTGGCCGCGGCCCACAACCAGAGCAGGGACCGGCTCAACCGGGCGCTGAACCCGCTGGGCATCGACGTCCGCGGATTCACCGTGCTGCTCGCGCTTCCGATGTACGGCCCGGTCAGCCAGCGGGACCTGATCGGTCACATCGGCATCGACAAGTCCACGATGGTCCGGCTCATCGACGAGCTGGAGAACGGCGGCCTGGTGTCCCGCGAGCGGGTGCCGCAGGATCGGCGTGCGTACTCGATCGTGTTGACGCGCCGGGGTGAGCAGACTTTGGCGGAGGCGCGGCGTACCGCCGAACAGGTGGGCGAGCACATCTTCGGCGGGTTCACCGAGGCCGACCGCCGCCACCTCGTCGATCTGCTGCGCCGCCTGACCGAGCGCACCACCCTGCCTTAGCCCGACGCCCCCCATCCCGCGATGATCGGCGGTTTTACGCCTCGGTCGCCGACGTGGCCTCGGGTACAGGGTCGGTCTCCCTGTCGTGGTTCGTGGTGTCGGCATCGTCGCCGTGCGAGTTCCGCACGTGCTTGAACGTCCGCAGGGCGAGTACGGCCAGGCCGGCGTAGAAGATGGCGCTGACGATGCCCACCGTGTGCAGGCCGGAGGTGAACGCGTCGCGGGCCGCGGCCAGCAGGTCGCTGCTCTGCTCGGCGGGCAGTCGGCCGGCCGAGGCGACCGCGCGGTCGATGCTCTCCCGGGCGGCGCCCGCCACGTCCGGTGGTACCGCGCCCAGCGCGCCCTCCACGTTGTTCCGGTAGACCGCGGTCCCGAGCATGGCGACCGTGGCGATGCCGAGCCCGAGCCCGAACTCGGTGGTCGTCTGCACGATCGACGCCCCGGAGCCGGCCTTGTCCGGCGGCACGGCGCCCATGGCGAGGTGGTTGCAGAGTGCGGCCAGCGGCGCGGTGCCGAGCATGACGACGCACATCGCGATGAAGATCATTTCGGGGCCGGACGTCGAGTCGGCCAGCGCGAACATCAGGTAGCCGACGCCCGCGACGGACAGTCCGCCCGCGATCAGATAGGCCGGACGGACGTGGTTCGCCAGCGGTGGTGTGCTCAGGTTGCCCACGATCATCAGCACGTTGGGCACCAGCAGGAGCAGGCCGGCCTCCAGCGGGGTGAGGCCGGTGACGTTCTGCAGGTACAGCGTGACGAGCAGGAGGGCGCCCGCGCCCACCACGGCGGTCACGAAGAACAGGGTCAGCGCGGAGCTGAACGTGCGGTTGCCGAACATGCGCAGGTCGAGCAGCGGGTGCTCCAGGCGTCGCTGCCGGCGGACGAACACCGCACCCGCCGCGACGCCGAACATCAGCGCCTCGGCGGGGAACCACTCCCAGCCGTTGCGAGCCAGCTCCTTGAGCCCGTAGACGAACGGCAGGATCGCCGCGAGGGACAGCACGACGCTGACCGGGTCGAGCTTGCCGGGCCGCGGTGCGCGCTGGTCGGGAAGCAGGAAGGGGCCGAGCACCAGCAGCAGCACGATCCCCGGCAGGGCCACCAGGAACACCGAGCCCCACCAGAAGTACTCCAGCAGCACGCCGCCGACCAGCGGGCCGAGCGTCGCCCCGCCCATGAAGCAGGTCAGGTAGACGGCCAGGGCGCGGCTGCGCTGCCTCTGTTCGGTGAACATGCCGGTGACCAGGGCCAGCACCGACGGCATCACCGCGGCGCCCGCCACGCCGAGCAGCGCACGGCTGGCGATGAGCATCTCCGGGCTGGTGGAGAACGCCGCCGCCACCGAGGCGACGCCGAACACGGCGCCGCCGATGAGCAGCAGCTTCTTCCGTCCGATCCGGTCGCCGATGGTGCCCATGGTGACCAGGAAGCCCGCGATCAGGAAGCCGTAGATGTCCACGATCCAGAGCTGCTGGATCCCGCTCGGCGCGAGGTCGGCGGTCAGGTGCGGAACACCCAGGTACAGCACGGAGAAATCCATGGAGACGAGAAACGTGGGCAGGCCGAGCACGGCCAGCCCGACCCATTCCCGCCGCCCGGCTCCGGGCCTCGTGTTCGCAGTGGTCAAGATCTGATCCCGTCGTCGTAGGACCGGTCCGGTCCGGTGAGTGGCGACCGGCCCGCTGCCGGTCTCTCACCATGGCTACGAACGGGCTCGTCGCCATCCGACAACCCCGCAGAAAAAGATCAGAAGACGTACCTCGCCCCGACCGGGCCCAAGAAGGGTGTGCTGCCCGCTGGGGGGCCGAGAGCGCGGCGGACGGCCGGTGACGGCTCAGAGGACGGCGGCACCGGCGGAGCGGCCGTGCCCCGGCGGTGCGGGCCGTACGCTGGCCGGCATGTGGAGCTCACAGGTGGGCGCTGGACGGTCCGGGGGCGGGGCGGGGACGCCATGACCCGCGGGACGGTGGTCGAGGAGGTCGCCGACCAGATCGCGTTCGCGATCGCGTCGGGGCGGCTGCGGGCCGGGGAGCGGCTGCCGTCGATCCGGCGGCTCGCCGGGGAGTACGCGATCAACCCGTCCACGGTCCAGCTCGTCCTCGGGCAGTTGCGGGCGGCGGGGTTCGTGGAGACCCATCACGGGATCGGCGCCGTGGTCCGCGACGTCGAGGCGTACGGCGGGGTGGAGACGTGGCGCTACCTGTTCCGGTTCTCGCGGAGGCTGCCCGACCTGGCGGTCCGGATCCTCCAGGACATCCTGGAGACCCTGCGCATGTTCTACGAGTCGGTCACGGACAAGATCGAGGCGAACCCGGGCGTCCACGACCCCGCGCCGGCGCGGCGGGCGTGGCGGCGCCTCGAAATGCTGGCGCGGGACGAGAAGGCGACCCCGGCGGACGTCCACCAGGGCGTCCTAGAGGTCCTGCGGGCGGGGTCGATGGCGGTCGGCGGCGGCGTCTTCCTCGGGGTGCTGAACTCGCTGGGCCCGATGCTGGCCGAGGTGCCGGAGGTGCTGGACGTCGTGTTCGGCGCCCCCGGCCTGCACGTGTGGTGGTGGGACCAGCTCATCAGCGCCTGGGAGGCGGGGGACATGGGCCCCGCCCGGCAGGCGATCGAGCTCCTGGACGGGTGGCACGCGGAGGTGCTGGGGCGGCTCCGCGCCGCGCTCGACGCGCAGGTGGGCTGAGGCCCCCGGGACGTTGTTGTGAGTCAGGGCAGAAGGTCGCCGAACGAAAACCGCACCGCTCTTCCTACTCGGCGGACAACTGTGTGACACACACTGTGGGACGCATTCCCCCGATCCGAAGGAATGAGGGACCACATGCGACTCGCCCCGACACCACGCCCCACTCCCGGGCGTCCCGTCCGGCACAGACCGATCCGCACCGCGATGCTCTCCGCCGTCAGCGCGCTGGTCATGCTGGTGCCCACGCTGGTGGCGCCTCCGGCGGCCAACGCGATCCCCGCGCAGGACCTGCCGGCGATCGGCGTGGACACCGGCCGGTTCAAGCTCCCGATCGCCTGCACGATCAACTTCGCCGGAGTGCTGCCGGTGCTGTGGCTGCCCCTGGACGTCGACATCCAGGGCGTCGCGCCGGTGCAGCTCGGCCCCGGCCAGGAGTTCTGGCTGACGCAGGGGTCGGGCAGCATCACCTTCCCCGAATGGCTGACCACGCTGGCACCGATCCTGGGCATCGACAGGGCCGACGCGACGGTCAGCGACATGTCCATCGGCGCGACCAACTCGACGCCGGACGCGGTCAACATCGCCAAGGACCCGATCACGCTCACCGACATCCCGGTCGAGCCCGGCAAGCCGCTGAAGGTCGGGCTGCCCGCACCCGGACAGGACCCGTTCGACGTGGGGCCGTACACCGCGCCGCAGAGCGGCAAGGTCACGCTCGGCTTCAACAGCGCGTTCGCGCAGGTCGACCTGAAGTCCTCGGCCGGCTTCTCGCTCCCGATCACCGCGGACTGCAAGCCGCGGGGCGGCAACGCGCTGCTGACGATCGCGGTCGGCGGGGAGCCTGGGCAGCCGCCCGCGAAGTTCCACGGCGCGCCGCTGAACTTCCCCGAGCCCAAGTCGGGTGAGTTGGCGGGAATCATCAACGCGCCGTACCAGTGCACTTGGAGCGGCCAGTCGCACGACGTGGGGATCGCGGTCGGCGCCGACGGCATCCCGCTCACGGTCAGCAGGTCGGGTTCGTTCTCCTTCACGAACGCGTCCGGGGCGCTGACGGTGCCGAAGGAGACGGTGAACGACCTCCTCGACCAGGGCGTGACCACGGTCTCGGGCAAGGTGTCCGAACTGAACCTGGAGGTCGAGGGCGGCACGCCGCAGACCCTGAACGTCATCCCGAGCCAGGGCGTCCCGATCCCCGCGACGACCCTGGTGCGGGACCAGCGGCTCGTCGTGCCGCTGCCCGCGGACGGCACGCTGACGGCGGGGCCGTTCAAGCCGTCGTCCGGGTCGGAGAACGTCCGGGTGATGCTGGGCGGCGCCCGCGCGCAACTCGCCTTCGACGGCGGCGCGCCCACCGAGGCGACCTGCGGCAAGCCGTCACCGTCCGTCTACCTCGTCGACAACCCGGTGACCTGACGCTCTGAGCGGTTTCGGCCCAGGTCCGCGCGGGCCGCCCCCGGTTCGGCCGGGGGCGGTCCGCCCCGTCCGTCCCGAGAGGTTTTTCTGATGAAGTTCACCTTCGGCCAAGGCCGTCTCGCGGTTCTGCCACTGGCACTGGTGCTTGCGTTGAGCGCCTGCGGGGGGAACGACGACGACGCGGGTGGCGCCGCCCCGCAGACGGCGCCTCCTTCCCCCACGGCCGCTTCGCCGGCGCCCGTCACCCCGTCCCCCGACAACGACCCGACCGCCCCGAGCACCGCGCCGCCCAGCGCGATCCGCACCCTGACGGACTGCCTGCGCCGGCAGGGCATCAAGGTCCCAGCACCCGGCGAGCAGTGGACACCGCCGCCCGGCTATGACCCCGCGAAGGCCCAAAAGGCGCTCAAGGCATGCCTCCAAAAACAGAAGGGAGCCAATTAGAACGGGCCCCCGAACCTCGGCGGAGTCAGACTGGGTGCATGGGGAGCGATCAATTCATGACCGCCGCCGTCCTGCGCCGGCACGGCGGGCCGGACGTGCTGGAGTTGCGGGACGACTGGCCGGTACCCAGGGTCGGTCCAGGCCAGGTGCTCGTGCGGGTGAGCGCGGCGGCCTTGAACAACACCGACATCTGGACGCGGGAGGGCGCGTACGGGCTGCCGGGCCGTCCCGAGGCGAAGGCCGGATGGCGCGGCCCGGTGGACTTCCCCCGCGTTCAGGGCGGGGACATCGCCGGCACCGTCCAGGAGGCGGCCGCCGATGTCCCCGGCACGTGGGTGGGCCGCCGGGTACTGGTCGATCCCGCCTTCTACGCCGACGACCGCGAGGACGCCGTGCCGATCGGGCTGCTCGGCAGTGAAGCGGACGGCGGCTTCGCCACCTACGTCGCGGTCGACGCCGCCCGCGTTCACGACATGAGCGCCTCACCACTGTCCGACGAGGAGTTGGCTTCGCTTCCCGTGGCCTACGGCACGGCGATGGGCATGCTGGAACGCGCCCGCATCACGAGCGGCGAAACGGTCCTGGTCACCGGCGCCTCCGGTGGCGTCGGGTTCGCCCTCGTCCAGCTCGCCGCAGCACGCGGCACGCGGGTAGTGGCCTTGACCAGCGGCTCCAAAGCCGAGGCGCTGTCCGAGGCCGGCGCCGCCGAGACCGTCTCCCGGGACGCGGATCCGGCCGAACTGCGACGCCGGCTGGACGCGGCGGCACCCGGCGGGCTGGACGCCGTCGCTGACGTGGCGGGCGGTCCCTGGCTTGAGCGCCTGCTGCCCGCACTGCGCGACGGTGCCCGCTGGGTCATCGCCGGAGCCGTCGCCGGGCCCGTGGTCACGTTCGACCTGCGGCGCCTCTACCTGCACAACGTCAGTCTCATCGGCTCTTCGATGCACACCCGCTCGCACTTCGCGGACCTTGTCGAGCTGGCCCGCACCGGCGCCGTGCGCCCGCGCATCGCCGCCAGGTATCACCTGAGCGACGTCCACGCCGCCCAGGACGAATTCCGTCGCGGCGCGCACATCGGCAAGATCGTGATCACGCCTTGAGCAGCTGCTCGCTCAGGTCCCACAGGCGCCGTGCCGACACGGGGTCGAGGGCGTGGTATGACCTTCACGGCACGTGCAGGGAAGTGATCGTGTCGGCGGCCTGGTCGGGGGTGAGGCGGCCGTCGGCGACCACCACGGTGATCGCGCGGGTCATGTGGTGCGGGACGGTCAGCGGCTTGTCCCAGGCGAGGGCGGGGCCGACGCCGGGGTATTGGGCGACCCGCACGAACCACGGGTCGAGCCCGGCGGTCTGGACGAACACCAGGCTCCATGCGTCCGAGGTCAATGCCAGCCAGGGCGTGACGCTGCCGTGCACGGCCTCCTCTCCGGACGCCTCGCCGGTGAAGACGGCCAGGCCGGGGGAGTCCTTGGGCGCACGCCAGAAGAACCCGCCGTAGCCCGCGCCCGTGCGGCCCTTGCAGGCCGAGCTTTGTATGACGAGCGGCCGCCCGGTCCGGCCGGTCAGCGTGAACGCGAAGTCCAGCGCCCACGCTCCCGCGACGGGACGCGCCGTCAGGGTCCGCTCCTCACCGGCCAGGACGGTGCCGTCCGGGCCGACCCAGTCGAGGGAGTCGGCGTAGCCGCCGTCGATGGGACGGAGGGTGCGGCGGCGCTGCCGTCCGTGGTTGGGGAGAATCTTCGGGCCTTCGCCGGGGACGTAGGTGGAGCCGCCCCAGAAGTTGACCCCGTCGACGTCGGAGATCGCGACGCCCGCGCCGAAATGATGGACGTGGTCGTCCGGCTGGGTCTCGGTGACGACCGTCCCGCCGAGGGTCCGGACGGGATGCAGGTGAGGTCGCGGGGCATCGGTGGCCTGCACGTCCCCGCGCTGGATATAGGCGGCCACTCCTCGCGTCCCCGCCCGCAGCATTGTCTCCGGCCACGGTTCGTCCACAGACCCGAGGCTGTCGGGGAAGCTCAGTTCGGAGAGGGTCTTGAGGTCCTGCGCGGCGCGGACGGCCAGGCCCTCGATGCCGGGCAGGACCAGCCGGGACGGTTCCCTCCGGACGAAGCGCGCCTCGATCGGGCGTGGTCCGGGAGCGAGCCGGATGGCGTCGAGCAGCCGGGTGAAGCCGCCGGTGCGCGCGAGCGGGACCAGGAGCGGCGTGCCGTCCCGTATGTGCGCGAGGAGGTCGCCGAGCAGATCCGTCCGGCCGAAACCGGTCCTGACCCCGTCGGACTCGATCTCGTCGAGGGTGTAGAAGAGCCGGGCCGACCGGGTATCGCCGTGGAGGTGGAGGTAGGGCTCGGTGCGCCGGGCGGAGCAGAGCGAGACGGTGATCGCGATGACCGTCCCGTCGGCGAGACGGAGCCGGGCGCTGGAGGTGTCGTCGGACTCGATCGCGTTGGCGCGGTACAGCTCCAGCTCGATGCCGGCGACCGAATCGACCGCGTCCGCTCCGGCCACGGCCAGGGCGGAGGCCACGGCGTGCGCGAAGGGATTGGTGAGGGCGCCGTCCATGACGTCGACGCCGTCCAGTCGGCGGCGGCCCGCCCAGGCCGAACGGGTGTAGTAGCCGAACGGCCGGGTCCACGCCCCGGCCACTCCGATGCCGCGGACCGGTTCGCCGAGCACGTCCCGCGCCGCCTGGACGGCGTCCGAGCCGAGCGACTGGAAGCCGACCTGGCAGGCGAGCCCGGTCTCGGCCACCGCGGCGGAGATCGTCTGGAACTCCTCGACCGACGGCGCGGGCGGCTTCTCCAGGAGCACGTGCGCCCCGGCGCGGAGCGCGGCCACGGCCAGCGGCGCATGGGTGTGGATCGGGGTGGCGATGACCGCCGCCTCCGCCCCGGTCTCCCGGATCAGCGAGGCCAGGTCCGCCGACGTGGGCACGCCCAACCCGGGCGGCGGCGCGATGTCGCACACTCCGGCCAGCTCGGCGCGGCCCGCCGCCGCCAGCCGCCGGACGTTCTCCAGATGGTTGCGCCCGTAGCCGTTGACTCCGGCGACGACGACCCTCACCGGCCTCACGGCGACCACCTCGTCGGTGCGCCCGTCGCCCGCAGCTCCGCGCCGGTGATCTGCACCGGGGGCGGATCGGCGAGCAGGCCGAGGTCGGTGAGCGTGGCGCCCTCCGCCGCCTCCACCATCGCGGGATGGTGCAGGGCGAGGGCGAGCTGCCCCGACAGCTCGGTGAGCAGATGCGGGTGGACCGGCACGTCGAAGACCTGGGCGAGGCCGGCGATGCGCAGGAACGGGGTGATCCCGCCGACCCGCACCACGTTCGGCTGGACGACGTCGCAGGCGCCCGCGGTCAGCAGGTCGCGGAAGCCGTGCGCGGTGGCGACGTTCTCGCCGACGGCGACCGGCGTGCCGATGCTCCGGCGCAGTTCCGCGTGGGCGGCGAGGTCGTCGGCGGGCAGCGGCTCCTCGATCCAGAACAGGTCGAACCGCTCCAGCGCCCGCAGCGCGGTCCGGGCCCGGTGCAGGTCCCAGCGCTGGTTGGCGTCGATCATCAGCGCGGTGCCGGGGCCGATGATCTCGCGGACGGCCGCGACCCGCTCGACGTCCTCGGCGAGCGAGGGCCGTCCCACCTTGATCTTGACGGCCGGGTACCCGGCGGCGGCCCACCGCGCGGCCTGCGCGGTCAGCTCGTCCAGCGAGTAGTGCCGGTTGATCCCGCTGCCGTAGACCGGGACGCTGTCGCGCCGCGCCCCGAGGACGTCCACCAGGGAACGGTCACCGCACTCCAGGTCCCACAGCGCGAGGTCGACGCCGGCCATCGCGATCGGGACGATTCCGGACCGCCCCGCCTCGCCGAGATGGGCCGACAGCCTGTCCCACACGACGCCGGGGTGCGGCGGAAGCCCGATCACCGCCTCGCGGACGTCGTGCTCCAGGAGTGCTTTGACCGCATGCGCCCCGATCTTGGGAGTCCAGGAGATCCCGGTCCCCGTTCGTCCGTCGTCCAGGGTGAGGGTGACGAACAGGACGTGGTTGCACGGCACGTCCGGGCCCCACGGCCGGGCCAGAGGCACCGACCGCTGTACGACCGACAAGTCCTTGATCATGCCGAATCCTCGATCACGAGCGGGCCCTTCAGACGAGTTCGGTGCGCCAGCTGCGCTTTGCGGTCCAGCCGAGCAGCCGCTCGGCCTTGGCGGCGGAGAACGCGGGGGACGTGCCGGTGAGCGCGCCGGCGGCCTCCTTGGTCGCGGGGAAGAAGCGGGGCAGCAGCTCGGCCAGCGGTTCGCGGGCCAGCGCGTCCCCGGCCCCGGCGAAGAAGACCTCGCCGTTGCGCTCCAGCCGGGGCAGCTTGTCGAGGAGGGCGTCGATGAACGCGCCGGCGTCCCGCGCGTCGAGGTAGTTGAACAGCGAGACGCTGCCGATCTCGGGCCGGTCCAGCCGCTCGCGGAGGGTGTGCCCCGACTGGGTCGGCGCGCCCTCCCACTCCTCCGGCGCGATGACGAAACAGGGACGGAACGCGGCCATCCTCGTCCCGGCGGCCGAGCGGGCGAACGTCTGCATGGTCTGCTCGGCGACGAGCTTCGACAGGCTGTAGACGTTCCAGGGCCGGGGCGGGTGCTCCTCGTCCAGCGGCAGGTACGCGGGCGTCCAGCCGCCGGGCGCGCCGTAGCCCATCACCGTCGGGCTGCTCGCGACGACGAGCCTCGGCACGCCCAGCGCCACCGAGGCCGCGCAGACGTTGAACGCCAGCTGGGTGTTGACCCGGAACGTCGTCGCGTCCGTCCGGCCGAAGGGCACCGCGATGGCGGCGAGGTGGACGACGGCGTCCGGCCGGAACCGGGTGATGGCCGAGTGGGCCTCGCCGAGGTCGGTGAGGTCGGCCGGCAGGGTGTCGGCGGCCTCCCGCGGGGTCCCCGGGGCGCTGTCGACGCCGATCACCTCGTGTCCGGCCGCCGCGAGCGTGGTGACGACGCTGCGGCCCAACCGGCCCGCGCTTCCGGTGACGAGCACTCTGCTCACCGCATGGACTCCTTAACGTGCTGCAACCAGTTGCAGTAACAATCGCGGCAGTACCACCTCTCCGTCAAGTGAGCAGCGTTCGACCAGCGGAAACAGTCGCAACGATCATCCCGGACTTGCAAACGGTTGCGCTAAGGTAGGCGCCATGGCAGTGACTATCCGGGACGTCGCCCACGCGTGCGGCGTCCATGTGTCGACGGTTTCGCGGACCTTCTCCGCGCCGCACATGGTGAACGCCGAAACGCGGACCCGGGTGCTGACGGTGGCCGAGCAGCTCGGCTACCGGCCGAACCGGGCGGCCCGCTCGCTCACCACGGGCCGGACCCACAACCTCGGGCTGATCGTGGCCGATCTCGCGAACCCGTTCTTCCCCCCGCTGATCAAAGCGGCGCAGGCCACCGCCCGCGCCCGGGACTACCACCTGTTCGTCGCCGACACCGACGAGGACCCCGCGAAGGAGGAGGAACTCGTCCACGCCTTCTCCAAGCAGGTCGACGGCATCGTGCTGTGCAGCCCCCGGTCATCGAACAAGGCGCTGGAGAAACTGGTCGAGACGTTGCCGTTCGTCCTGGTCAACCGGCGGCTGCGCGGGGTGACGACCGTCGTCATGGACGTCGCCCGGGGCGCCCGCACCGCGATGGAGCACCTCGCCGGGCTCGGCCACCGGCGCGTCGCCCTCGTGTCGGGCCCGTCCGGCTCCTGGACCAGCGGCGAGATCCGCAAGGCCGTCACCGACGTCCCCGGTCTCGAAACGGTCGTCATCGGCCCCAACGCGCCCACCGAGGAGGGCGGCGTCTCCGTCGCCGGCCAGGTGGCGGCGGCGGGGGTGACCGGCGTGCTCGCCTACAACGACCTCGTCGCCATCGGGCTCATCGAGGGCCTGGACGAGCTGGGCGTCGGCGTGCCCGGCGACATCAGCGTGATCGGCATCGACGGCAGCATCACCGGACGCCTGTACCGGCCCAAGCTCACCACGGTCGCCATGCCCACGGCGGACGCCGGGCGCATGGCCGTCGACCTGCTCATCACGTCGATGAGCGCGGCCACCGTCCTGGAGACCCATCTGGTGGTCCGCGAGTCAACCGCTCCCCCGAAAGGACCCCCATGAGAAGTCACGACGTCGCCTTCGGCGCCACCCCGGAAGGCGAGAAGGTCGAGCGGCACGTGCTGGACAACGGGCGCCTGCGCGTCGCCGTCCTCACCTACGGCGCGACCGTCCAGCGGCTGGAGGTGGCCGACGGCGCCAACGTGGTGCTCGGCCTCGACACGCTGGAGGACTACCTGCACCGCAGCCGGTACTTCGGCGCGGTCGTCGGCCGGTACGGCAACCGCATCGCCCGCGGCAGGTTCACCCTCGACGGCACGGAGTACCGGCTCCCGGTCAACGACGGCGCGCACAGCCTGCACGGCGGCGTCCGCGGCTTCGACAAGCGCGTGTGGCGGGTCGAGTCGGCGGATCCGGCGGAACTGCTGCTGAGCCTCGTGAGCCCGGACGGCGATGAAGGCTATCCGGGGGAGCTGACCGTCCGCGTCCGGTACCTGCTGGACGGCGACACGCTGCGGGTGGAGTACCGGGCCACGACCGACGCCCCGACCGTGGTCAACCTGACCAACCACTCCTACTTCAACCTGGCGGGCGCCGGCGACGTACGAGGTCACGTGGTGATGATGGAGGCGGACCGCTACCTCCCGGTGGACGAGGGGAAGATCCCCACGGGGGAGCTCGCCCCGGTGGCCGGGACGCCCTTCGACTTCACCGTCCCCGCCCGGGTGGACGCGCGGCTCGGCGGCCGCTACGACCACTGCTACGCCTTCACCGCCCCCGGCCGGGGCCGGGCGACGGTCACCGATCCGGGCAGCGGCCGTTCGATGGAGGTCACCACCACCGAACCGGGCGTCCAGTTCTACACCGGCCACATGCTGGACGGCGCCGCCACCCCGTACGGCCCGTTCGCGGGCCTGTGCCTGGAGACCCAGCGCTTCCCCGACGCGCCGAACCGGCCGGCGTTCCCGTCCGCGGTCCTGCGGCCCGGAGAGACGCACGTCTCGGTCACCGGGTACCGGTTCAGCGTTTCCTGAGCACTGCAAACGGTTGTAGTAACAAGCAGCGGCACCGAAAAACCCTTCGGCAATGCTCTGTGCCCGAATGCGGCTCTGACCTCGAAATACAGGAGAACGGGCCGACGTTCGCAGTGAGGAATCTCACTGCAAAGGGTTGACGTGATCTCCGGCTTCGCGCTAAGAAAGCGCTATCTCAACCGCCATCCGACTCACCGAAGGGCCGGTGATGACGCTGAGGCCCGCTGCTGCCGACACGGCGACGGGGACGGCCGAGCCCGTGCTCGCGTCCTCCGTGAACACGGACGCCCGCCGCCCCGGACGCCGCAAGAGCTCCCGCACCCGCTCACAGGCATGGACCGCCTACCTGTTCCTCGCCCCGTGGTTCATCGGCCTGTTCGCCATCACGCTCGGCCCGATGATCGCCTCGCTGTACCTGTCGTTCACCGACTACAGCCTGCTGAGCGAGGCGCACTGGGTCGGCCTGGACAACTACGACAAGATGTTCACGGCCGACGACCGCTACCTCAATTCCCTCAAGGTCACGACCACCTACGTCGTCGTCTCGGTTCCGCTGCAGCTCGCGTTCGCCCTCGGGCTGGCGCTGGCGCTCGACAAGGGTCTGCGCGGGCTGTCGTTCTACCGGTCGATGTTCTACCTGCCCTCGCTGCTCGGGGGCAGCGTGGCGATCTCGATCCTGTGGCGGAAGATCTTCGGGACGGACGGGATCGTCAACACGTTCCTGGGCTGGTTCGGCTACGAGGGCCAGGGCTGGGTCACCAGCCCCGACACCGCGCTGTGGACGCTGATCATCCTGCACGTCTGGACGTTCGGCGCCCCGATGGTCATCTTCCTGGCCGGGCTCCGCCAGATCCCGCAGAACCTCTACGAGGCGGCGCGGGTCGACGGCGCCGGCAGGATCCGGCAGTTCCGCTCGATCACGCTGCCGCTGCTCACGCCCATCATCTTCTTCAACGCCGTGCTGGAGGTCATCAAGTCGTTCCAGTCGTTCACGCAGTCGTTCATCGTCAGCGGCGGCAACGGCGGACCGGTCGACTCGACCCTCTTCTACACGCTCTACCTCTACCTCAAGGGCTTCAAGAACTACGAGATGGGATACGCGGCCGCCATGGCGTGGGTGCTCCTGCTCATCATCGGGGCTCTGACCGCCGTCAACTTCCTCATGTCTCGATTCTGGGTCTTCTATGGCGACGACAAGTAAGCGTACGGGGACCAAGCGCGCGGCGGGCCGGCGCCCGGCGGGCCGGCGTCCGGCGGGCACGCGCGTGCCGGTCCTGTTCCGGCCCGCCTCGCGGCTGACCAAGCACGTGCTGCTGATCGTGTTCGGGCTGTTCATGCTCTACCCGCTGCTCTGGATGATCTCCAGTTCGGTCAAGCCCGAGGAACTGATCTTCCGGGAGCCCGGCCTCGTCCCGTCCGAGGTGACCGGCGAGAACTACACCGGCGGCTGGGACGCGCTCACGCACTCCTTCGGCTACTACATGTGGAACTCCGCCGTCATCACCGGCCTGGCGGTCGTCGGCAACCTGGTCGCCTGCTCGCTGGCCGCCTACGCGTTCGCGCGGCTGGAGTTCCCGTTCAAGAAGCTCTGGTTCGCGATCATGCTGGTCTCGATCATGCTGCCGCACCATGTGACGGTCGTGCCGCAGTACATCGCGTTCAGCAAGATCGACTGGATCAACACGATCTGGCCGATCATCCTGCCCAAGTTCCTGGCCACCGACGCGTTCTTCATCTTCCTGATGGTGCAGTTCATCCGCACCCTTCCCCGGGAGCTGGACGAGGCGGCCGCGATCGACGGCGCGGGACACCTGCGCACGTTCCTCCAGGTGGTGATGCCGCTGTGCATGCCCGCACTGGCCACCACGGCGATCTTCACGTTCATCTGGACGTGGAACGACTTCTTCACCCAGAACCTCTACCTGACCAACTCCGACAACCTCACCGCCCCGGTCGCGCTGCGCCATTTCATGGACACCAGCGGCGACTCGTCCTGGGGACCGATGTTCGCGATGTCGATCATCTCGCTCGGCCCGATATTCGGTTTCTTCCTGGCCGGCCAGAAATACCTCGTCCGAGGTGTGGCGACCACCGGCCTCAAATAGCGACCGCCCCCGAACAGCGACCGCCCTCAAACAACCCCTCCCCCCATTCCTCTCCCCCCGGAGGTACCACTGATGAAACGCATCCTGGCGGCCACCGCCGTCACCCTGCTCGCGGTGTCGGCCACCGCCTGCGGAGGCGGCGACGACGGGTCCGGCGGCAAGACCAAGGTCGTCTTCTCCTACTGGGGCAGCGACTCCCGGCAGAAGCTGACCGAGGCGGCCATCACCGAGTTCGAGAAGAAGAACCCCACGATCGACATCGAGGGCGACTTCACCGACTGGGACAGCTACTACGAGAAGCTCGCCACCAAGACCGCCGCCGGGGACGCCCCGGACGTCATGACGATCGAGATCCGCGGCCTGGCGGAGTACGCGGGCCGCGGCGTCCTCGCCGACATGAGCGGGAAGGTCGACACCGCGGACCTCGACCAGGGCGTCCTCAAGGCCGGCCAGGTCGACGGCAAGCAGTACGCGATCCCCACCGGCGTCAACGCGTTCCCGATGATCGTCAACAAGGAGACCCTGGAGAAGTACGACCAGAAGGTTCCCGACGACAAGACGTGGACCTGGGACGACTACATCGAGATGTCCAGCAAGGTGACAGAGAAGAGCGGCGGCGAGGTCTGGGGCACCGAATGGAACGAGAACCCCGCGTTCCTGCAGATCTTCGCCGCGCAGCGCGGTGAGCAGTTCTACGCGAACGGCAAGGTCGCCCTGTCCGAGCAGACCATCAAGGACTGGTGGGCCCTGCTGAAGAAGATCGTCGACACCAAGGCCGGGCCCGGCGCCTCCGAGATGCTGGAGACCGGCACCAACGTCGACCAGGCGCTGATCGCCACCAACAAGAGCGCGTTCGGAAGCTGGTGGAGCAACCAGCTCGACACGCTGACCAAGGGCTCCGGCCAGGAACTGGACCTGCTGCGCATGCCGAAGGCGCCGGGCGCCACCGGCTCCGGCATGTTCCTGCAGCCGGCGATGTACTACACGATCTCGGCCAAGACCGAGCAGTCCGCCGCCGCCCAGAAGTTCGTCGAGTTCATGGTCAACGACCCGGCCGCCGGCGCGATCGTGCTCAGCGACCGCGGCCTGCCCACCAACGCCAAGGTCATCGCCGCGATCAAGGGCAAGCTGTCCCCGGCCGACCAGAAGGTGCTGGCCTTCATGGACTCGATCAAGGACGATCTCACCCCGATCGTCGTCCCGCCGAAGGGCGCGATGGAGATGGAGGACATCCTCAAGCGCCCCACCGACTCGGTGCTGTTCGGCAAGTCGACGCCGGACGAGGCGGCCAAGGTCTTCCTGACCGAGGCCAACAACGCCCTGTCCCAGTAACGGGGCGTCCCATCGACGAGCCGCGCGGCCCGTGAAAGCTCCGGGCCGCGCGGCGCCACCGACCTCCGGCCACTCTCATCTCTGGAGCCCCAGACCATGCGATACGCCTTCGTCGGGCTCGGCCACCGGGCACAGATGTACGTGGACGCGCTGCTGGGCGAGTGGAGCGACACCGGCGAGATCGCCGCGCTCTGCGATCCCAACCGGACGCGCCTGAGCTACTACCTCGACAGGATCGGCCGCGACGTGCCGTGCTTCGCGCCCGAGGAGTTCGGCAAGATGCTCGAACTCGCCGACGCCGTCGTGGTCGCCACCGTCGACGCCGCCCACGCCCGCTACGTCGTCGCGGCCCTCGACGCGGGCAAGGACGTCGTCGTGGAGAAGCCGCTGTGCACCACCGCCGAGGACTGCGCGGCGATCGCGGAGGCGGCCGAGCGGGGCACCGGCAGGCTCATCGTCACCTTCAACTACCGCTACGCGCCGCGCAACAGCGCCGTTCGCCAGGTGATCGCGGACGGCGCGATCGGCGACGTCACGTCGGTGCATTTCGCGTGGGCGCTCGACACCATCCACGGCGCCGACTACTTCCGCCGCTGGCACCGGGACAGGGCGAACTCGGGCGGCCTGCTGGTGCACAAGGCCACCCACCACTTCGACCTGGTCAACTGGTGGATCGACGACGCCGCAGCGTCCGTCTACGCCCAGACCTCCCTGCGCTTCTACGGCGCCGGAAACGCCCGCGCCCGCGGGCTCGCGGACCGTCCCGCGCGGGCGTTCCGCGCTCCGGAACTCGGCACGGACCCGTTCCTTCTGGACCTGTCCGCCGATCCCCGGCTGAAGCGCCTCTACCTGGACGCCGAGCACGAGGACGGCTACATCCGCGACCAGGACGTCTTCGGTGAAGGCGTGACGATCGACGACAACATGTCGGTCCTCGTCCGCTATGAAGGCGGCGCGCTCCTCACCTACTCCCTCAACGCCCACGCGCCCGCGGAGGGGTACCGGGTCGTCTTCAACGGCACCGCCGGACGGCTGGAACTGGACGTCGTCGAGCGGGCGTGGACGCCGCCGCACGCGGCGATCGACCCGACCGCGTCCGGGAAGGAGCACGCCGAGGGCGCGTCCGAGCGGCTCGTCCTGCACCGCCACTGGCGCAAGCCGGAGGAGATCGCGATCGAGGGCGGCGCGGGCGCGCACGGCGGCGGCGACGTCCTGCTGCTCGACGACGTGTTCCGGGGCCCGTCGGACGACCCGCTCGCCCGCCAGGCGGGGTACCGCGCGGGCGTCGCCGCCGTGATGATCGGCGCGTCCGCGAACCTCTCCGCGGCGACCGGCGCTCCCGTCGCCCTCACGGCCGGCGGCACCCGGACGGCCGGCTGATGCTCGGCGAATTCTCCGGCCTGGCGGACATCGCCGCCCGCAGCCGCGACCTGTTCCCTCCACCCGGCCCGGACCTGCCCGAACGTCTCCGCGACGCGCTCGGCGTCCTGGAGTTGAGCGCCGGCGACGTCCGGGTCGAGCGCCGGTGGAGCGACGCCGGCCTGGTGGGAGAGGAACTGTCCTGGACGGTCGGGTTCGGCCCCCGCACCCGCGCCTTCCTGCTGCGCCCGCGCGACGCCGCAGGCCCGCTTCCGGGCGTGGTCGCGATGCACTGCCACGGGGGCGTGAAGTGGGCGGGCAAGGACAAGATCGCCGACGGGCCGGAGCCGCCCCTCGCCGAGATCGTCCGGCTGCGCACCCGGCTCTACGGCCGCCGCGCCTACGCGGGAGAGCTGGCCCGCCGGGGCTTCGCGGTGCTCGCGCACGACGTGTTCGCCTGGGGCAGCCGCCGCTTCCCACTCACCGGCGACCAAAGCGCCCCCGACCGCCACGACCTTGGCCGATATGACCGTGCCGCCCGTGACCATGAGCACGTCCTGGCGAAGGCGTGCACGATCCTCGGCACCTCGTTCGCCGGCGTCCTCGCCTCCGAAGACCTCGCGGCCGCGGCGTACCTGCGGTCCCGTCCCGATATCGCCTCCGTCAGCACGATCGGCCTGTCGGGAGGCGGGGCGCGTGCCGCCCTCCTCGGCGTCCTCGACCTCGGGATCCGCGCCGTCGTCGTGGCCGCGATGGTCTCGTCCTTCCGGGACCTGCGCGACGAGCACGTGGCCGCCCACTCCTGGATGCTGTTCCCGCCGGGCCTGACCCGCCTGGCCGACTGGCCCGGCGTGGTCGCCGCCCGCGCCCCGGCGCCGCTGATGGTCCTCTACGCGACCGCGGATCCGCTCTTCCCCGTCCAGGGAATGCGCCGGGCCCATCACCAGATCACCGAGGCCTACCGGAGTGCGCCCGGCCATTACACCGGCGCCTTCTTCGACGCCGCCCACCAATTCGACCGTTCCATGCAGAACGCGGCCTTCACTTGGCTCACCGACATGGTCGCGGACAATTATCCCGCATCGAGACCCATGAAAGGATCGCAAGTCCATTGACGTGTTCACGGCGAACGCATAGCTTGTGAGAAAGCGCTTTCTGTAGCACCGGACAACTGGCGTCCGCCCCCCGCCCCCGCCATCGAGACGGCCGCATCGCCGCAGCCGCAATTGCCGCAGAAGGGCCAGCCCCCATGTGCCCGCTCCCTCTCCGCCGAGCCCGGCCGCCCCCCGCACCCCTCAATGAATAAGCCCGGGAACAGCGATCCGAATGTGGCCGACATGCGCCGGTGGACCGACCATCACCGCAGCGCGTATTCGCCGGCCGCACCTTTTCCCCGAAGTCCGGTCGGCCAGGCCGACCGATGCCCTGAAATCTGGTCGGCCAAGCCGGCCGAGCTTGGAGCAGCAATGCAAGTGAAACCCGCCATCGCCTGCGGCACCGTGCTGGCCGGTGCGCTCGTCGCACTGTCCGGCACCGCGGCGCAGGCCGCCACCGTCCGGTACGAAGCCGGGACCTCCCCGGCGGTGTGCAGCGGAACCATCGACTCCGACCACAGCGGCTACTCCGGCCGCGGATTCTGCAACGGCGACAACGAGATCGGCGCCTACGCGCAGTTCACCGTGAACGCCGCGGAATCGGGCACGGCGACACTGCACGTCCGCTTCGCCAACGGAACCACCACCGCGCGGCCCGCGGACATCAGCGTGAACGGGTCGCCGAGCACGTCGGCGTCGTTCGAGAGCACGGGCTCGTGGGACGCGTGGACGACGAAGACGATCACGGTGCCGGTGAACGCGGGCGGCAACACCATCCGGTTCACCCCCACGACCTCCAACGGCCTGCCCAACATCGACTACATCGACGTCGAGACGGGTGACGGCGACACGCCCCCGCCGTCCGACGAGGACGCGCTGTACGTCGCGCCGGGCGGCAGCGACGGCGCCGCCGGAACCGAGGCGGACCCGACGACCCTCACCTCGGCGATCGACCGCATCGCCCCGGGCGGGACGATCTACATGCGCGGCGGGACGTACCGCCACTCGCAGACGGTCACCATCCCGCCCGGCAACAACGGCACCTCCGGCGACCGCACGCAACTGTCCGCCTATCCGGGCGAGACCCCGGTGCTGAACTTCTCGGCCATGAGCGAGAACTCGGCGAACCGCGGGCTCGCGGTGAACGGGTCGTACTGGCACGTCTACGGCATCGTCGTGGAGCACGCCGGCGACAACGGGATCTTCGTCGGCGGCAGCGGCAACGTCATCGAACGCACGGTGACGCGCTTCAACCGCGACACGGGACTGCAGCTGTCGCGCATGACCTCCGACACCCCCGAGGACCAGTGGCCGTCCGGCAACCTCATCCTGAGCGCGGAGTCGCACGACAACGCCGACTCCGACGGCGAGGACGCCGACGGCTTCGCCGCCAAGCTCACCTCCGGCCCCGGGAACGTCTTCCGCCACTCCGTCGCCCACAACAACATCGACGACGGCTGGGACCTCTACACCAAGGGCGAGACCGGCCCCATCGGCGCGGTGACCATCGAGGACTCCCTCGCCTACGACAACGGCACGCTCAGCGGCGGCGGCCAGAGCGGAAACGGTGACCGCAACGGCTACAAGCTCGGCGGTGAGGACATTCCGGTCAACCACATCGTCCGGCGCTCCTTCGCCGTCGACAACGGCAAGCACGGGTTCACCTACAACAGCAACCCCGGCTCGATGACGATCTCGGGGAACGTCAGCATCGACAACGCCGAACGCAACTTCTCCTTCGACGACGGCAGTTCGGTCTTCCGCGGCAACACCTCGTGCCGCTTCGACGGCGACGGGTCGAACGACAGGACCGTCGGTGACGCCGACGGCTCCAACCAGTTCTGGTCCGGCTCGAACGGCTCCCGCTGCTCCTCCTACGCCGGCGCCCTCGGCTGGTATCTCGCCTCCGACGGCCACCTCGTCGTGACCTTCGGCGGCAAAGCGGCGACGCCCTGACCCGGCCGGGAAGGCAGAGCACCCACCCCCACCACCCGAAGACGAAAGAAGAGACGAGCATGAGACGACCAGTCGTACTGCGACTTTCCGGGGCGCTGGCGACGATGGCCCTCGCGGCCGCGGCCGGTGTGGTCCTGGCGACGCCCGAGGTGTCGGCGGCGGCCGGCGCCACCGGCTACGCGACCCAGAACGGCGGGACCACCGGCGGCGCCGGCGGGACGACGGTGCGGGCCTCCACGGGGACCGCGATTCATGCGGCCCTGTGCAACCGGGCCGCCAGCGACACTCCGATCACCATCCAGGTCGAGGGGACGATCAACCACGGGAACACCAGCAAGGTGTCGGGCGACAGCTGCAGCACCGCCGACGACAAGATCGAGCTCAAGCAGATCAGCAACGTCACGATCATCGGGGTCGGCGGCGGTGCCGTCTTCGATCAGATCGGCATCCACATCCGCGAGTCGAGCAACATCATCATCCAGAACGTGACCGTCCGGAACGTCAAGAAGTCGGGCTCGCCCACGTCCAACGGGGGTGACGCCATCGGCATGGAGAGCGACGTCCGCAACGTCTGGGTCGATCACACGACGCTGGAAGCGTCCGGTGGGGAGTCGGAGGGGTTCGACGGCCTCTTCGACATGAAGGACAACACCCAGTACGTGACGCTCTCCTACAGCATCCTGCGCAACTCCGGCCGCGGCGGCCTGGTCGGCAGCAGTGAGAGCGATCGCTCGAACGGCTTCATCACCTACCACCACAACCTGTACGAGAACATCGACTCCCGCACGCCGCTGCTGCGCGGCGGCATAGCCCACATCTACAACAGCCACTTCGCGGGTATCAGCAAGTCCGGCATCAACTCCCGGGCCGGGGCCCGCGCCAAGGTCGACGCCAACTACTTCGAGGATTCCAAGGACGTCCTGGGCACCTTCTACACCGACGAGGCCGGTTACTGGCAGGTCAGCGGCAACATCTTCGACAACGTGACCTGGTCAAGCCCGGGGAGCGAGAACCACCCCGCCGGCCCCGACCCGCAGTCCAACACCACCGTCAGCATCCCGTACTCCTACACCCTCGACGACGCCGGCTGCGTGCCGGACGTCGTGAGCCAGACCGCGGGCGCCGGCAAGGGCCTGCGGGTCTCGGACGGCAACTGCACGCCGCAGACACCGACGCCGGGACCGACCACCCCCACTCCGGGACCGACCACCCCGACGCCGGGTCCCACCACCCCCACGCCGGGACCGACCGAGCCCGGCGGGACCAACCTCAGCCTTGGGGCGGACTCCGACGGCTCCAGCAAGGCCGACGGGACGAGCTACGGCAACGTCCGGGACGGTGACATGAGCACCTACTGGTCGCCGGCCGGCTCCACCGGCTCGATCTCGATCAAGTGGGACTCCACCCCCACGGTGTCCATGATCAACATCCGGGAGGCTGCGGGTTCCGAGGGCGACATCGGGTCCTGGGAGGTCCTCGACCACGACGCCGGGACCGTCCTGGCCTCCGGTAGCGGGGCCGGCGTCATCACCTTCTCCCCGACCTCGCTCCGCAAGATCACCTTCAGGATCACCGGCTCGGCCGGCACCCCCAGGGTCGCCGAGTTCGAGACCTACGCCGGGTAGCGGCGCGGCCCCTCCGCCCGGCGGGCCAGGCCCGCCCCGGGCCCGCCGGGCGGCAGGGGCTCACCGGCCGGGGGTCCCGTTACGCCGGTCGATGTCGGTGGTCTTTGCGATACTCCCGGCCCATGACCGACAACTCAGACGAGTCCGTGTTGCTCGACCATGCCCGGTTCTTGGTCGCCCTCGGCGACCACGACTTCGAATCTGTCGTCCAGCAGTGCACCGAGATACTGGACGACCCCTCCGAGGCGAGCGAACGTCTCGCCCGCCGGATCGTCGGGGAGCATTTCGCCGCCCACCTCACCGAGCAGGAGACCTGGCCCGACGAACTCGACACCGACCGCCTGCACCGCGCGTTCCGCGAGCTGGACGTGTCCGGCATCGTGGCCCGCCTCGACCACACCTGCTGCCAGAACTGCGGCATCTCGGAGATCGGCGGGGAGATCCCGGCGGACGAAGAGCGGCGCGGCTACGTCTTCGCCCACCGTCAGGACATGGAGGCGGCCGTCCCCGGCGGAGGCCTGACCCTCTCCTACGGCGTCCGGAGCCGTGGCGACCAGCCCCCGGAGGCGCAGGCCGGGATCGGCGAGGAGGTGGCCGGCGCCCTGCGCCGCCACGGCCTGACGGTCGACTGGAACGGCAGCCCCAAGAGGCGGATCGACGTGTCGCTCACCTGGCGTCGCCGCCGCTTCGGCCCCTTGGCCGCCTGGCCGGGCGGCGAACCGGACTCGTCCGACCGGCCCCTGTCCGTCTCGTACTGCGACATGCCGCGCGGCGGGGTGCAGAACGCGTGGGTTCCGGTGTCGTTTCCGCAGGCACGCGACGTCCTGCTCACGGTGGCGCCCTACAAGGGCAACTACATCAACTTCATGATCCCGTCGGGCGGGGGCCTGATCGCGTCGTGGGGGCCGGGCCCCGACCTCACCTTCGAGCTGCCCGGCGACGAGGAGAGCGCCCGCCACGTCACCATCGCGGAGGCCGAAGAGATCGTGTCCGTCCTCGCTCACGAGGGCCGGGTCGCCCTACCGTGAACGACCCGGCCGGGGACGCGGCCGATGCCGAGTCCGGCGAGAAGGACCGCGGTGCCCCAGTCGGCCACTCCGACGGTTTGCGAGGGCGTGCATCTGAGCCGCACGAAGTCTCGACGTGATGGCCGCGTCCCCGACCTGCAGGCCGCGCTCTGGGCGGGTGTGCCGATGAGGCCGGTCATCGCGCCGGCGGCGACCGCGCCGGGAACATACTTGAGCACGGACGACACGGAGAGAGGCTGAATCAACGTGACCGACCTTTCCGCTTTTGCCGAGCTGATACCTCTCGACCACGGCTTGTGCGTGGTCAACACGGTGCGGGGCGATGGGAGCGTCCAGTCGTCGGTGGTCAACGCCGGGGTCCTGGAACATCCGCTGAGGGGCGGGCGGGTCGCCGGGCTCGTCGCCACCGGCGGCTCCCGCAAGCTGCACAATCTGCGTGCCGACCCCCGCGTCACGCTCGTCGCGCGGGCGGGGTGGCGGTGGACGGCCGTCGAGGGGGACGCCGAGATCATCGGCCCTGACGACCCGCATCCCGAGGTCGACGGCGAAGCGCTGCGGGTGTTGCTGCGGGACATCTTCCGAGCGGCCGGCGGCACACACGACGACTGGGACACCTACGACCGGGTGATGGCGGAGGAACGACGAGCCGCCGTGCTCATCGTCCCCCGCCGCGTCTACGGCAGCCCGACGACCTCCTGACGCGGGACGGGCAGGGTCACACCGAGAGGAGCGACTTGCCGATCGTGGTCCGGGCGGCCAGGGCACGGTGGGCGTCGGCGGCCCGCGCCAGCGGGTAGACGGCGCCGATCGCCGGGTTGAGCCGTCCCCGCGTGGCCTCGTCCAGGGCGACGCCCAGCAGTTCGCTCACGGTCTCCTGGTCGGGTGGCCCGTCCATGAGCGGGGTGAACACTCGCAGTCCGCGGCGCTCGACGAGTTCGGGGTCCGGGCTTGTGAAGCCGTCCGCGGTGCCGTAGGTGACGAACCTCCCGCCGTCGGACACCGCGTCGAGGGCGGCCGCGCCGAGCGCGCCGCCCGCCCCTTCGTAGGCGAGCGCGACGCCGCCGCCGGTCAGTTCCCGAACCCGCTCGGCCCAGCCGGACCGCGTGTAGTCGACGGTGGCCTCCGCGCCCAGTTCACGGGCGAGCGCCAGCTTGTCGTGCCGGGACGCGGCCGCCACCACCCGGGCGCCGGCCTGGACGGCGAGCTGCACCAGCAGCGATCCGGCCCCGCCCGCCGCGGAGGACACCAGCACCCATTCCTCCTTCTCGGGCACGCCCAGCCGGTTCAGGCTGAGCGCGGTCACGCCATCGTGGACGAGCGCGGCCGCCGGCTCGCCGGCCAGCCCGTCGGGGATGGGTGCGATCTCCTCCGCCCCGGCGACGATCTGTTCGGCATAGCCGGTCCCGGTCCGCACGACCACACGCCGTCCCACCCACGCGGGGTCCACCCCCGATCCGACCTTCAGCACCTCGCCCGCTCCGCCGCCGCCCGGGATGTACGGAAGCTCCCGGGGAAAGAAGTCCTGGCCCCACCCGGCGCGCAAAAGGGTGTCGAGGAAGATCACGTCCGCCACCGCCATGCCCACCACGACCTGGCCGGGCCCCGGCACGGGATCGGGCAACTCGACAGGCCGCAACACTTCCGGACCGCCGAACGAACCCACCTGGACAGCACGCATGACCGGCTCCTTCATAAGAAATCCCGAGCTACCCGCCCAGTCTTCAACCTGAAGCAAGCTTGAGGTCAAGCGTCACCGGTCGGTGATCTCGGGTTCGGATGTTCCGCGCACGTGAATCCGTTGGAATCACGCTTCTTCGTCGGGAATGTGCGTAAGTTTGTGGTGTACGGCAAAGCGATCGCGAGGAGTCGCGGTGACGGCGGATGCTCCCCACGACGTCGATGAGCCCTTGCTCGGCATTGCCCACCCGCCCCGTTTCTGGACGTCGCCCTTCGGTAGGTCATTCATGATCAGCGTCAGTGTCGCGGTCGTCGGGACTGTGACGCTGCTCGTCAGCACCTTTTGGCCGACTGCGCAGATCAGCACGATCCACGGCATCATGGCCTCCAAGCAGGACTTCTTTAACGACGAGGAAGTCCAGCGCTTATTGAGGAAGCACGAAATCCGCGTCGAGGTCACCGCGCGCGGTTCCAGTGAAGTCGCCTTCGAGGTGCTCAACCAGGAGACGCAGCGTTACGACTTCGCCTTCCCCTCGGGGCAGCCGGCCGCGGATCTGATCAAGAACGAGCGGCGGAGCAGGGGACTGCACACTGCGACGACGCGCCTGTTCACCAGCCCGATCGTGCTCGCCAGCTACCGTGAGTACGCCGAGACCCTGGTCAGGAACGGTGCCGCGGATCGGCACTCCGGCGGCCCCGGTGGCGCGCTCTACTACACGCTGGACACGGCGAAGTTCATCGAGCTGGGCAAGCGCGGCAAAACCTGGAACGACCTCGGGATCGACCGATACACGAATCCGGACGGCTCCAGCATCACGAACGGCAACCGCGTCCTCGTCCACACCCCCGGCGTGTGCAGGTCCAACTCCGGGGCGACCTACCTCGGCCTGGCCGCCTTCGTGGAGAACGGCGGGGAACCGGCGCAGACCGAGGCCGAGGTGGACCGCATCGCCGGGGAGATCCAGCCGCTCTTCACCGCGTCCGGCATGCCGGAGTCGAAGCCGTGGCGGTCCTATATAACGCCGGAGGGCAAAAGCCAGGGGCCGATCGTCGTCGTTTACGAGCACCAGTATTTCGCCTACCAGCAGAGCCATCGCAGCCGTACCGGCCGGGTCGACACCGGGCGGGTGCTGCTCTACCCGAAGCAGGAGTTCCAGACCGATCCGGAGTACATCTCGCTCAAGCCGGGCGCCGGTGACCGGCTCGGCACCCTGCTTCACACCGACCCCGAGTTGCGCCGGCGCATGATGCAGCTCGGCTTCCGGGTCATCGATGACACCGACTCCACCGGAACCAGGCGGCTCTTCGAGCTGCTCGCCGGCCAAGGCGTGCCGACGCCCGACGAGCGCACCGACTACACGAGCGCCGAACTGCCGAGGCTGAGCCTGCTGCAACGGCTGATCGACGCGGTCGGCGGGTGCCCCTGATGAGGCGGCCCCCGCGCCTGTTCATCGGTCTCGTGGCATGCCTGCTGCTCGTCCTGGACACCGCATGCACCTCGGATGGGCAGGACACGACACTGCGGGTGCTGGCCAGTCACGAGCTCGCCGACATGCGTCCCATACTCGATGAGCTCCGGCGCGACACCGGGATCGAGCTCGTGCTCGACTACCGGGGAACCGTGGACGCCTCCACCGCGCTCGCCAGAGGCGATGACGACCACGACCTCGCCTGGCTGTCCAACGACCGCTATCTGCAGCTCAAGCTGCGGGAGTCGGGCGGGCGGCGGCTGCGGCCGCTGTCGAGGGAGATCATGAGGTCCCCGGTGGTGTTCGGCGTCCGGCCGCAGACCGCACGGCGGCTCCGCCACAGTGCCCGGAGCGCGAAGCTGTCCTGGGCGGACATCGCCGACGGCGCGGCCGAAGGGCTGGTGCGCTTCGGCATGGCAGATCCGCGCCACACCGAGAGCGGGCTGGCCGCCCTTGTCGGTGTGGCCACGGCCGCCGCCGGCACCGGCGGGGCGCTGCGTCCGCAGGATCTCGCCTGCGACCGGCTGCGCGGGCTGTTCTCCGGCCAGACGCTCACCGCGCCCTCGACGGACGAACTCGTCGACGCGTTCGCCGCGGCCGAAGGCAGGGCAGACGCCCTGATCGGATACGAGTCGACGCTGCTGTCCCTCAACGCGAGCGGGAGGTTGCGCGAGCCGCTGGAAATCGTCTATCCCGAGGACGGCATCGTGCTGTCGGACTATCCGCTGCTGCTGCTCGACCCCTCGCGCCGCGCCGCATACGACAAGGTCGTGGCGTGGCTGGCCCGCCGGGACACCCAGCGGAAGATCATGAACCGCACGCTGCGCCGTCCGGTCGACCCCGGCGTGCGGCGGGACCCTCGGCTGCGCACGGAGATCGGCAACGCGCTGTACTTCCCGGACTGGTCCGGAGTCATCGACCGGCTGCTCGCCAACTATGACCCGAGTGCGAGGAGGCCAGGCCAAGTGATCTTCGTGCTCGACTACTCCGGGTCCATGAAGGGGGCGCGCATCGGGGCATTGCGGACCACGTTCGCCGGACTCAGCGGTGCCGACGGCTCATCCACCGGCAAGTTCGTGCGCTTCTACCGGGGGGAGAAGTTCACCTTGATCCGTTTCGGCGAGGACGTCCGGGCGGAGCGCGACGTCACCATTTCCGGCCCGCGCGACGTCGGCGTCATTCGCGGATTCCTCGCCGCCGACGACTTCGACCACAACACCGCCGTATGGTCTGCGCTCGACCACGCTTACGGGCGGGCGGCCGAACTGAAGCGCGCGGACCCGGGACGGCCGGTGACCATCGTGCTGATGACCGACGGACTGAGCAACGCAGGCATCGGCTTGGAAGAATTCCTCCGCCGGTACTCGGCCCTATCGCCAGAGGCCAAGGCCGTGCGCACCTATCCGATACGCCTCGGCGAGGCCGATCCGGCCGAACTGGACCGGGTGGCGAAGGCGACCGGCGGCCGCATGGTGGACGCCAACGCGTCCTCGCTGGACCGGGCGATCAAAGAGACCCGTGGCTGCCGATGACCTCTGAGACATTGTTGATGCTGGTGGGACTGGTCACCGCCATGGCGCTGGCCGCCGGTGCGGGCATCGTCTGCGCCTATGCGATCAAAGTGAATCGCCACCGGCGGAAGTGGGGAAGAAACCTGATACCGAAGATCTGCCTGTACCTTGACGAGAAAAGCGCCCTGGACATCTACCTGCAAGGGGAGTACCCGGCTCTGCAGCGCTCGGTCCAGCGGACGACTCACCGCAACAGCGCGTCGGGGTTGCTGCTCCGGATCCCGCTCATACGCGGGACCGTGGATCGCGCGGTCAAGCAAGAACAGATCGAAAAGTACTTCGAGGACGCGGGGTCGATCACCACCATCGGGCGTATCATCCATGAGCTCGACGGCGCGAGGGACATCGTCTACGTCGACCTCATCGAGCGTACGATCGGGATGGGCGCCGGACTGAACCGGGTGCTGGAGCAGTCTCACGGCAAGGGGGCCAAGCGGGCCTCCGCCCCTCTGCGAGAACTTGAGACGGCCGCCTTCGTCTCGGTCAAGGGGCGTTTCTGGGTCACGGACCAGTCTGAGACGACGACCACATTCTCCGCTACGTACGGCAATGCCAGCGAATTGTCCGGCGACCTGCCGAAGGTCGGCGTCACCGCCGACACCGCCTGGCTGCGCCATGAGAAAATTCCGCAAAGCCCATTCATCGCGCACTGCCTCGGCAAGATCCGCTGGGACCCCGGCACCGGTGAACTGGAGATCTACCCCATCCTCGCCATCTTTCTCTAGCGCGTGTTCGGGTGGTTTTAGTTTTGGGGGAGTTCGAGGCGGAGGATGCGGTCGTCGCCGGGGCGGGGGGCGGTGCCTCCCCAGGTGGCCCGGTCGGTGTTGGACGTGGTGATCCACAGGGATCCGTCGGGCGCGCGTTCGACGGTGCGGATGCGGCCGTAGTCGCCGACGAAGTGGTCGACGGGTTTCCCGGCCGCCTCGGCGCCGTCGACGGGGAGCTGCCACAGCCGCCGGCCGCCGAGGGCCCCCATCCAGATGGACCCCTGGGCGTAGGCGATCCCCGAGGGTGAGGCGTCGTCGGGATGGACGGTGAAGATCGGCGGCTCGCCGGTGTCGCCTTCGGTTCCCTCGGTCTCGGGCCAGCCGTAGTCGAGGCCCGGCCGCAGGACGTTCAGCTCGTCCCAGGTGCGGTGGCCCAGCTCGGAGGCGTAGGCGGTGCCGTCGGGGCCGAACGCGATGCCCTGCACGTTCCGGTGGCCCGAGGAGTAGATGGGGGAGTCCGGCGAAGGGTTGTCGTCCGGGATGGACCCGTCCGGCCGGATCCGGAGGATCTTGCCGTTGAGGGAGTTCTCGTCGGCGGCGTTCTCGGGCAGGAACGCGTCCCCGGTCCCGATCCACAGGTTGCCCTCGGGGCCGAAGCGCAGCCGTCCGCCATGGTGGCGGTCGGCCGTCTCGATCCCGTCCAGGAGGACGCGTTCCTGGCTGAGCGACCGCATGTCCTCGGCGATGCGGAGGGCGACGACGCGGTTGGTCGGCGACGCCGAGACGTAGGCGTAGACGGTGCGGTCCTCGGCGAAGCCGGGTGAGGCGGCCAGGCCGAGGAGGCCGCCCTCGGCGCTCACCTCCACGCCGGGCACCTCGCCGACCAGTGCGGGTTCTCCGCCACCGGCCGGGACGTGATGGATCTGCCCGGAGGCGCGCCCGGACACCAGGGCCGAGCCGTCCGGCAGGAAGGCCAGCCCCCACGGCATGTCGAGACCGGTGACCAGTTCGGTCACCTTGCCCGGAGCCGCCGCCGGCGAGCCGAGATCCGTCCGGCCGGGGGTCTGCGCTGCGGATCCTGCGCATCCGGCGAGCGCCGCACCCGACAGGACGGCGGCCAAGGCCAGGGCGAGGGGTTGCTTCGTGTGCACGATGTGCCTCCGTTTCCGCCGCTGGGCGATGCCGCCGCGGGCGAACAGGACCTGTCCGTTGACCCACCGGCCACCCCGACCTGCCCGGCCGGTTGCGCAACGGTGCTCAGGGTGGAACCGCTCTTCCTCATCACATGTGGACGAGTTGTACACTAATCGATATGTGGACTACTTGTCCATATAGTTCGGCAAGCGGGCTCGGCGGGTGCCGTCCGGCCCGCGGCTATAGTGGACAGGGAGTACACATATGGAACACATCGACAGTCGTGAGACCCCTCTGCTCAAGCCGGGGCGCGGGCGCCGCCCGGCCGCCGAGGTGCGCCGCGCGACGCTGGCCGCCACCGCCGAGCTGCTGCTCTCCGACGGCATCCGGAGCGTGACGTTCGAGAAGGTCGCCACGCGCGCCGGCGTGAGCAAGATGACCCTGTACAAGTGGTGGGCCTCCCCGGGCGCGCTGGCCCTGGAGGCCTACTTCAGCGCCGTCGAGACGACCCTCGCCTTCCCCGACACCGGCGACGTGCGCGCCGACCTGTCCGCGCAGCTGCGCGCCTTCGTCGGCCTCCTCGACCGCGTCGGCGGCACGTTCGCCGAGCTGATCGGGGCCGCGCAGAGCGACCCCGACCTGTCGGCCGCGCTGTCGGAGCAGTACGTCGTACCGCGCCGGCGGCTCGCCGTGAAACGCATGGCCGCCGCCCGGGACGCGGGCCAGATCCGCGGCGACGCCGACCTCGAAACGCTCGTCGACCAGCTGTGGGGCGCCTGCTACCACCGGCTGCTGCTCCCGGCCGAGCCGCTGAGCACCGGCTTCACCGACGCGCTGGTCGCCAACCTCTTCGACGGCGTCGCCCCTGCCGACGGCCCCCGGGCGCACCGCGACGACTCCGAGCGGAACGGCCGGCACCACCACGAGGCGTAGCCCCGGCCGCGGCGGCCGGCCCGCCCCCGCTATCCCCGCTCGTCGCCTCCCGCAGCGTGCACGGCGAAGGCGTCCTCGATGTCGGCGCCGGTGATCCCGGGCCCCGGAATGCCGACCGGGCCGTCGGCGGCCAGCGCGTTCAGGAAGAGGGCGATCTGGCGTTCGGCCATGCGCGGCCAGTCCGGGCCGTACGAGAGGGGCTGTGTGATCAGCGCGGTGAAGACGATGACATCGGTGGCGCCGGCGTCCGCCCGGACGCTGCCGTCGGCGCGTCCGCGTTCGAGGAACGACTCCAGGCGCCGGCTGATCGTCCTCCGGGACCGCACCGCGTCCTCGCTCATCAGCGGTGGTGCGCCGTGCAGGGGCAGAACCAGCTGGTCGCCGACCGCGACGCAGCGTCTCAGATACTCCGCGACCGCCTCCCGCCCCGGGCGGCGCAGCTCTTCGATCTCCGCCAGCAGGTCGACGAGCAGGTCGTAGGCGCGTTGCTCGAGCGCGTGCAGCAGGGCTTGGCGATCGGGGTACTTGCGGTACAGGGTCCCGACGCCGACGCCCGCCTCCGCGGCGATGGCGGCGAGGGGGACGTTGCGGCCTTCGCGGAGCATCACGGTGACGGCCGCGGCGAGAAGCCGCTCGCGGTTGGCCTCCGCGTCCCGTCGAGGCCGGCGGGTCCGCCCGTGTTGGGACGTCCCGGCGGCCGCGGGTCCGCGGGTCGAGTTTCGCACTCCGGCCATACGCCTCTGCTTTCAGGGATCCATGAGCACGGCGATGCCGTCCGCCTCGGCCAGCCTAGCAAAGTGGACGATTCATTCCGCTTCGCTGGACGGCCCGCGCATCGCGACGTAGGGTGGTTAAACGGACGAAATCGTCCGCTAAAGAGGAGGAAACCGATGAGCATTCCGTACCTGGCGCAGCCCGAGCAGCAGCAGAGGCTCGAATGGCTCGCCGGCGGCACCTTCTCCGTCCTGCTGGACGCCGCCGCGACCGACGGGCAGCTCACCGTCGGCCGGTTCGACGTCGCCAAGGACGAGGCGCCGCCGTTCCACATGCACACCCGCGAAGACGAGATCTTCATGCTGATCAAGGGGACCGCGCTGCTGTGGGCCGGCGACGAGGAGATGGAACTCGCCGAAGGCGGCATCGTCTACCTGCCCAGGAACATCCCGCACGGCTACCGCATCACCTCCGATCGGGCGGACCTGCTGATGATCGCCACGCCCGGTGGGATCGAGGGCATGTTCCGCCAGGCCGGGCGCGACATGACCACGCCCAGGCCGGACGGCTTTGAGATCTCCAAGGAGGCATTGTCCGCGGCGGCCGACGCCTACGGCCAGGTCATCGTCGGCCCGCCGCGCTGACCCGCCCCTAGGCAGCCCGGCTCATCCGGTGCGGCGGCGCAGGCGCAGGACCCGGATCACGCGCTCGCGCGGTCGGGCCGGCAAGTCGCTCAGGCCGGCATGTCGGTTTGGTGTGCGATGGCGCTGCGCATCAAGGCGACGGTCTCTTCGGCGTGCCCGAGTGCGACTCCGGCCGTCACCTCCCGGACGAAGCGCCCGGCGCCGGTCAGGAGCCGCTCCGGGTCCTCCAGCAGCGCCCCCTTGTGAAAGACCAGCTTGGCTCCCTTCTTCGGCGCCGCGATGCCGCACAGCCAGTGATGCCAGTCGCCCATGACCGTGAAGGTCAGCCGCCCCCACTTGATCGACCGCTCCAGCCGAGGATCGGCCGCGGCGACCAATGCGGACAGTTCTTCCACCTGGCCGCGGACGTGTGCATCCAGGCCGTCCAGCCAGTCTTGTACTTCCGCCCCTCCGCCCGGTGTTCCCTCAGCCATGTCCCCATCATCTTGCTCACCACCGACAGGCGACGTGGGTCGTGGCGGTTGTCAGCAGGATGCACACGGGGGTGTAGAGGACGAGGTTGAGCTTGTAGAAGGTGGAGTCCCTGCGGGCGCCGATGCCCAGGGCCCAGGCCAGGCCGGCGAGGGTGCGCAGGGCGAGGCCGGCGGCGACGGCGACGGTTCCGGCCATGGGAAGCCAGCCGGGCAGGCCGGTGAGGACCACGTCCGCCTGGGCGAGGACGGTGACGGCCCCGCCGGACAGGGCCAGGACGAGCGGCGCCAGGACGCGAGGGGTGAAGGGGACGTCGGCGTTCAGCAGGCCCCGGGACAGGGAGGTCACGTCGCGGGCGGGCCAGGTGCGGCCGGTCATCCAGTAGACGTGCAGGAGCGCGTCCAGGATGAGGACCGCTGCGACCAGGAGGGCCGCCATTTCGTAGGTTCGCATGTCCGGAAGAGGGCGCGGGGGCCTTCCCGCACTCCCGTGATTCGGGTCACTTCGCCGGGGTGAAGCGCCTGACGAACCGGCGCATGAGGACGGGCCCCAGCACCCGGCGCAGCGGCGGACCCAGGATGCGCATGCCCGGGAGGCGCAGCCCGGCCAGGTAGGCGAAGCGGGTGACGTCCCCTTCTGGGACGGCGGCCATGCCGAACACCAGGAAGCGGCTCTGCATGAGGCACCAGCCGGGGCGCAGCACCAGGTCGAACGGGGCCCGCAGGCCGGAACGGCCGCGGACCGTCGCGCGCATCCTCTCGCCGCTGCGTTCGGTGATGCGCAAGGAGCGGACATCGGGCACCAGGCCGGGGAAGCCGTGTTCCGGGTCGCCCAGCACCGCCCACACGGCCTCGAAGGAGGACGGCAGGACGGTCTCCTCCAGCAGGACGCCGGGAAACGAGGCCGCCAGCGCGCGGAGCCGGCGCACGTCGTCCAGTTCGCCGAGCGGCCAGGTCATCGCGGACTCCCTTCGTCGCGCCAGTTCCGCCGGAAGCTCGCCCGGGCCCGGAACAGCCGCGACCGGACGGTCCCGGCCGGGACCCGCAGCATCCGCGCGGCCGACTCCTCGTCCAGGCCCTCCAGGTCCCGCAGCGTCAGCACGGCGCGGTGCTCGGGCGACAGCCGGCTGAGGACGTCGCGGACGTCGGCGGCCAGCGACGGGTCGCCGGGCGCGGGCAGCTCGGGCATCTCGGCGGGGACGGCCCGTGACGACTGCCTCGCCACCCGTACCGCCTCGCGTACGGCGATGACCCGGACCCAGCCGAAGAGGGCGGCGGGTTCGCGCAGGGTCCGCAGGTTGCGCATGACGATGATCAGCGCCTCCTGAGCGGCGTCGGGGGCGTCCTGCAACGCGATCGGCCCGCAGAGCCGGCGTACGTACGGGGTGAGCACGTCCAGAACCTCGTGCAACGCCATCAGGTCACCGCGCTGCGCCCGCCTCACCACGTCGGCGTCGACGTCGGGCCTGCTCACCCGCCTCACCCTAGCCAGGTTCGGCGGACCCGAAGCCGACGGGTGGACGCCCCGCGAGGTGCGGGCGCAATTGTCGACAGCCGGGGACCCTGAAGACTGGTGGCTCTGACCCTGGACAGGCGCGGACCGCCGAGGAGCATCGGCGTCGTGACCACAAACGAACCCCCCGCCGCCGCGAGCCGCCGCACATTCCTCTCACTGTCCACAGCCGCCGCCGTCACCGCGACCGCCGGTGCGGGCGTGGCGCTGACCGCAGCGCCCGCCGGTGCACGGGAGCGGGGCTGGCCGGACGGCCCCGGCGCGCCCGTCAGGAACCAGCCGCCGGACGCGGAGCTGCGCGGATTACTGCGCGAGATCGACCAAGACCGCATCGAGGCGAACGTCCGCAAGCTCGTGAGCTTCGGGACCCGGCACACCCTGTCCGCCCAGGACGACCCGGACCGCGGCATCGGCGCAGCCCGCGACTGGATGCTCGCGGAGATGCAGCGGTACGCCGCCGCGTCCGGCGGACGGATGACCGCCGAGCTGCAGTCCTACATCCAGGAGCCCGCGTCCCGCATCCCCGTCCCGACCCGGATCACCAACGTCGTCGCGACGCTGCGCGGATCGGCCGCCCCCGGCCGGATCTACGTGGTCTCCGGCCACTACGACTCCCGGGTCAGCGACGTCATGAACGCCACGGCGTACGCGCCCGGCGCCGATGACGACGCGTCCGGAGTGGCGGTCGTCATGGAGCTCGCCCGCGTCATGGCCGAGCGCCGTCCGGAGGCCACCCTCGTCTTCACCGCCGTGGCCGGCGAGGAGCAGGGCCTGTACGGCTCCAGGTACCAGGCGAAGCAGTACAAGTCCGCCGGGGCCGACGTGCAGGCGATGTTCACCAACGACATCGTGGGCAGCAGCACCGCCGACGACGGGACCCGCGACCCCCGTTCCCTGCGTCTGTTCGCCGAGGGCGTCCCCACCGCCGAGACTCCGGAGGAGGCGAACGTGCGGCGCGCGGTGGGCGGCGAGAACGACTCTCCCGCCCGTCAGCTCGCCCGGTTCGTCGCGTCCGTCGCCGACAACCACGCCACCGGCATGCGCATCCGGACGATCTACCGCCGCGACCGCTATCTGCGCGGCGGCGACCACATCGGCTACCTGGAGCAGGACTATCCCGCCGCCCGCTTCACCGAGCCCCACGAGAACTTCGCGCACCAGCACCAGGACGTCCGGGTGGAGGACGGGACGCAGTACGGCGACCTGCCCGAGTTCTGCGACTTCGCCTACATCGCCCGCGTCGCCAGGGTGAACGCCGCCGCCCTGTGGTCGCTCGCCCAGGCCCCGGGGACGCCCAAGAACGCCCGCGTCCTCACCGACCGGCTCACCAACGACACCGACCTGGCCTGGGACCGCGGCACCGAACCCGACCTCGCCGGATACGAGGTCGTGTGGAGGGAGACGACCAGCCCCGACTGGACGCATGTGATCCCCGTGGGGGACGTGACCGAGGTCGGCATCGACCTGTCCAAGGACAACGTCTTCTTCGGCGTCCGCGCCGTCGACCGCGATGGGCACCGCAGCCCGGTCGCGTTCCCCGTACCTGACTGAGCACGGCCGGACCGGCGGTGGTGGCAGACTCGGCGGGCATGGAGATCGTCCTGGACGAGGAGTTGCGCGCCCGGCTCGCCGAGGCCGCCGACAACGCCCCCAGCCCACAGATCGCGCGCCAGGCGCTGGGATTGCTGCGCCCGTCGCTCGCGCTCGCGCCCGCCGACGGCCCGGGATGCGGGGCGACGCGCCTCGGGGGCCTGCCGCCCCTTCCCCCGGAGGCCGGGTGGCCGGCGGCCGGCGGGCGACCGCGGACACTCGTGGCGCAGCTCGACTGCGCGGCCCTGCATCCGCTGCTCGGCGACGAATGGCCCCTCCCGCGTGACGGGCTCCTGCTGTTCTTCTACGACGACACCTTCGGCGCCGTCTCCGCCGACGATGTCTGCCTCCTGCACGTGCCGGGCGACGCGCCCGGACGTCCCGCGCCCCCGGACACGCCCGTCATCCCCCCGCTCCCGCTCGCCGCAGCCCGGACCCCGTCGCTGCCCGTCTCCTTCAGCCGGGCGATCGACAGGTTGCCGGGGGACCACGACCTCATCGACGCCATGGACGCCGTGAGCGCGCTGGCCGACGTTCTCCCGGAGGTCGACTACCGGCTGCTGGGCTGGCACGACGGCGGAGGGGACGGTGCGGGCGGCCAACGCCCGCTGCTCCAGCTGGAGGGTGTGGACGGCATCGACTGGGGCGAGGTCGTGAACATCTCGTTCTGGATCGATGACGACGACCTCACCGCGGGCCGCCTCGAACGCGCCTACACCGGCGTCGAGGTCGCCTGACCTCGCAAGCGCGCAGAAGCACGGGCGCGAGGCTTGAGGTGCGTTCTAGGATCATCCTCAATTGATCGAGGAGTGCCCGTGGCCGAAGTGGAAGAACCCCCGGAAGGCGTGGACGCCGCCGTCCCCAACGGCGCCCGGATCTACGACTTCATGCTCGGCGGCAAGGACAACTACCTCGCGGACCGGCGGGTCGGCGAGGAGATGGTCAACGCGAATCCGACGGCTCCGCTGACCGCGCGGGCGAACCGCGAGTTCCTCGGACGGGCGGTGCGGTTCCTGGCCGCCGAACAGGGCATCCGGCAGTTCATCGACATCGGGGCGGGGCTGCCCACTCAGCAGAACGTCCATCAGGTCGCGGGCGCGGTCGCCCCGGACAGCCGTGTCGTCTACGTGGACTACGACCCGGTCGTCGTGGCGCACGCGCGGGCCCTGCTGAGCACCGCGGACACCGTGCGGGTCGCCGAACGCGACCTTCGCCGGCCGGAAGAGATCCTGGCCGATCCAGAGGTCCTCGGCCTGATCGACTTCAGTGAGCCAGTGGCCGTGCTCCTGGTGGCCATCCTGCACTTCGTCGGCCCGGACGACGACCCCCACGGCATCGTCGCCCGGCTGCGCGCGAAGATGGCCCCGGGCAGCCACCTGGTCCTCTCGCACACCGCGAGCGAGTCGCCCGGCGAGATCATGGAGGCGGCGCAGCGGGGCTTCCGCGCCTCGGGCGCGCCGCTCACACCCCGGACGCGGGCCGGGATCGGGGAGTTCTTCGACGGATTCGACCTGGTCGACCCCGGGCTGGTCGACGTGCGGGAGTGGCGTCCGGCCCTCGGAGGCGGCGCGGCCGGCCTGCCGGAACTGCCGTGGACGATCGTCGGGGGAGTAGGACGCCTGCGGTAGCGCAGGCGCCGCCTACTGCGGGAGGAGTACCGGCGGCCTCGTCCGCCGGCAGGAAGACGCGGCTTCGGGCGGCGATTACCGTCGGCATGTGATGAAGCCGAGGAAGCACGCCGACCTGTCGTGGGCGTGCGGGCTTGCGGTCGCGCTCGTGGCGGTCGGCCGAGGCCGAGCGGACCCGGGAGGAGGCGGCGCTGCGGAGGGCCGGCGGCGGGCGGCGGGTTCCGGGTCCGCGCGGAGTTCCCGGTGTGAGTTGCGCGGCGGGGGTCAGCGGGGCTTGTCGATGAAGGCCGCGAAGCCGTCGTGGAGGCTGGTCAGGCCGAACTCGAAGAGCTGCTCGAAGGAGAAGTCGAAGGTGTCCTCGGACAGGGCGGCCATGGTCGGGAAGGCGCCGCTGTTCATCGCGTCCTCGAGCGTCGGGGCCTGGGCCTGCCAGAACTCCTCGTTGCTGACGCCGGTCCGCTTCTCGGCGCGGCGTTCGTTGATGTAGCTGCGCGCGACGCCGTCCACGTAGTCGTGCTGGGCGCCGATCATCATCATCAACGCCCGGTCGTCGATGCCGGCGGGACGCAGCAGGCGGAAGAGCCGGTCGAGGCCGCGCAGGCCGTTGGGGCCGAGGAGCGGACGGCTCTGGTCCACGAACGGGTACCAGGGGTGGTCCATGCACAGCCGCCAGTACTGGTGGGCCTCGGCCGTCAGGACCTCCCGCCAGCCGTCCTCCCCGTCCTGCTCGGGGACCTCGATGACGTGGTCGAGCATGAGGTCCAGCAGCTCGCTCCTGCCGGGGACGTAGCGGTAGAGCGACATCGTCCCGACGCCCAGGTGGGTCGCGATGGCGCGCATGGACAGCGCTTCGAGGCCCTCGGTCTCGGCGAGTTCGTCGGCGACCTCGACGGCCGCCGCGACGATCCGGTCGAGGCTGAGCGTGGGCGGGCGTCCGCGGGCCGGGCGGGTCCTGTCGCCCCACAGCAGCTTCAGACTCAAGCCGAGGTCGCGGCCGTCGCCATGCTCCGTCGTCATCGTTCGCCCTGCTCCTGCCTGTGCGGCACCGGCTTGCGCCGCCGTACAGACGTTATCGTCCCCACTTAGAGTATGGTGTACGCGAATTAGTGTATCGTGTACCCAAATTGCTGGAACAGGAGGCGGCATGGCCGACGACGCGATCCTCGCCGAAGGGATCCGCAAGAACTACGGGGACAAGCAGGCGCTCGACGGCTTCGACCTCGCGGTGCCGAAGGGCATGGTGTACGGGCTGCTCGGCCCGAACGGCGCGGGCAAGACGACCGCCGTGCGCATCCTGGCCACGCTCGTCCGGCTGGACGGCGGGCGAGCCGAGGTCACCGGGCTGGACGTGGCCACCCGGGCCCGGCAGGTGCGCCGCCGGATCGGGCTGGCGGGGCAGCACGCCGCGGTGGACGAGGTCCTGACGGGGCGGCAGAACCTGCGCATGTTCGGCAGGCTGTTCCATCTGGGCAAGAAGCGGGCGGCGGAGCGCGCCGACGAGCTGCTGGAGCGGTTCGACCTGGTGGAGGCCGCCGACAAGGGGCTCAAGGAGTACAGCGGCGGGATGCGCCGCCGGCTCGACCTCGCCGCCAGCATGATCCTGGCGCCGGACGTCCTGTTCCTGGACGAGCCGACCACCGGCCTCGATCCGCGCGGCCGGAACGAGGTGTGGCAGTCGGTCAGGTCGCTGGTCGCGCAGGGCACGACCGTCCTGCTCACCACGCAGTACCTGGACGAGGCGGACCAGCTCGCCGGGCGCATCGCCGTCCTCGACCACGGCCGGGTCATCGCGGACGGCTCGCCCCGGTCGCTGAAGCAGCTGATCGGCGGCGACCGCATCGAGGTGGTGGTGCGCGACCCCGCGACCCTGTCCGCGACGGCGGCCGTGGTCGCCCGCGTCGCGTCCGCCGAGCCGCAGATCGACGAGGCCGCGGCACGGGTCCACGCGCCGGTCGCCGAACGCGTGGCCGCGCTGACCGAGGTCGCGCGCACGCTCCAGGACGACGGCATCGACGTGGAGGACATCGGGCTACGGCGTCCGACGCTGGACGAGGTGTTCCTGCGCCTCACCGGACACCACGCCGACAAGAAGGAAAAGGCGAAGGAAAGGGTGGAGGCGTGAGCGTCGAAAGCAGGACGGCCGCCGACGAAGGACTCGGCACGCGCCTCTACTGGGCCGTCGCCGACAGTTGGACGATCGTCCTTCGCGGCCTGACCCACTACGTCCGGCAGCCCAGCAACATCGCCTGGCAGCTGGGGTTCCCCATCGTCTCGGTGCTGCTGTTCGGGTACGTCTTCGGCAGCGCGATGTCGGTTCCCGGGGGCGGCGACTACCGCGAGTTCCTGATGCCGGGCATGTTCGGCATGACGATGGCGATGGGCTTCATGAACACCGCGTACGTCGTCGTCTACGACAGCGCGCGCGGCGTCACCGACAGGTTCCGGTCGATGCCGATGGCGCCTTCGGCCGTCGTCACCGGTCGGGGCTTCGGCGACCTGATCGGTGCGACGCTCGACCTCGCCGTCCTGGCCCTCACGGCACTGGCGATCGGCTGGCGCTCCAGCGCCGGCGTCCTCGGCACCCTCGCCGCCTTCGGCCTGTTCCTCCTGCTCCGCTTCGCGCTGATCTGGATCGGGGTGCTCCTCGGGCTCCTGGTGCCGAACGAGGAGGCCGCCGGAAGCCTGTTCGCGGTCGCGTTCCCGTTCGCGATGATCTCCAGCGCGTTCGTGGCGCCGTCCCTCATGCCGGACTGGCTGGGCACGATCGCGATGTGGAACCCGGTCTCCTCCACGGTGACGGCGTCCCGCGAACTGTTCGGCAACCCGGCGGCGGTCGGGGACACCTGGATCGAGCAGAACGCGCTCCTGATGGCGCTCGTCTGGCCGATCGTCATCACGGCGGTCTTCCTGCCCCTGGCCGTCCGCCGCTACCAGCGCCTGAGCCGCTGACGGCGCCGGCCGGGGGACGCGCGGGCAGCGTCCCCCGGCCGCGTCCGTCAGCCGGGGAGCGTGTCGGTCCAGGAGGCACTGATCGTCATGGTGCGGGGCGACCAGACGGTCGGGCCGCCGGGCGCGGCGTAGAAGTTGGTGCTGCGCACCTGGCCGGTCTCCGGGTCCACGACCAGCCTGGCCTCGTGACCGCCGGAGACGGGGAACCGCAGCCCCCGGCCGCCGTCGACCTTCCCCATGCTCTTCACGCCGGGGTAGGAGGCGATCGCGCGGAAGGCGGCACCACGCACCCCGGGCGGGGCGGGGACGGTGGTGACCAGGGACACAAGGTCCAGGAAGAGCAGCCTCTCCCGGTCGGCCTCGGTCAGTTCGCCCGCGCTGGTCCGGAGCTTGGACCGCCGGGCGGCCTCGGCGATCCTCGCCTTGAGCGCGCCGGGGTCTGCCGGCAGCTTCTGAATCTCCTGGAAGTTCGCCGGGACGCCGCCGAGCATGACCACGGACCGGACCGGCGATTTGAGAATCTTTCCGCCCGTCTTCACGCTGTGCCGCTGCCATGTCTCGCCGGTGCGGGTGGTCCAGCGCTCACGGATCAGGCGGGTCTGCGCGTCGGTCTCCGGCTTCTGCTGCACGATCCTGACGTGCCAGTAGGCGCCCGTGCCCTCGGGAGTGCGCTCGGCGGAGGTGGCGGCGGCGAGAAGGACCTGCTCGGCCGACAGGGGGGACGGAGGCCCGCCGGGCGGAGCGGTGGGCTCGGCCGTCCCGGAGACGAGGACGACCGTCGCGGACGCGGCGGCGCCGGCGACGCTCAGGCCGGCGGCGAACCAGCCGGTCGTGCGCCTGCGGGACGGGCGGCGCCGCATCGCGTCCTGGAGCCGGCGGCGCCCCTCGTCGACCGCCTCGGGGGACGGGTCGGGCTTGCGCAGCGCGGTGGCGAGCGTCTGCAGGTCATCCATGGAACGCCTCCCTGTCGATGGCTTCGTTGAGCTTCTTGCGGGCGCGGTTCAGGCGGGAGCCGACCGTCCCGTAGGAGATCCCGAGCGCCTGCGCGACCTCCTCGTGGGTGAGCTGGCCCAGCGCCACGAGGAGGACGACGTCGCGTTCCCCGCGTGACAGGCCCGTCAGCGCCGCCGCGAGTTCGGGCCTCATGCGCTGGGCGGCGACCGAGGCGACCACGTGGTTCTCGTGGCCCGCGTCGGCGGGCTCGGGCACCGCCGCCAGCGCCCGGTAGTGCCGGGCCTCCGCGCGGCGGTGCCGGGCCACCAGGTTGGTGGCGATGCCGAAAAGCCAGGGCCGAAGCTCGCCGCGCCCCGGGTCGAACCGGTCGCGCTTGGCGAACGCCGTGAGGAACGTCTCGGCGGCGACGTCCTCGCCTGCGTGCACGTCCAGGCGCCCTGCCACGTACCGGTAGACGTCGCGGTAGTGGCGGTCGTAGACGGCGGTGAACAGCTCTGGGTCGCGTTGGAAGCGGGCGGCGAGGTCGGCGTCCGTCAGGTGCCCGTCCACGCCGGCGCTCAAATCCGTGTCTCTCTCATGCCGTGCCTCCGGAGCGGAATTCGATGGCTTACACCGGTACTTCGCGCGAACGCCGGATCGCTTTCCGGGGCACGGCGGCGGCCTGCCGCGCATCGGCGCGCCCCTGCCCGGCCGGCCCCGCGGCGGCCGGGGCGGCGGGCGGCAACCCGCTTGGGCCCTCTCTTGACGCTGGTCAGGGGCGGTGCAAGCGTGAAAGGTGATGGTGAAAGGGGGACCCATCATGACTGAGATCAAGAGCATCGAGAAGCCGGACGAGCGAAGGGACTTCCCGCGGGGGCACCTGGAGGTCGTCCAGTTGTCGGGCCTTCTGTTCGGCAAGGCGACGTTCGAGCCCGGATGGCGCTGGACGGAGTCGCTGAAGGACATCATGGGCACGGACCTGTGCGAGGCGGACCACAAGGGTTAACATCATCCAGGGGCGGCTGCGCATCCAGATGCGGGACGGCTCCGAGGGAGAGGTCGGACCAGGGGACGTCTTCGTCGTGGCGCCCGGCCATGACGCCTGGGTCATCGGGGACGAGCCATGCGTGGCCCTCGACTTCGGAGGCGCGGCGGAAGAGTACGCCAAGGCCTGAGTTCGCCTGTGCGGGCCGCCCGGAGCATGGAATCGTGCCGGCCGGGCGGCCCGCCCGGTCGAGGGGCGATTGCAAGGGATCGTGGACCCCGATTCGAAGATCAAAAAACTCCACAAATCGGTCTAATTCGTCGTACGCTCCGAGCATGACCGCTGATGAGAACCCTTCCGCCGACGCCCCGACCCAGGACGTGATCCGCGCCGACGTGCCGCATTCCGCCCGCATTTACAATTTCTGGCTCGGCGGCAAGGACCACTACGACATCGACCGCATGGTCGGTGAACAGGTCATTCAGGCTGAACCCGACTTTGTTGACCAGATGCGACACAATCGGGCATTTCTCGGGCGTGCCGTCGAGTACATGGTGCGCGAGTGCGGAATCCGCCAGTTCCTCGACGTCGGCACCGGTCTTCCGACGGCCGACAACACCCACGAGGTCGCGCAGCGCGCCGCCCCCGAGTCCCGCATCGTGTACGTCGACAACGACCCGATCGTGCTCGCGCACGCCCGCGCGCTGCTCACCAGCTCCCCGGAAGGCGCGACCGACTACATCGACGCCGACATGCACGACCCCGGCAAGGTCCTCGCCGCCGCGGCCGAGACGCTCGACTTCAGCAAGCCCGTCGGGGTCATGATGCTCGGCGTCCTCATCCACATCGCGGACGACGCCGACGCCAAGGCCCTGATCGACAGGTTCATGGACGCGACATGCGCGGGCAGCCACCTGGCGATCTCCGTCAACACCAACGTCGTCAAGCCGGAGAACATGGAGCGCGCCGCCGCCGCCTACAACGAGGCGTTCGGCAACCCGCCGGTCCATCTGCACACCCCCGAACGGCTCACCGCGTTCTTCGCCGGCCTGGAACTGGTCGAACCCGGCGTGGTGTCGGTGGGCCGCTGGTACCCGCCGGGCACAGCGCCGTCCGGTGCGCAGGCCCCCGAGATGGACGCGTTCGTCGGCGTCGCGCGCAAGCCCTGACCTCCGGCGAAGCGGTCATACGGCGTCAATGCCCCGGCTGCGTGACGCGCCCGGGGCTTGGCGTGAATTGACGAGGCGGTGGGCCCCGCGGGCGGGTAGCGTCTAGGGATGAACGTTCGGCCGACTCTTGAGGACATTCGGCGCGCGCCGAAGGTGTTGCTGCACGACCACCTGGACGGCGGTGTGCGGCCCGGGACCATCGTCGACCTCGCGCGGGAGTCCGGATACGCGGACCTGCCGGCCACCGACGCGGACAATCTCCGAGAATGGTTCGAGGCGGCCGCCAACTCGGGGTCGCTGGAGCGCTACCTGGAGACGTTCTCCCACACCGTCGGGGTGATGCAGTCCGCCGAGGCGCTCACGCGGGTGGCGTACGAGTGCGCGGAGGACCTCGCCGCAGACGGGATCGTCTACGCGGAGGTCCGGTACGCGCCCGAGCAGCATCTCACTACGGGGCTGTCGCTGGAGCAGGTCGTCGAGGCCGTCCTGGACGGGTTCGCGCGGGGCCGCGAGGACTTCGGGATCCGCGTCGGGACGCTGGTGACGGCGATGCGGCACCAGGCGCGGAGCATGGAGATCGCGGAGCTGGCCGTCCGGTACCGGGACGCGGGCGTCGTGGGCTTCGACATCGCGGGCGCCGAGGCCGGGTACCCGCCCACCCGCCACCTGGACGCGTTCGAGTACCTCCAGCGGGAGAACGCGCACTTCACCATTCACGCGGGCGAGGGATTCGGGCTGCCGTCGATCTGGCAGGCGATCCAGTGGTGCGGCGCCGACCGGCTCGGGCACGGCGTGCGGATCATCGACGACATCGAGGTGGACGGGGACGACGCCAGGCTCGGCCGCCTCGCCGACTACGTCCGGGACAAGCGGATCCCGCTGGAGATGTGCCCGACGTCCAACATCCAGACGGGCGCGGCGAAGTCGATCGCGGAGCATCCGATCGGGCTGCTGCGGCGGCTGAGCTTCCGCGTCACGGTGAACACCGACAACCGGCTGATGAGCGGGACGACGCTGTCGAACGAGTTCGCGCAGCTCGCCGAGGCGTTCGGATACGGGTGGGACGATCTGCAGTGGTTCACGGTGAACGCGATGAAATCGGCGTTCGCGCCGTTCAACGAGCGGCTCGAACTGATCAACGGGGTGATCAAGCCCGGTTTCGCGCAGCTCAAGTGGAGCGGCGCCCGGCCCCTGGCATGATCGAGCCATGACCATTCGTTCGACCGGCGGGCGCATCGCGGCGTACGCGTGGCTGGTGTTCGCGGCGCTGAACATCGCCGACCTGGTGTTCGGCATCACCGGCGACGCCGACTACTCCCTGATGACGCTCGGCATCGGCGTGGTGCTGCTGCTGGGCTGCGGGATCGCGTACGCGGTGGGGCTGCGGCCCGCGATCGTCGGGGACGATGACGGCGTCACGGTCCGCAACCCGCTGCGGGAGGTCCGGGTGCCGTGGGGCGCGGTCCGCGGGATCCAGGGCGGCAACGCGGTGGCGGTGCGCTTCACCGGCCCCGACGGGACGGAGCTGGAGACGCGGGCCTGGGTTCACCAGACGTCGCCGCGCGCCCAGGCCAAGGCGGAGGCCCGCGCCCGCAAACAGGAGAGCAAGACGGCGGGCCTCGATCTGCGTGGACGGACGCCCGCTGCGTTCGCGGCCCAGCGGCTGAACGAGATCCTCGACCGTCAGCGTCCGAAGACCAGGTCGGGGGCACCGGACAAGGCCGCCGCGGCCAAGGCGGAGTCCGGGAAGAAGGAGCCGGTGCGGGGAACGGTGCGATGGTCCGTCCCGGCGGTGGCGTCGCTGGCGGTTCCCGCGGCGGTGCTGGTCGTGCTCGCCATCGTGGGCGCCGTCACCTGAGCAGCCGTCACCCCAGGATCGCGGAGAGGTCGGCGCGGAGGGCGTCCAACTCCGCGGAGGCGCGCGCGCGGACCGTCGCGATGTCGTCGTCGACGGGCAGGACGACCTCCAGGTAGCACTTGAGTTTCGGCTCTGTCCCCGATGGGCGGATGACCACCCGTGAACCTCCGTCCAGGCGGAACCGCAGGCCGTCGGTCGGCGGCAGGCCGTCCGCGCCGTGCGAGAGGTCGTCGAACGACGTGACGGGCCGTCCGCCCAGCCGCTCCGGGGGATCGGCCCGCAGGCGGGCCATCATTGATGTGATCAGGGAGAGGTCTCTAACCCTGATGGACAGCTGGGATGTGGCGTGCAGGCCGTGTTCGCGGGCCTGGTCGTCCAGGAGATCGAGCAGGGTGCGGCCGTCGCGGCGGGCGCCGGCGGCGAGCGCGGCCACGGCGAGGGCGGCGCCGATGCCGTCCTTGTCGTTGACGAGCACGCCGCGGTCGTCGCCGACGCTGTAGCCGAGCGCCTCCTCGTAGCCGAACACGAGCCGCCCGCCCGGACGGCCCGCCTTCATGATCCATTTGAAGCCGGTGAGGGACTCGGCGAACCCGGCCCCGTGCGCCGCCGCGATCGAGCGCAGCAGCGACGACGACACGATCGTGGTGACGACCAGGCGGTCATCGCCGGTGGTGTGCCGCAGGACGTGCTCGGCCAGCAGCCCGCCGAGCTCGTCGCCGGTCAGCGTCCGCCAGCCGCCGCCCGCCGGGACGGCGACCGCGCAGCGGTCCGCGTCGGGGTCGTTGGCGATCACGAGGTCGGCGCCGCGGGCGTCCGCCAGCCGCAGCGCCAGGTCCAGCGCGCCCGGCTCCTCCGGGTTGGGGAAGTCGACGGTCGGGAAGTCCGGGTCGGGTGCGGCCTGCTCGGGGACGACGATGGGGGCGGGGAATCCGGCCCGGTCGAACGCCTGGAGCAGGACGTCCCGTCCCACCCCGTGCATCGGCGTGTACACGACGGAGATGTCGCGGTCGTCGCCGAGCCGCAGCGACGACACCGCGTCCAGGTAGAGGCCGGCGTCGCCGTGGACGGGCCATTCCGCGCCGAGCGGCAGCTCGTCCACGCGGCCGACGGCGTCGATCGCGGCGGAGATCTCCGCGTCCAGCGGCGGGACGATCTGCGCCCCGTCCGCCCAGTACACCTTGTAGCCGTTGTCGCGCGGCGGGTTGTGGCTGGCCGTCACCATGACGCCCGCCACGACGTCGTCGAACGTCCGGGTGAAATGGGCCAGGACGGGTGTCGGAACCGGGTCGGCGAACACCTCCGGCCGCAGGCCCGCCCCGCTGAGCACGGCCGCCGTGTCGCCGGCGAACCGCCGCGAGCCGTGCCGCGCGTCGAACCCGATGATCACCCGGCCGCTGCGAGGGAGGCGGGCGGCGAGCCCGGCGGCGGCGCGCATCACCGTCACCCGGTTCATCCGGTTCGGCCCGGCGCCCAGCTCGCCCCGCAGCCCGGCCGTCCCGAACTCCAGCCGCGCCCCGAACCGGTCCGCGAGGGCCTGGTCGTCGCCCTCGTCCAGGATCGCCCGGAGTTCGGCGCGGGTGCCCGGGTCGGGGTCCTGTGCCAGCCACTCCTCCGCCTGTGCCCGCAGATCGCTCATACCCGCCCCTCGTGGGAGGCGACCCCACACCCCCGGTTCGCTTCGCTCATATTTTGGTCTTCTCCACGACCCGCGATTTCACAACTTGGCCAGGACGGTGCCGAGCAGGGTGCCCATGCGGCCGGCGGACGCGCGTCCCGCCGCGAGGACCTCCTCGTGGTCGAGCGGCTCGTCCGACAGCCCGGCCGCGATGTTGGTGACCAGCGAGATCCCGAGGACGTCCGCGCCGCCCTGCCGGGCCGCGATCGTCTCCAGCACGGTCGACATCCCGATCATGTCGGCGCCCAGCGTGCGCAGCATCCGGATCTCGGCGGGCGTCTCGTACGTCGGGCCGCGGAACGCCGCGTACACGCCCTCCGACAGCGTCGGGTCGGCCTCCTTCGCGAGGGCCCGCAGCCGCGCCGAATACGCCTCGGTCAGATCGAGGAACGCCGCGCCGCTCAGCGGGTTCGCGCCCGACAGGTTCAGATGGTCGGTGATCAGCACCGGGTCACCGACCCGCTGGTGCTCGGGCCGCAGCCCGCCCGCCGCGTTGGTCAGCACCATCGTCGTCACCCCGGCGGCCAGCGCCGTCCGGACGGGGTGCACGACCGCGTCGACGCCGCGTCCCTCGTACAGGTGCGTCCGGCCGAGGAACACCAGGGCGCGGCGCCCGCCGACCTCGACGACGCGGACGCGTCCCGCGTGGCCCTCGACGGCGGGCGGCGCGAACCCCGGCAGTTCCGTCACCGGCAGCTCGGCGGCGGGCTCGCCGAGCGCGTCGGCGGCGGGGACCCAGCCGGAGCCCATCACGAGGGCGACGTCGAAGGAGTCGATGGACGTGCGGGCGCGCAGCTCGTCCGCGGCGCTCCGCGCCAGTGCAAAAGCGTCGTTGCTCACATCGCCGACACTACAGGCGTGATCGCCGCGCCCTCTGCGGGCCGCCCGTGGGTCAGTCTCCCAGCGACTTGCAGGGACGAGTGCGCAGCTCCTTGACGTAGTCGTCGGGTGCTCCGGCCTTCTCCGCCGCGTCCGCGAGGATGCCGAGGTAGCGCGCGGACGGGAGCCCGCCCTCGTAGTCGTCCAGGACGTACAGCCAGCACAGCGCGTCGCCGTCGAGCGTCTGCACCCGGACCCTGATCTTGCGGTAGACGTCGAGCGCGGCGCCCTCCCAGGCGTCGAGCTCCTTCTCGTCCCAGGCGGGCACGTCGTACATGACGACGAAGACCTGCTCGGAACCGTCCTCGACGACCGTCGCGAGGGCCCCGTCCCAGTGCTTGTCCTGCCCGCCGAAGGTCAGCCGCCACCCGGCCAGCCAGCCGGTGCCGCGCATGGGCGAATGCGGAGCCCGGCTCGCCATCTGCTCGGGATCCATGTTGGAGGCGTACGCCGCGTACAGTGCCACGTTGGCCAAGGCTAACTCACGCGCACGCCCCGGCCGGAGCGAAGCGCGGATTGCGGGCGGCGCGTATCCGGATATCGGGCGGCCGGCCCCAAATGAGGCGCCGCGACGCGCCCGTCCTGCGGATGTGCGGCGAAAACCGGTCCGCGGCGGGACTTTTCACTGCCGGGAGTAGGAAAGAATGGAAGATGTGACCCGCATCGTGATAATCGGAGGGGGCCCGGGCGGTTACGAGGCCGCGCTCGTCGCGGCGCAGCTCGGCGCCGACGTGACCGTCGTCGAACGCGACGGTCCGGGCGGCGCCTGCGTGCTCACCGACTGCGTGCCCTCCAAGACGCTCATCGCCACCTCGACCCGGATCTCCGTCATGTCCGAGTCGGCGGGCCTCGGCCTGCGCTTCAACGGCGGCCCGGACGGCATCGTCGGGGCCCTGGAGGCCGACCTCGCCACCGTCAACACCCGCGTGAAGGACCTCGCGCGGGCCCAGTCGTTCGACGTGGCCGAACGGCTCGCCTACGAGGAAGTCAAGATCGTCCGTGGTGAGGCGCGGCTGGTCGAACCGCATGTGGTCGCGGTCGGCGACCGGCACATCGGGGCCGACATCGTGCTCATCGCGACCGGGGCGACGCCGCGCGTGCTGCCCGGCGCGGAACCGGACGGCGAACGCATCCTGGACTGGCGCCAGCTGTACGACCTGCCGGAACTGCCCGAAGACCTGATCGTCGTCGGGTCCGGTGTGACGGGCGCCGAACTGGCCGGGGCCTACCTGTCGCTGGGATCGAAGGTCACGCTGGTGTCGTCGCGCGACCGGATACTGCCGACCGAGGACGCCGACGCCGCGGCCGTCCTCCAGGAGGTGTTCCTGCGGCGCGGGATGAACGTCATGTCGCGGTCCAGGGCGGCGGGGGTGGAGCGGTCCGGCAACGGCGTGATCGTCACGCTGGAGGACGGCACGAAGGTCGAGGGCACGCACTGCCTGATGACCGTCGGGATGGTGCCGAACACGACGGGCATCGGCCTTGAGGAGGTCGGCGTCCGGTGCGACGCGCGCGGCTTCGTGGAGGTCGACAAGGTGTCGCGGACGTCGGTCTCCAACATCTACGCCTCCGGCGACTGCACCGGCGTCCTGATGCTCGCGTCGGTCGCCGGCATGCAGGGGCGCATCGCCATGTGGCACGCGCTGGGCGAGGCCGTGCAGCCGCTGAAGCTCGGCTGGGTCGCGTCCAACATCTTCACCGACCCGGAGGTCGCGTCGGTCGGCGTGACGCAGCATATGGTCGACTCCGGGGACGTCAACGCCCGGACGGTCATGCTGCCGCTGTTCACCAACGCGCGGGCCAAGATGCAGGGCTTCGAGGACGGTTTCGTCAAGCTGTTCTGCCGCCCGTCCACCGGGATCATCCTCGGCGGCGTCATCGTGGCGCCGCGGGCGAGCGAACTGATCCTGGGCGTGTCGATCGCCGTCCAGCAGCACCTGACGGTCAACCAGGTGGCCCAGACGTTCGCGGTCTACCCGTCGCTGTCGGGGAGCATCACCGAGGCGTCCCGCCGCCTGATGGCCGAGCACGCCTACTGAGAGACGTGCCCGGCCTCCTGGGCGGGCGACCCGGCCGCTAGAAGTAGCGCAGGGCCACGTACACCCACGCCATCACGGTGCTCACCACCGTGACGCCCACCCCGTAGCGGGTGAACTGCCAGAAACTGATCGGGTGACCGGTCCTGGCGGCGATGCCGATCGCGACGACGTTGGCGCTCGCGGCGACGGCCGTCCCGTTCCCGCCGAAGTCGGCGCCCAGCGCGAACGACCACCACAGCGCGTCGGCGGTCTGCGGGTCGGCCCCGGCGGCCATCCCCTCCACGATCGGCGCCATCGTAGCCGTGTAGGGGATGTTGTCGAAGAACGCGCCCAGCACTGCGGAACCGAACACAAGGCTGGTTGCGGCGGCGAAGTAGTTGTCGCCGATCGCGTCCGCGGCCCACGTGCCGATGTTCTCGATGACGCCGGTGTGCCCGAGGGCCGCCACCATCACGAACAGGCCCATGAAGAACACCAGGACGCCCCATTCGACCTCTCTGAGGACGTCCGACACCTCGACCTTCGTGACCAGCAGCATGACGCCCGCGCCGACGAGGGCCACGATCGACGGCTCCACGCCCAGCACCGAGTGCAGCGAGAAACCGACGACGATCAGGCCCAGCACGACCAGGCACCGCACCAGCAGCCCGTGGTCGGTGATCGCCTTGCGCTCGTCCAGCGCCATCACCTCGGCCACGTACCGCTCGTCGTAGGTGAACGCCTTGCGGAAGATCCACCGCGACATCACCACGAACGTGACGAAAACGATCACCACGATCGGCGTCATGTGGATGAGGAAGTCGTTGAACGTCAACCCCGCCCGGCTCGCGATGATGATGTTCGGCGGGTCCCCGATCAGGGTGGCGGCGCCGCCGATGTTGGACGCCAGCACCTCGGCGATGAGGTACGGCTGGGCCGGGATGCGCAGCCGGTTGCAGACCACCACCGTCACCGGCGCCACCAGCATGATCGTGGTGACGTTGTCCAGGAACGGCGAGGCCACCGCGGTGATGGCCATCAGCATCACCAGCAGCCGGTACGGTCTCCCCTTCGAGCGCTTGGCCGCCCAGATCGCCAGGTACTCGAACAGCCCGGTGTCCTTGATGACGCCGACGACGATCATCATGCCGAGCAGCAGGAAGATGACGTTCCAGTCGATCCCCTGGTGCTCGGAGAAGAACACGTCGGCGCCCGCGGTGAGCCCGAGCACCGTCATCAGGCCGGCTGTGACGAGGACGACCTTGACCTTGTCGATCTTCTCCGTCGCGATGAAGAAGAACGCCACGACGAAGATGGCGAGCGCGGCTACGGCGCTCATGGCGCGTCCCCTTCCCGAGCGCCGTCGAGCGAAGTGCCGTCAAGCGGTGTGCGGATGACCGGTGCGCAAGTGACCGGTGTGCGGATGAACCGTTTACGGATGAACCGTGTGCGGACGCCCGCCGTGCCGTTGGACCGGGTGCGGCCGGACGGTGTGCCGTCGGGGTGTGCGCCTTCCGGGCGCGCGATTTTTGGGCGCGCGTCCCCTCCCGGCGCGTCCCTCAGTCGTCGGGCCTGGTCAGCGCCAGTGCCGACAGGAGCCGGTCCAGAATGACCGCGCCCGCGAGCAGCCCAGCCTCGTCGACCACCGCGACCAGGGGGCTTCGGTGCCGCGCCATCAGCGTGGCGATCTCCAGCAGTGTGGCGGACGGTTTGACGCTGACCGGGCGGGCCGTGTGTGTTCCGAGACAGTCCCCTACCCTCATGTCGCCGCTTATCTCTTGCCAGAACACGTCCGCGTGCGCCTCGTCCACGGCGCGGCTCAGCGCCTGGTCCTCGTGATAGGCGGCGGGCACCGCCAGCTTCAGCACCTGCGTCCCGGGCAGGACGACCCGGGGGCGCTGCTCCTCGTCCACGACGATCAGTCCGGGCAGGCGGCCGAGCGCCATGACCTGGATCGCGTGGGCGATCGAGTCGCCGAGTGTCACGGTCGGCACCTGTACGGCGATGTCCCGCGCTTGCATGGTTTCCTTTCGGCTTCCGGAGAGCCTGGTTCCTAGGGCTGATAGGTTCCTCCTCCTAACGCCGGGGGGCGTCCTGTCGCAGGACGGCCTCCGCGGCGTCTTGGGCAGGGCACCGTGTCCGATGCCAGATCGCTGTGCCATGCGTCCGCCCCTTTCTGCGTACGCTGTCCAGTCTTTGCGGCGGCGGACCGCATCGGCATCGGGACCAGCACCCATATAGGGCGGGAGGAACCATGTATTTGTGGTCGCCCAGTCCGGGATGAGCTGGGACCTGCCTACCATGGAGGCGAGACCGGAGGTGATCGGTGCACGCTCGGGAGACCCGCACCCGGATACTGCTGGCCGATGATCATGCACTGGTGCGCCGCGGCCTCCGGCTGATCCTGGACGCCGAACCGGACCTGACCGTCGTCGCCGAGGCCGCCGACGGCGCGGAGGCCATCGAGGCGTGCGGTGCCACCGAGGTCGACCTCGCGATCCTCGACATCGCGATGCCGCGCATGACGGGGCTCCAGGCCGTCCGGGAGATCTCCCGGCAGTTCCCCTCCGTGCGGACGCTGATCCTGTCCATGTACGACAACGAGCAGTACCTGTTCGAGGCGCTCAAGGCCGGCGCGTCCGGCTACGTGCTGAAGTCCGTCGCGGACCGCGACCTGCTGCACGCCTGCCGCGCCGCAATGCGGGGCGAGCCGTTCCTGTACCCCGGTGCCGTCACCACCCTGATCCGCGAGTACCTGGCCCGGGACCGGGACGGCGACGGCCCCGACAGCCTCCTCACCCCGCGCGAGGAGGAGATCATCAAGCTGGTCGCGGAGGGCTACTCGTCCAAGCAGATCGCCGAGATGCTGACGATCAGCATCAAGACCGTCGACCGGCACCGCGCGAACATCCTCGGCAAGCTCGGCATGCGCGACCGGCTCGAGCTGACCAAGTACGCCATCCGCGTCGGCCTCGTCGAGCCCTGAGCCCCGCCGCCCGCCCCGGCCCGCCCGCCCCGGGCCGGGCTCAGGTTCTGGCGGGGTACTGGCCGCGCCGCGAACCCGGCGGCGGGATGACCAGCTTGACCTCGGTGCCGCCGCCATCGGCCGGACCCACGTCGAGCTGCGCCCCGATGAGCATCGCGCGTTCCTGCATCCCGTGGATGCCGGAACCGAACTCGGTGGGCGGCCCCGAGCCGTCGTCCACGACCCGCAGGATCACCCGGCCGTCGTCGTCGCGTGCCAGTGCCAGCTCCGCGTTCCGGGCGCCGGAGTGCCGCCACACGTTGGTCAGGCCCTCCTGCGCGATCCGGTAGATCACCAGCTCGACGTCGGGGCCGAGGTCGTCCAGGCCGGTCTGGACGCGGCGTGTCACGCGCGGCCCGCCCGTGGCGGAGAAGTCCCCGGCGAGGGAGGTGAGCGCGCTGGTCAGGCCGAGATCGTCCAGGACGCCCGGACGGAGCCGGCGGGCCACCCGGCCCACCTCGTCCAGGCTCGACCGGACCACCTCCTGAACCCCGCGCAGCTCCTCCGCCACCTCGTCGGGCGCACGGTTCACCACCGATTTCAGCTCCAGCAGGACCACGGTGAGGCTCTGCCCGATCTCGTCGTGGAGTTCCTGGGCGATGCGGCGCCGCTCGGCCTCCTGCGCGTCCAGGACCACGGCCGTGCTGATGCTGCGGTCGGCCTCCAGCCGGTCGAGCATCGCGTTGAAGTGGTCGACCAGGCGGAACAGGTCGCGGTTCGGGGTCGTCGCGAGCCGGTCGCCGGAACGCAGCGAATCCAGGCGCGCCATCAGCGTAGTGAGCCCGTCCAGCGGCGCCAGGCTGGCGCGGAGCAGCAGCGCGTTCGCCGCCACCATCAGCGCGATGCCGATCGCCAGGACGACGAGCTCGCTCAGCAGCACCGGCGAGGACACCGTGACGGGCGCGAAGGCCAGGATGGCGGTGCCGATCACGAAGATGAGCCCGTTGATGCCGAGGATGCGCCAGTACAGGCCGGGCACGGGAGTCCTGGGCCGGCGCCGCGGCCGCCCGGCGCCCGGCTCGGTGCCGCGGCCCCCGGCGCCGGTGCCCGCCGCCGGTCCGGTCTCACTCCTGTTGTGCATTCACGGCTCTCCGATCAGGGCGGCCACCCGGCCTGGGACGTGTTCCGTCTGCAGGGTGCTTTGTCTGCAGGGTGATTCGTCTGCCTGGTGATTCGTCTGCATGGTGTGCGCCCGCGAAATGAGCACTCGGCCCGATGGTGATGAGGTGTTCCACCACCGATGGTGGAGGGTGAGGATACCGGCGACGATCCAGGGAGGCCGAGGTGGGGCAGCAGGCGGGAGTCCTGGCCGCACAGGACGGCCTCCTGAGCGCCCGCGCGGCGTTCGTCATCGTCGCCGGGCTCCTGGTGGCCATGGTCATCGCCTCCGGGTTCCGGAGGGTCGGGGCGTCCGAACGGCTCGTCGTCCGGCGGTTCGGGAGGACGCGCGGTGTCCGCGGGCCGGGGCTCCGGTTCCTGCTCCCGCTCGCCGACGCCGGCGTGCGCGTCCCCGTGGGGATGCAGCCGCACGACATCTGGCTCAGGGCCACCACCAGGGACGGCGTGCCCGTCCGCATCAAGGCGCTCGCGATGATGGGGGCCGACGACCCCGTCAGGTACGCGTCCGCAGCGGACTCGCCGTCCTCGGCCGCGCAGGAGACCACGGCGGTCGCCCTGCGCGCTGTGATAGCGGACCGGGACCTGGCGGACCTGCCGTCCCTGATGGCCGACGGGGACGACGCCGATCTGGTCCGGCGCGTCAACGAGGCGGTCCGGCCATGGGGAGTGGCCGCCGACCTCGTTTCCATCACCGACGCGACGGTCCCGGTCCGCGCCGGCCTGCCGATCTGCCGCTGCGGCACGGTCGGCGCCGAGCTCCGCTGACCCGCGGCGTGCCGCCCCCTCTGGACAAGGGGCGGCACGCCGCATCCGGGCCGCGATGCTCAGAGGCCGCCGATGCTCAGAAGCCGCCGAAGTCGCCGCCTCCGCCGAACCCGCCGAAGTCGCCTCCGCCGAAGTCCCAGCCTCCGCCGATGTCGCCGCCTTCCGCGCCCATGCCCTCGCCGCCGTAGCCGCCGTAGCCGAAGCCGCCGCCCATCATCGAGCCGAGCATGGTGCCGATCATCATGCCGCCGAGCAGGTCCATCCCGCCGTAGCCGCGGTAGTAGCCGCCGGCGTAGGGGCCGTACGCGGGGCCCGCGTCCCAGTACGGGCGCCGGACGCCGCCGTACGGCACCATGCGGACGTCCGGGTCGGTCCCGTGCAGGACGGCGTCGGCGTCGGCCTGGCACGCCGGGACGGAACGCGCGACACCGCCGGGCGGCGCCCACGTGACGTCCTTCACGGACGGCCCGTGCTGCGGGTTGAAGAAGCACGGCGCACGCCGTTCGGGAATCGGGTCGCCGGAGAGCCGGGCGCGCGTCGCGGTCATGTAGTAGCGGCCGTCCTCCAACGAGGTCGTGACCTCCTGCATGTCCTGCGGCTGGGTGGCGCGTTCGGTCGCCGTCTTCGCACTGTCGTAGGAGTTCATCGCGCGCTCGTAGTCGGCGCGGATGTCGGGATCGAGGTCCTTGTCCATGACGTTGAGGTCCAGGCGGGCGATGTCCTCCCCGAGGAGCGTCACGTCCTCTTCCACGCCGCTCTTGAGGTCGGCCATTTCCTGCGCCGCACGGGTGCGCTGCCGCTTCCGGGACACGAGGAACGCGCTCGCCGCCAGCGCGGCCACCATGATGAGCACGCCGAGGGTCACGAACCCGCCGATCGCGCTCGACCGCGCCTTCTCGTCGACCTTGTTCTCGGCGAGCTCGCCGAACCGGGTCAGCCGGTCCTCCAGCGGCATGCCGTTGGTGCGCGTGATCAGCTGGTTGATCTCGGCCTGATCGAGCTTCTGGGAGATCGCTCCCATCCGGCTGCCGTCGGCGGTGACCGCGACATACGTCTCGCCCTCGCCGACGCGCTGCGCGACGGCCGGGAGCAGCTGCCTGACCTGCTCCCCGGTGACGTCGTTGCTGACGACGACGGCGCGGATGTCGGCGTCGGAGTCACCGGCCAGCGCGGTCTTGACCTGGTTCTGGGCGGCCGGGGACAGCACGTTCCCGGCCTCGCTCGTCACGTAGAGCCGCGAGTCGATCAGGGCGTTGGCGATCTGCCCGACCGTGTCGGCGGCCGCGGCCCGAGGCGCGGCGAGGCTCTGCGCCGTGGCGGTCTGGGCGATGGCCGTGTGCGTGACGGCTGTCTGTGCTGCGACTGTTCGTGTGGTTGCGGACTGTTCCGTGGCGGCCTGTGCGGGGGCGGTGAAGGCGAACGCCGGAACGGCGATCGCTGCGGCGATGATCGCCGAGACGGCGCCCCGGCGTGCCGCCTGGTTGGCCCGGATCTCGGTGCTCATGTCCCCAGTCTGCCCACGTGGAGGCCGGGATCGCTTCCTCCGCGAGAGGTATTTGCGGCCGAGTTCAATGGGGGCCGCCCCCCAGACCGGAAACCACCCCGCCCGAAACCGGACGGGGTGGCTCCTTCTCGGCCGTGCCGGACTCGTCCGGCGGGCTCAGCTGTCCTTGATCTCGCAGATGACGGCGCCCGCGGAGACGGTCTGGCCGACCTCGGCGACCAGGCCGGTGAGGGTCCCGGACTTGTGCGCGGTGAGCGGCTGCTCCATCTTCATCGCCTCCAGCACCACGATGGTGTCGCCGGCCTCCACCGCCGCGCCGTCCTCGACGACGATCTTGACGATGGTGCCCTGCATGGGGCTGACCAGCGAGTCACCGGACGCCTGCGCGCCGCCGCCCTTCTTGCCCCCGCGCTTCCTGGCGGGCTGGGCACCGCCTCCCGGGGCCGTGGACGCGCCGAGACCCGCGGGCAGGACGACCTCGATCCGCCGTCCGCCGACCTCGACCGTGACGCGCTCCCGGCCGCCCTCGTCCTCGTCCCCGGCGACGGGCGTCTCGTAGGGAGGGATCTGGTTGTCGAACTCGGTCTCGATCCACCGGGTGTGGACGGAGAACGGCGTCGCGTCGTCCTCGGGGACGAACGCCGCGTCGTCCAGCACCGCGCGGTGGAACGGCAGCACCGTCGGCATCCCGTCGATCACGAACTCGGCCAGCGCGCGGCGGGCCCGCTCGACCGCCTGCCGGCGCGTCGCCCCCGTCACGATCAGCTTCGCGATCAGGGAGTCGAACGCCTGCGGGACGGTCTGCCCGGCGCCGTACCCGGTGTCCAGCCGGACGCCGGGGCCGGTCGGCGGCTCCCACCGGGTCAGCGTGCCGACGGCGGGCAGGAACCCGCGCCCGGCGTCCTCGGCGTTCAGCCGGAACTCGATCGAGTGGCCGCGCAGCTCCGGGTCGCCGTACCCGAGCTCCTCGCCGTCGGCGACGCGGAACATCTCCCGGACGAGGTCGACCCCCGTGACCTCCTCGGTGACGGGGTGCTCCACCTGGAGGCGCGTGTTGACTTCGAGGAACGAGATCGTCCCGTCCTGGCCGACGAGGAACTCGCACGTCCCCGCGCCGACGTACCCGGCCTCCTTCAGGATGGCCTTGGACGAGGTGTACAGCAGCTCGACCTGCTCGTCCGACAGGTACGGCGCAGGGGCCTCCTCGACGAGCTTCTGGTGCCGCCGCTGCAGCGAGCAGTCGCGGGTGGACACCACGACGACGTTGCCGTGCTTGTCGGCCAGGCACTGGGTCTCGACGTGCCGCGGCTTGTCCAGGTACCGCTCGACGAAGCACTCGCCGCGCCCGAACGCGCCCACCGCCTCCCGGACGGCGGAGTCGTACAGCTCGGGGACCTCCTCCAGCGTCCGCGCCACCTTCAGGCCGCGTCCGCCACCGCCGTACGCCGCCTTGATCGCGATCGGCAGGCCGTGCTCCTCGGCGAACGCGACGACCTCGTCCGCACCCGAGACCGGGTCCTTGGTGCCGGCGACCAGCGGCGCGCCGACCTTCTGGGCGATATGCCTGGCCTGCACCTTGTCGCCCAGCGCGATGATCGCGTCGGGCGGCGGACCGATCCACGTCAGCCCCGCGTTCTGCACGGCCGCCGCGAAGTCGGCGTTCTCCGCCAGGAACCCGTAGCCGGGATGGACGGCGTCCGCGCCGGCCTCAGCGGCGATCTTCAAAAGCTTCTCAATGTTCAGGTAGCTCTCGGCCGCCGTCTGCCCACCCAGGGCGAACGCCTCGTCGGCGACCCGAACGTGCAGCGCCTCCAGATCGGGCTCGGCGTACACCGCCACACTGGCCAGGCCCGCATCACGACAGGCACGGGCTATACGAACCGCGATCTCACCGCGGTTGGCGATCAGGACCTTGCGCACGTGGGTCTCCTCCCTCAACCTCGCACGCGCAGTCTAGATAACCGCCGAACCAGGTTTTCGTAAGCCCCTCCTTATGGCGCCGCAACGCCCGTGCCACGGGGTCTGCCGCCCCGTGCCGGGCACGGGCCAGGGGGACTCGTACACGGTGACCGTTTCGCGTCTGCGCCGCCGGCCGGCGGGTGTAATCTTCGGCTCGGATCTGCTCGGCTCCTATCAGCGGGAGAGGCCGATGGTTCGCCCGTGGCCCCGGGTCGGCCTGACGGTCGCCCTGGCCGCCTGCCTGCTGGCTCCCTCGTCCACCGTCCGGCGGGAGAGCCCCGTCGTGGACGCCGACGTCACCCGGCAGCTCACGATCGCCGCGAGCACGCTGCTGCGGCACCGCTCGCAGGCCCTCGTCCAGAAGCACCACCGCGACAGTACGGCCGTGCCCCGCGAGGTGTACGGCGTCCGGATCTCCCCGCGGCTCGCGCGCTCCCAGGAACGGGCCGTCCGCGAACTGGAGAACCGCAACCGCGCCCCCGTCGAGGGCGGCCCCGCCTACACCGGCGCCCGCACGAGACTCGACGGCGGGCACGCCGTCCGGAAGGGGGACCGCATCACCCTGGAGGCGGTCGAGCACACCGTCGTCCGGTACGGCGGCGGCAAGGTCACCCAGTCGGTGCGGCGCCGGTTCGTGTTCCGGACCCGGGGCGAGCAGATCACCATGATCGCCGAGCGGGTCCTCGACCCGGACGCGCACCCGGTGAACGACGCGGTCTCTCCCGCCCGCTGACACGTCCCGCCGAATTGCGCGAGCGCCGGCCCTGAAAATGCTTTGACGGACAGTAATTACGCGGGTCACAAGGGGTGTGGATGATCGTGTGTGGCCACATCCGGACGCGCCGGGATGGCGCGAAAATACCCGTATCGGCGGACGATCCGCGTGATGGCCCTGGATCAACGTGATGGGTGAGGCGTAGGCTGACGCCGGTGGTGAGCCGTTTCCGCCCCCGCAGCACCGGGAAAAGGCCCCCATTCTTCGGCAGGACCTGAAACGTTCCAGCGATCAGCGACGAAAGGGCCGGATCGATGGGTGACAAGCGCGGCGCCAACCTCGGCGAGCTTGAGGAACTGTCCCGTATCTTCAGCAAGCACTCACGCAACCTCGACGCCCTGATCAAGGACCTCAACGGCCGCACCGTCAGCAGCAGCGCCGCCTGGTGGGGCCCGGGCGCCGACCGCTTCCGCAGCGCCTGGGCCGAGGCCAAGACCGCCTTCGACAAGATGGCCGTCGCCCTGGAGCAGGGCAGCCAGGACATTCGCAAGTCCCAGCAGAACATCGAGGCCGCCACCCGCTGAGGCCTCGCCACGAGCCGCGGGTCCCGGCCCATCCCCCCGAGGCCGGGACCCGCATCATCCGCGCTGGAGGACGAGCGCCTTTAGACGTGGGGGGAATCGCTTCCCTGTCTACGGCGTGGAGCGCCGCTGAACCTGTGTGAACACTATCGTGCACTGTTAGACGTGCCTCACATGTATAATAATCGGTCGTGTCCGTGACGCGGAAGGTTCGCCGGTTCTCCGGCGGCGTGTACGACCTGGGCCTGCACGTGGTGTGGTGCCCGAAGTACCGCCGCCCGGTGCTGGTCGGCCGGGTCGCGGCGCGGCTGGAGGAGCTGATCCGGGCCAAGGCCGACGAGAAGGGCTGGGAGGTCATCGCCCTGGAGGTGATGCCTGACCATGTGCACCTGTTCCTCAAGCACGACCCGAAAGCCTCGGCCTCGTATGTGGCCAACCAGTTCAAGGGCTTCACCTCCCGCGTCCTGCGCAGCGAGTTCCCGCACCTGAAGTCCCGGCTGCCGACGCTGTGGTCGTCGTCGTACTTCGCCGCGTCGGTGGGCGCGGTGTCGGAGGCGACCGTGCGCCGTTACATCGACACCCAGTGGGAACGCCCCTGGAAGAAGGACACCGGGGGCAAGGGTGCGTAGGTCGTACAAGTTCCTGCTGCGCCCCACGAACCGGCAGGCCGGGGCGCTGCACGCGATGCTGGCCGACCACTGCGCGCTCTACAACGCGGCGTTGCAGGAACGTCGGGACGCCTACGCGCACGCCTCCAAGACCCGTATCCGGTACGGGGATCAGTCCGCCCAGCTGTCTGGCATCCGCGCGTTCGACCCCGATCAGGCCCGATGGTCGTTCTCCTCCCAGCAGGCCACCCTGCGCCGGTTGAACCGCGCCTTCGAGGCGTTCTTCCGCCGCGTCACAGGCGGCGACAAGCCCGGCTACCCCCGCTTTCGGTCCCGGTCCCGATTCGACACCGTCGAGTTTCCCAAGGACGGTGACGGCTGCAAGTGGGACAGCGTCCCGCACGAAGCGCAGACCCGCGTCCGGCTCCAAGGGATCGGGCACGTCCGCGTGCACCGGCACCGTCCCGTCAAGGGCCGCGTAAAGACGATCAGCATCAAACGGGAAGGCCGCCGCTGGTACGTGATCCTGTCCTGTGCCGATGTTCCGGCCGAGTCCCTGCCCGCGACAGGCCGCCAGGTCGGCATCGACCTGGGCGTGACGCACTTCCTGGTCACCAGCGCCGACGAGTACGTGACCAACCCGCGTCCCGCCAAGAACGCGGCCGACCAGCTCGCCGCCGCACAACGCGCCCTGGACGCCTTCGGCAAGAAGGCCGGGAAGCGGACCAAGAAGCACCGGCGGGCGGCACGGAAGGTCGCGCGTCTGCACGCCAGGATCCGCCGCCAACGCCTCGACCACGCACACAAGACCGCCAACTTCCTCGTCCGCTCCGCCGACGTGATCGCGCACGAGAAACTGCCGGTGGCGAACATGGTCCGCCGTCCCCGGCCCCGGCAGGGCGACGACGGCACCTTCGAGCCGAACCGGGCATCGGCCAAGGCCGGGCTGAACAAGAGCATCCTGGACGCGGGTTGGGGGGTGTTCCTGGGAGTCCTCGCGCACAAGGCAGAATGCGCCGGTCGCGAACTGATCCCCGTGGACCCCCGCAACACCTCCCGCGAATGCCCGCAGTGCGGGCACACCGCGAAACAGAACCGCGACCGAGAAGCGTTCGAGTGCACCCGATGCGGGCACGCCGACCACGCTGACCACGTGGGAGCGCTCAACATCGCAGCAAGGGCCGGGCTGGCCCTCCGCGCCGTCGCCTAGCCGACGACACGGGAAGCCCGCGCGTTACGCGTGGGTGGAGTCACTACCTGCTCCACGACCGCCGCCGCCGCCCCATCTGGGGCGCCGCCGATCACGGCGCCGCCCTCGGGAAGGCCCTCCAGGCCGCCGCAACCGGCCACGACGAGAAGTCGACCGGCCTCGCGTTCGCAGCCGCCAAGATCCTCGCCGCCGACGCCCGCGAGCACTTCGCGGTCAAGGACGGCAGGCTGGTGGCCGAGGAGCTCAGCCTTCAAGGGCTCGGATCTTGCCGGAATGCCGTTCGCCACCGACGGGCCGGACCCGAAGATCCGCCCATTCGATGAACTCGACCCCATCGAAATGGAGGAGCTCCTGCGCTGGGCCACCGAGGAGGCCAAGCTCCGGACCATCAGCGACGGTGCGATGAACGCCATCAATAATGGAGCGGTGAAGGCCGCCGGGCACTATGAAGACAAAGACGGCAACAGCGTTACTCCAAGTGTTGAGCGATGACTCCCAGATGGCCCCTCTTTATGGCCGTGGTGGTGGCCACGGGAGGTTCGGCCGTCGGCTGTACTGGAGATTCGCCGGACGGCCGGCAAACGCCGGCAGCGCCCCCGCGTCCTGTTGTGGAAAGTTCGCCTTACCTCTGCGATTTCGTCCCGGAGAAGGCGTTCCAGGAGGTCACCGGGCTCAACATCGGTCTCAATGTTCGCTGGGCGGGGCCGCAGACGGACAATGGGTTGTGCCTGGCGCATGCGAAGGGACGTCAAGCGCCGCTCGGGGTGCGGTGGTCGTACAACGATGGGGCGGACATCGTCCGCCGGCAGCAGGAGGATACGGCGACGCAGTCTTATCCGCTTCCGCGCGAGATGGGAGAGGGGCTGGCGGTCATCCGTCCCACGTCGGGCGCCAATCCGAGGCCGAATTACGTGATCGCGCTTTTCAGGTGCGGCGGGAAGCGGCCGTGGATCAGTATCGATTTCGCGCCGGTGGTGCGGGGGCGGGATGCGGTGCAGGACATGTTCGAGTTCATGCGGATCGCGCAGAAGCGGTTCGGGGAAATACTTGAGTGCACCCCGAAGCCGTGATCAGTCCGTGTTGAGCGGGGGTGGGAGGGCGACCTGGATCTGGGTGGTGGCGCCGGTGGCGACGAAGAGGCCGCGGCCGGTGGGGCCGCCCAGCGGGGCGTTGCGGGGGAGGCGGAGGCCGAACAGGTCGCCGTCGTCGGGGGAGTCGATGGACAGCAGGACGCCGGAGCGGGAGCGGCGGGTGTCGGAGAGGAAGCCGCGGTAGCCGCGTCCGATGTCGGCGGTGGTGCCGCCGATGACGACTGCGTGCTCGCCGTCGCGGGCGGTGCGGAGGACGTCGCGGAGGGCGTCGTCCAGGTCGGTCTCGTCGAGGAGTTCGGCGTCGTCGACGATGACGGCGTAGCGGTGCTCGTCGCCGATGGCTTCGGCGAGGTCGTCGGCGTCGGAGTCGGAGGTGAGCAGGCCGAGGACGCCCGGGTGGCCCGACAGCAGGCGCAGCGGGGAGCGCCGGGGCGTGACGAGGACGACGGGGACGAGGCCGCCGCCGACGGCGGGGTCGAGGAGCGAGTGGACGATCGTGCGCAGCGTCGTGGAGCGGCCGGAGCGGGACGGGCCGGCGACGGCGAAGCCGGGGCCCTCGTTCAGGAGGTCGACGCCGACGGGGGCGAGGGTGTCGCCGCCGACGCCGACGAGGGCCCAGAGGGCGGACGGGGCGAGGAACTCGGGGTCGAGCGACATGGCCTCGCGGTAGGTCACGCGGACGGGCAGTTCGTCCACGTGCAGGGGACGCTGGCGGCGCGGCAGGCGGCCGTAGCGGGACACGCAGGTGCGGGCGATCTCCTGGAGGACGGCGACCTGCGCGGTGCCGGACGGGTCGTCCCCGAGGAGGCCGATCTGCGATTCGCGCGGGGGCGCGCCGGGGACGGTGGGTTCCAGGGCGCGTCCGGGCGGCATGGCGGCGGGGACCTGCTTGTCCTGGAGGCCGCCGTAGCCGTAGTCGTTCGGGTCGGCCATGCGGAGGATGAGGCGGCGGTCGAAGACGGTGGAGATCTGGCCGCCGAGGCCGGAGCGGTCGCCGGTGAACACGGCGCGCAGGCCGACGGCGGCGCCCTCGCGCAGGAGCCGGATGACCTGGTCGACGAGGCGGCCGTAGTCGTAGTGCTCGAACGCGCCGAGGAAGCCCTCCCAGCGGTCGAGGAGCAGCACCATCCAGGGGAGGCGGTCGGTGGCGGCGACGGCGGCGCGCTGTTCGGCGAGGGACGCGAAGCCGGCCTCGGCGAGGAGCTGCTGGCGGCGGGCGATCTCGGCGGCGAGCGCGGTGACGAGCCGTTCGCAGCGGTCGAGCTGGTCGCGGGTGACGACGGCGCCGCAGTGCGGGAGGGAGACGAGGGGCAGCAGGGCGTTCGCGCCGCAGTCGACGGCGTACAGGTGCGCGTCGTAGGGGGAGCAGGCGCCGGCGAGGGACCCGGCGATGGTGCGCAGCGCGGTGGAGCGGCCCGACTGCGCGGACCCGGCGAGGTACAGGTGGCCGCCGGAGGCGAGGTCGAGGGTGAGTTGCTCGCGGGACTGGACGGCGGGCAGGTCGGTGACGCCGAACGGGATCGGGGGGACGTCGACGACGGAGCCGCCGGCGGCGGTGCGGGGCCTCAGCGTGATCTGTTCGGGCAGCGGGCTCAGCCACGGGGACGGCAGGCGTGTGACGCCGGCGCGGCGGGCCGCCTCGTCGATCGCCTGGACGAGGACGCCGAGGTCGGTGGCCAGATCCGGGTCGCCCGCGGTGTCGCCGCCGTCGCGGGGCGCGGGCAGCGGGTGGCCGAGGCCCTGCCAGGGGAGCGGCAGGACGGTGGGGCCGTGGCCGGTGGTGCCGGTTCCGGGGCGCCGCCCCCCGATCCGGGCGGACTGGACGGGTTGCGGCGCTGACACGCCGGAGCGGACGTAGCAGCGTCCGGGGGTGGACTTGGAGATCTGCGCGGCCTCGGGAGAATCGAGGACGTCGGTGGACTCGTCGGGGTCGGTGACGCGGAGCGCGATCCGCAGGTTGGTGTTGGCGCGGATGTCGGCGGTGACGACCCCGGCGGGACGCTGCGTGGCGAGGATGAGGTGGACGCCGAGGGACCGGCCGCGGCGTCCGATGTCGACGAGGCCGGTGACGAAGTCGGGCAGTTCGGTGACCATGGCGGCGAACTCGTCGATGACGAGGACGAGCCTTGCCATGGTGGGCAGGTCCGGGTCGGCGGCGCGCAGGTCGTTGTAGTCGTCGATGTCCTTGGCGCCCGCGTCGAGGAGGACCTCCTCGCGGCGGCGGAGTTCGGCGGCGAGGGACTCCAGGGCGCGTTCCGTCGCGTGGCCGTCGAGGTCGGTGACCATGCCGACGGTGTGGGGGAGGCGGGCGCAGTCCTTGAACGCGGCGCCGCCCTTGTAGTCGATGAGGACGAACGTCATCTCGTCGGGGCGGTTCGCGACGGCCAGGGACGCGATGAGCGTCTGCAGAAGCTCGGACTTGCCCGCGCCCGTGGTTCCCGCGATGAGGCCGTGAGGCCCGTCCGCGCGGAGGTCGATGACGTACGGGTCTCTGGGGCCGTGCCCACCCGGGCCGACGCCGATGGGGACGCGTGTGGTCCGGCCTCCTGTGCGTGCCCACATCTGGAGGATGTGCTCGGCGGTGGGGTCGGGCATGTCGAAGACGTCCAGGAGCCGCACCTCGGGCGGGATGGAGTCTTCGGCGTCCTCGCGTGACACGTCCCGGACGGGGGCCAGCGCGCGCGCCACCCGGTCTGTCCAGGTCGCCGTGACCTGGTCGGCGAGTACGGGGCCGATCACGTCCAGCCCATGGCCCTGGAGCCGGACCATCGACGGGTACTGCGGGTCCCACGCCGCCACGGCCTGGCACTCTTCGGGGAGCAGGCGCTCCTCGTCGTCGATGCAGATGGCGTACAGCCCGTACTCGGCGCCGCGCGACAGCAGCATCGGCATCCCGGGTATGCGACGCAACGCGCGCGCGCCGTCCAGGACGATCAGGACGTTGTACGGGACGGCGTCGGCGGCCTTCCCGCCCTGCCCGAAGAAGGACGACTCCGACTGCGCGGCACGACGCCGTTCCGTCACCCGGATCGCCAGTTCGGTGACGCGGTGCGCGGCGGACTCGGCGTCGGTGCCGACGAGGGCGACGCAGTCCTCACCCTCGCGCGGCGCGCAGTGCGGCAGCCACCGCACCCAGTTCCACTCGTCCCCGGCGCCCTGGTCGGCGGACAGGACGACGATGGAGAGGTCGCGGGGGCTGTGCAGGGCGGCGGCCTGCCCGACCAGCCAGCGGGCCAGCGCGCGGGACGCGGGACGCGGACCGGTCAGCCCGATGACGCCCAGTTCCGCGAGCGGCAACGCCACCGGCACCTGCCGAGCGGCCGGCACCGCGATGTGGGCGTCGCCGGTGAACTCGATGTCGGCGGGCAGGTCGGCGAGGCCCACGCGCAGGTGCAGGACGTCGGGGTCGTCGTGGCGGCGTTCCCACAGCCGCCGCCGCGGGCCGGTCGCCGTCAGCAGCACCTCGGCCGGGTCGGGGTGGAACGCGCGCCGCTCGGCCTCGTCCTCGCGCCGCAGCCGCTCCACCTCGCCGTCGAACTCGCCGGACCTGCGGTGGTACTCCTTCAGCGACCTCTTGTACGACTTGCGCCCGTGCAGCCGGTCGCCGACCCATTCGCCGACCGTCATCACGGGCCAGGCCAGCGCGAACAGCGCCCACCACCACTGCCCGAGCCCGAACGCCATGACGAGCCCGAACGCCGAGAACAGCAGCGCCCCGAACAGCCGGAGCCGCTCACGCGGATTCCGTTCGGGACGCTTCGGGACCTCCAGCCGCCGGTCACGGTGCGCCGGGTTGAGCCGCGGCGGCCGGTTGAACGCCAGCCCGCCCTCCGGCAGCGGCTCCAGGTGGGTGTCGGGGGCGGCGCTCGGCGCGAGCGCCAGCACGCTGGAGCCCACGGACAGCAGCGCGCCCGCCGGCCACATCGCCTTGGCGGCCAGCGGCGCCCCGTCCAGCGCGGCGGCCCCCTGCACCGTCTGCGCGGACGCCTCGACCTCGACCGACTCGCGCCCGACCGTGAGCCGCAGCGAACGGGCCGGCACGGACGGGTCGTCCAGCACCACGTCCACGTCGCGGCCCGAGCCGATCGTGCTGACCCCGAGGCCGAGGCGGTGCACCGACCCGGCCGCGGGGCCGCCGACGACGCGGACCTCGACGAGCCCGGTCGGCTCGGCGAGGACGGTGGCGGCGGCGCCGCGCTGCTCGACCGCCACGACGGCGCCGTCCCGCAGTTCCTTGACGGCGAGGGCCTGCGGGTCGAGCATCCGCCCGTCCATCCACAGGGCCCGCCTCGATCGCGGACTCCGCCCGCCGCCGGGGGCGGGCCTGTCCTTGGCGAGCAGGGCGTCATTCGAGTAGCGGGGCGCCGGGACGGGCGGCGGCGCGGCCGACGGCGCCCGGCCGTCGAGCAGGGCGGCGAGGGACTGCGCGACCCCGTCCACCGTGACCTCGGAGTCGGCGTCCAGCACGACATCGCGCGGTCCTCCGCCGGTCAGCGCCGTGAACGAGATCCGCATCAGAGCCCTCCGACGTCCTCGGGACAACCGCGCTCAGCTTAGTTACCCGTCCCCTCCGACTCCCGGTAGGCGGCGACGACGGTCTTGAGGGCGTCGTCCATCGGCGTCGGGGCCATGCCGAACGTGGACTCGAACGCCGAGGAGTCCAGGATGTACGGCTTGTCGAACTGGTACCTGGTCTCCCGCAGCTCCTTCATCATCGGCGAGACGAGCCCGAGCGCGTTGAAGACGGGACGCGGGACCGCGCGGACACGCGGGGCCGGGGCGCCGGCGATGGCGCACAGCCGCTCGGCGACGTCCAGCGTGGAGACGGCCGGGCCGGTCGGGACGTGCCACGCCCGCCCCCATGCCCGCTCGTCCGTCCCGGCGATGGCGAGGGCCTCCGCGACGTCCGGCAGGTACGTCCAGGCGTGCGGGACGGACGGGTCGCTCAGGTACGACACGCGCTTGCCCGCCAGCAGCGGCTTCACGAACCGGACCTCGCCGATGTACGCCTGGTCGGTGCTCCGGGGCCCGTAGTAGTCGGAGCCGCGCAGCTCGGTGACCCGGACGCGGCCCGCCCGGTGCGCGGCGATCGCGTCCCGCCACATCTTCGCCCGCACCCGGCCCTTGGTTCCCGTCGCCGCGAGCGGCAGGTCCTCGGTGATCGGCCCGTCCACCGGTCCGTACACGTACAGGTTGCTCAGCGTGGCCAGGACGGCGCCGGTCTCCTCGGCCGCGCCGAGGAAGGACGCGGCCATCGGCGGCCAGTCCTGCGCCCACCGGTGATACCGCGGGTTGACGCAGTTGTAGAGCGCGTCCGCACCCTTGGTGATCTCGGTCAGCCGCGTCCGGTCGGCGACGTCGGCGGCGACCCGCCGGACGCCCTCGGGCCCCGACCCGGACCGCGTCACGACGACGACGTCGTGCCCGGCCCCGGCGAGCCGCTCGGCGAGGTGGGCGCCGACCTGCCCGGCTCCAACGATCACGTGCTTGCCCATGTCGTTCTCCTGTCTTCCGTTGCGTTCGGTTGGTCCGGTGCTTGCGCTGGTTGCGGTGTGCCGCCCTTCCAGCGGTCTCATGAGGGCGACATGCCGCAGGTCAACGGGTGCGGCCGGGTGTTTCGACGTGCGTCTTGAGGGCCTTCAGGCGGGTCTCGTGGGTCGCGCGCAGCTTGCGCGCCCCGAAGACCCGGCGGACGAGCGGCCCGGCGAGCGATTCCTGGAGGGTCACCCGGGTGCGTCCGCCCTCCGGGGTCAGGACCATGCGGTCGACCGCCCGGTAGAGGCCGAGGGAGCTGCCCGTCCAGCTGAGCTCCCTGCCGGGGTCGACCACGGCGAACCGGGAGCGCAGCGGGGTGCCGTCCTGTGCCCAGCGGAACTCCCGGCCCGGCTCCACGGCGTCCAGTGCCCGGACGCGGAACCCGGGCGCCCAGGTCTCCCAGCCGCGCAGGTCGGCGAGGACGTCCCAGACCTCCTGCGCCGGCGCGTCGATGACGATGTCGGACGAGCTGGTGACGGGCGCGCCCTCGTCGATCCGGCCGCGCAGCGCGTACTCCTCGTGCAGCGTCTTGAGGTTCCTGGCGGCCATGGGGGCTCCTCTGGGTTCAGTGCTCCGTTACGAGAGCAATGCTCTCTCTAGAGAGCGGCGTTGTCAAGAGCAGTGCTCTCGAATTGGTGCGACGCTCTGCTAGCCTGGCCTCATGAGCGCGGGTCGTACGGCACGGGAACGAGTCAGGGCGGAGCTGATCCGCGAGATCACGGAGATCGCCAGGCGGCACCTGGCCACCGAGGGGGCGACGGGGCTTTCGCTGCGCGCGGTCGCCCGCGAGATGGGCATGGTGTCCTCGGCGATCTACCGGTACTTCCCGAGCCGCGACGACCTGCTCACCGCGCTGATCATCGACGGGTACAACGCGGTCGGCGAGGCCGTGGAGAACGCCGACGCCGAAACGCGCGCCGACGACTTCGCCGGACGGTGGCTCGCCGTCTGCAGGGCCGTCCGCGAGTGGGCGCTGGCGCACCCCCACGAGTACGCCCTGCTGCACGGGTCGCCCGTCCCGGGCTACAAGGCGCCGGAGGACACCGTCCCCGCGGCCGTGCGCGACACGGTCGTCCTCGCGCAAATCGTCACCCAGGCGCACGCGGCCGGCGCCATCGAGCCGGCCGGAGCCGCCCCGGCGCCGCCGCCCTCGATCGCCGCGGACCTGGACCGGGCGCGCACCGCGGTCTTCCTGGACGTCCCGGATGACCTGATCGTTCGTTCCCTCACGGCATGGGCCGGTTTGTATGGAACGGTCAGCTTCGAATTGTTCGGGCAATTCAACAATGTGCTGGAGGACGACCGGGCCGGCTACTTCGACCACACCATGACCCTGCTGGCGGGTCTCATCGGCCTGCGCCCCTGACCCGGCGGGGCGCGCGACCGCGATCCGGCGCCCGCGACCGCGATCCGGCGGGCCTCCGGCGCGCGTCCGGAGTCGCCCGGGATGTGGTCAGTGACAGAAGTGACTGGTGGTAAGGAACCCGGTGATCAACGAATTCGCAGGTCACCGGGGTATGCCCGGATATGGAACGGCTTGCGTTCACCGAATCCATTGACGTGACCTTGCCGCCCCCGCAAGCATGGATCGCTCGGTGATGCGCGGATCCCGGGAAACGGGTCCGCGAAGGGGCGGGAAGGAGCGCGTGGGCAGCGCGATGAAGTCCAACCAGTCGACCTTCGCCGGAGGCGGAACGGGCTCGGGCGGAGGCGGAGCGGGTTCGGCCGGCGGTGGCGCGGCGGGCTCGTCCGGCGCCGCGGCGGGGCTCGGACGTTCGGGTCTCGGCACGTCCGGAGGGCAGCGGCTTCCCACCTCCCCGCGCGAGCGCAAACCGGCGCTGGCCGCCCTCGCGGTGCTGCTCATCCTCGGCGGCGCCCTCGCGAGTGCCTACCTCGTGATGGCCAGCGGCGAGCGGGTGTCGGCGATCCGGATCGCGCAGCCCGTCGCCGCCGGGCAGCAGATCCCGGCCGCCGCACTCGAAGAGGTCCAGGTCGGCGACACCGGGATCCAGTACATCAGCTGGTCGGAGCGCGCCAAGGTGGCCCGCCACCTCGCGGCGGTCCCGCTGGTCGAGGGCGCGCTGCTGACCAACTCCATGATCAGCTCCCCGGACGCCCCCGCGATGGGACGCCTCATCGTGGGGCTCGCGCTCAAGCCCGGCCAGTTCCCGTCCGGCGGCGTCGCCGTCGGCAAGCACGTCACCCTCTACGCGGTCGGCGGCGGGCAGAACGGCGGGCCGCGCGCCGGCACCGTCCTCGCCCAGGACGCCATCGTGGTCGGCCTCTCCGGCGGAGGCGGCGGGGGCGACCTCGGCGGCACCCGGCTGCGGTCCGACCAGACCAGCGTGGACGTCGCCGTCCTGCCGGCCGACGCGCCGCAGGTGACCCAGGCGGCCTCGGCCGGGGCGGTCGCGCTCGCGCTCATCCCGGACGGGACGAAGGCCGCCACCGCACCCGCCGGGCCCGGCCCGCAGGGGCCCACCCCGGGCGGGAACGAGGAGCCCGGCGGCGCCGAGCCTCCCGACGGCACCGTGCCGGTGCCGGGCGGCGGAGGCACGGGCGAGAGCGGGACACCGGGACCGGGCGCGGGCGGTAACTGACCGTGGCACTCATCGCGCTCGCGGCCGACAAGGGGGCGCCGGGCGTCACGACCGCGGCCGTCGCCCTCGGCGCCGTGTGGCCCCGTCCCGTGCTGGTCGCGGAGTGCGACCAGGCGGGCGGCGACCTCGTGTACCGGCTGCCCGCCGCCCCGGACGCCGGTGACGCCCCCCGGGATCACGCCGGGGACGGCGGGATGCTCAACCCGTCGCGCGGGCTGCTCAGCCTCGCCGCCACCGCGCGCCGCGGCCTGCGCCCCGACCAGATCGCCGAGCACTGCCAGCGGCTCGTCGGCGGCCTCGACGTGCTCGTCGGGACCACCAACGCCGAGCAGGCGCAGGCGATGACCTGGCTGTGGGGCCCGCTCGGCCGCGCGTTCGCCGGCCTCGACCCCGTCGACGTGATCGCCGACTGCGGGCGGCTCGGCGCCGGGACCCCGCTGACCGAGCTGATGCACGAGGCCGACATGGTCGTCCTGCTCACCAGGGCCACCCTGGAACAGGTCGCCCACCTGCGCGAACGCGTCACCGCGCTGACGGCGGAGCTGCGCGGCGGCCCGCCCGTCGGGGTGCTCGTCCTCGCCGACCCGCGCGACTTCCGCGGCTCGATCGCCGAGGTCGACCGCGTCCTCGCCGGGGTGCGGGGCCGCGCCCGGCCGATGGACGCGGGCGCGCAGCAGGGGCCCCCGCCGCCGGACGTGACCGTCCTCGGCGGGCTGGCCCTCGACCCCAAGGGCGCCGAGCTGCTGTCGGGCCGCTGGGGCGGCCGCCTGGACCGCTCGCTGCTGATCCGGTCGGCGCGCGAGGTCGCGGGCGAACTCGCCGGACGTCTCGCGTCGACCCGGCCGGTCCCGGGCGCGGGCCATGACCGCGGCGGACACGACGTCCCGCCCCCGTACGGGCCGGCGCCCGAACCACCACCGCCGCCACCACCGTCGGCGCCGCCCGCCCCGAGGGTCCCGCCCGGCCCCGGCGGTGAGGGGCTGTCGGCGGACGGCCAGGTCCCGGCGAGCGAGCGGCCCCCGGCGACCGGGCAGGTCCCGGCGGGCGGACGGCACGAGGAGGGGAGGCGCTAGATGGACCACGGGCTCGTCAAACGTCTCCGCCAGGAGGTCGGCGACCGGCTGGCGCAGCAGCGCCGCCTCGACGCCGCCAACGGGCTGCCGCCGATGACCGGGGAGGACGAGCGGCAGTTCGCCCGCGCCCTCATCGGCCAGGTGCTGGAGGAGTTCGCGCGCGGCGAGATCACCTCCGGGCGCCGCCCGCCGAACGCCGAAGAGGAGGAGGCGCTCGCGGCCGGGGTGCACGCGGCGCTGTTCGGGGTGGGCCGGCTCCAGCCGCTGCTGGAGGACCCCGAGATCGAGAACATCGACATCAACGGCTGCGACCGCGTGTTCATCGGCTACGCCGACGGGCGCGAGGTGATGGGCGAGCCGGTCGCCGAGAGCGACGAGGAACTCGTCGAGCTGATCCAGATACTCGCCGCCTACAGCGGGCTGTCGTCGCGCCCGTTCGACACCGCGAACCCGCAGCTCGACCTGCGGCTCCCGGACGGTTCGCGGCTGTCGGCGGTGATGGACGTGACGGTCCGCCCGGCGCTGTCGATCCGCCGCGCCCGCCTCGGCAAGGTCTTCCTCGCCGACCTGGTCGGCAACGGCACGTTCACCCAGGAGATCGGGTACTTCCTCCGCGCCGCCGTGCAGGCACGCAAGAACATCATGATCGCCGGGGCGACGAACGCGGGGAAGACGACGCTGCTGCGCGCCGTCGCGAACGAGATCCCGGCGGACGAGCGGCTCATCACCGTCGAACGCGCCCTCGAACTCGGCCTGGACGCCTTCCCCGAGCTGCACCCCAACTGCATCGCGTTCGAGCAGCGGCTCCCGAACTCCGAGGGGCAGGGCGCGATCTCGATGGCGGAGCTGGTCCGCCGGTCGCTGCGCATGAACCCGTCCCGCGTGATCGTCGGCGAGGTGCTCGGCGACGAGATCGTCACGATGCTGAACGCGATGACGCAGGGCAACGACGGGTCGCTGTCGACGATCCACGCGAACTCGTCGGTGGAGGTCTTCAACCGCATCGCGACGTATGCGATCCAGTCGGACGAGCGGCTGCCCGTCGAGGCGACCCACATGCTGATCGCGGGCGCGATCGACTTCGTCGTGTTCATCGAGAAGCGCAACGAGTACGCCTCCGGGGGGCGGCTGCGCCGCTACGTCGCCAGCGTCCGGGAGGTCACCGGAGTGGACGGGCGGGTCATGTCGTCGGAGGTCTTCGCGCTCGGGCCCGGCGGGTTCGCGGTGCCGGCCGCGCCGATCGCGTGCGCCGCCGAACTCGCCGACCACGGCTACGACCCGTCCGCCGGAGGTGCCTGGTGAACGGGTCGCCGGTGACCGGCGGGGGAGGGCGCTGATGTACGCGCCGGACGTCCTGCTCGCCATCGTCGCGGGCGCCGTGGCGGGCGGCGGGCTGCTGCTCCTCGCCGTCGCGCTGCGCGGGCTGCCGCCGCGGTCCGCGGCCGGCGGGCGGCGGCAGGTCCGCAGCCGCGAAGACCTCGTCAGGACGCTCACGACCCGCACCGCCGTAGCCGTCATCGTCGGCGTGGCCGTGCTGGTCGTGACGCGCTGGCCGATCGCCGCCGCCGGGACCGGCGCGCTCGTGCTCACCTGGAACGGCCTGGTCGGCGGCGCCGCCGAGGAGCGCAAGGGCATGGCGGGGCTGGAGGCCCTCGCCGGCTGGACGGAGTCGCTGCGCGACACCATCGCGGGCGCCGTCGGCCTCGAACAGGCGATCCCCGCCTCGCAGCGCGCCGCCGCGCCGGCCCTGCAGCAGCCGCTGCGCAACCTCGTCGACCGGCTGCACACCCGCGTCCCGATGCCGGAGGCGCTGCGCCGGTTCGCCGACGACCTCGACGACCCGTCCGCCGACCTGGTGATCGCCGCGCTGATCCTGAACTCCAAGCTCCGCGGCCCCGGCCTGCGCGACATGCTCAGTGCCCTCGCGAACTCCGCCCGCGCCGAGCTGGACATGCGGCGCCGCGTGGAGGCCGACCGGCGCTCCACCCGGCGCAGCGTCCGCATCGTCGTCGCCGTCTCCGTCGGGACGGCCCTGGCCCTCGCCGTGTTCAACCACTCCTACGTCGAGCCGTACGACGACGTCCTCGGCCAGCTCGTCCTGTGCATCGTCGTCGCGCTGTACGGGGCGGCGTTCCTGTGGCTGCGCCGGCTGTCGAAGTACGAGCTGCCGGGGCGGTTCCTCAGCGAGCCGCGCAGGGCCGTCCAGCCCGGCGTGCCCGGTGAGGTGCCGAGCACCGTGGCGGGCTGGCAGGGCGGCGGACCCGGTTCCGGCGGCCCGCAGGAACTCCCGCTGCGCGGACGGCACACCATGGACGCGGGAGGGGGTGGCGCGGAGTGAACGCCGCGATGCTCGCGGGCGCCGTCGTCGGCCTCGGCCTGTACGTCCTCGCGCGGGCGCTGTTCCCGCCGCGGCCCGGCCTCGCCGCGCGGATGGCCGCGCTCGACGCCGCCCGCCGTCGCGACCTGGAGGAGCAGCAGGCGGGGCGGATGTCCCCGACGCTGGAGCGGGTCGGCGGGCTGCGCTCCAGGCTGGGAAGGGAGCTGGCGCGGTTCTGCGAGTCGCGCGGCTGGCGGCTGCGTTCGGTTCGCGCCGACCTGGCGATCACCGAGCGGTCGCTGGAGGCGTTCCTCGCGACGAAGTTCCTGCTCCCCGCCGCCGCGCTGCTGTTCATCCCGCTGATCGCCGCGTACTTCGCGCTGCTCGGGCTCGGCTCGTCCGTCGCCGTCCCCGTCTGGATCTGCATCCTGTTCGCCGCCGTGTTCTTCTTCTTCCCCGACATGCAGCTGCGGCAGGAGGCGCAGGCCCGCAGGCAGGACTTCCGGCACGTCGTCGGCGCGTTCCTCGACCTGGTCTCGATGAACCTCGCCGGCGGGCGCGGTGTGCCGGAGGCGCTGATGACCGCCTCGAACGTCGGTGAGGGCTGGGCCATGCACCGCATCCGCGACGCCCTGGCCAACGCGCGCATCACCGGCCAGACGCCCTGGCAGTCGCTCGGCAGGCTCGGCGAGGAACTCGACATCGCCGAGCTGCGCGATCTCGCCGGGGCGCTCGCCCTCGTCGCCGACGACGGCGCGCAGGTCCGCAAGTCCCTGTCCGCCCGCGCCGCGTCGATGCGCAGCCGCGAGCTTTCGGAGCTGGAGGGCAAGGCGGGCGAACGCTCCCAGTCGATGCTCGTCGCCCAGCTGTTCCTCTGCGCCGGCTTCCTGATCTTCCTGGCCTACCCGGCCCTCATGCGGGTGCTCGCCTCATGAGCCCGCACACTGTTCGAAGAGTCCCCGTGACGGCCCCCTGGAGGTACCGCGATGAGTCCGCACAACCCGATGAACGATCCGGTCGTCGTCTATCTGCGCGCCATGGCGGGCGCGCGGATCGCGCGGATGCGCGGCCCGCAGGAGCGCGACCGAGGCGCGTCCGCGATCGAATGGGCGATCATCACCGCGATCCTGGCGCTGCTCGCGATCACGATCGGCGCGGTCATCACGAAGAAGGTCACCGACAAGGCCAACACGATCAACACCGGCTGATCCGCCGGCCCGCCGGGACGGCCTCGCTCCGGTCCGACGCGGGCGTGTCGTCGATGGAGTGGGCGCTGCTCACCCCGCTCCTCATCCTCCTGATGCTGATCGTCGTGCAGTTCACGATGGTGTTCCACGCCCGCCACGTCGCGCTCGCGGCGGCGCAGTCCGGCGCCCGCGTCGCGCGGACCGCGCCCGTCGGCGGCGGCTGGCAGGGCGAGGCGACCGCGAAGGCCGCCGGGGACGTCCGCGAGATCGGGCCGGAGCTGCTGAGCGGCCTCGATGTTCGGGCGGGGGAGGCCGGCGACCAGCGCTGGGTCGAGGTCAGCGGCTACGCGGTGGCGGTCATCCCGTTCATGAAGTTCCACGTGTCGCAGCGGTCCCAGGGGCCGATCGAGTGCTTCCGTCCCGACGTCGGCGAAGGCGTCGCGTGCGAACCGGGGGCCGCTCAATGACAATCGCGGACCGCGGGTCGATGTCGCTGGAGATGGTACTGGTCACGCCGCTGTTCGTGGCGTTCCTGCTCTTCCTCGCCGGCGCCGGCCGGATGGTCGACGCCAAGAGCCAGGTGGACGGGGCCGCGCGGGACGCGGTCCGCGCCGCCTCCATCGCCCGCAGCGCCCCCGCCGCGCAGCGCCTCGCCGCCGAGACCGCGGCGGCCGGCCTCACCGGCACCGAATGGTGCTCCGGCGGGCCCACCGTCCGGACCGACGTGTCCGACTGGGGGCCGGGCGGCCGCGTCGGCGTGACGATCACCTGCGACGTCGACCTCGGCGACCTGTCGTTCATCGGCCTGCCCGGCAGCAAACGGCTCCAGGGCGAGGCGATCGCCCCCATCGACACCTTCACCTACCGGGGGACGGACGCGGGCGGCGCCGAAGACCCCGGAGGCGGGCAATGACGGGGCGCACGGCCGGCGGCCGGGACCGGGACCGGGACCGGGGCACGATCGCGCTGTACACGGTGCTGTTCACCCCCATCGTCTTCCTGCTGGCCGGGCTGCTCGTCGACGGCGGCCTCGCCATCCACGCGCGGCAGCGCGCGGCGGACATGGCCGAGCAGGCCGCCCGCGCCGGCGCCGACCAGATCGACACCGACGCGCTCCGGGCGACCGGCGAGCCCGTCCTCGACCCGGCCCGGGCCCGCGCCGCCGCCTGCGACCTGCTCGCCGCCTACCGCGACCAGGTCACCGCGTCCCGGTGCGACGCCGACGAGCAGGAGGTGGCCGTCACCGTGCAGATCACCGTCCGGCCGCAGCTGCTCGGGATCATCCCCGGCTTCAGCGAGTTCCGGATGACCTCCGGCGCGACCGCCCATCCCGTCACGGGAGGAATCGACCCGTGAGCCCCAGGCGAAACGGATTTACGATGTCTGCGACGTCCGTGGACCGGAGAACGGCAGGGGCGCGATGGTGACGCGGCAAGGGCAGAGGACCCCGGACCGGGGCGGCGGGCAGCTCGTCAGAAGGCGGCGCAGCGCGGGCGACGTCCTGGCCGGGATCGGCGCGGTCGCCGCGCTGTCGGCGCTCATGGCCGGTGTCCCGGCCGCGCTGCTCATCCTGTTCGGCTCGCCGCTGCCGGACCACGTGCCGTCCGCGTCCGACCTCACGCAGCGGGTCGGGCCGGGTTCGCTCATCGCCATCCTCGTCGCGCTGGTGTGGCTCGCCTGGCTCCAGCTCGCGGTGTGCGTGGTCGTCGAGGTGTACGCGGGCATCCGCGGCGTCGGCGTGCCCGCGCGGGTGCCGCTCGCCGGCGGGACGCAGTCGCTGGTGCACCGGCTCGTCGTCGCGGCGCTGCTGCTGTTCACCGCCACCACCGCGATCATGCCGGCGTTCTCGGGCGCCGGCGGGCTGTCGCAGCGGCCGCCGGTGCAGACGCAGTCGCAGGAGTTCCACCGGATCCCGGCCGCGCCGGAACGCACGGCCGTCACCGACCGGGTCGCCGCCGATCCGGCCGCGGAACCGCTGGAGAAGGCCGCCACCACCAAGATCTACCGGGTGCAGCCGCCGGAGGGACGCCACCACGAGAGCCTGTGGGAGATCGCCGAGAAGTGCCTGGGCGAGGGACGCCGCTACAAGGAGATCTTCGCCCTCAACAAGGGCCACATCCAGCCGGACGGGACGCGGCTGACCATCGCGAGCCTGATCCGTCCGGGCTGGATCCTGGAGATGCCGGCGGACGCCAAGGGCGCGAAGGTCATCCCCGCCGAGGACCTCGACGAGTACTTCCGGTACGGGCACGCCGTCCCCGACAAGCCGGAGAAGCCGCGGGAGCCCGCACCGGCGCCCGAACCGGAGCCGAAGCCGCAGCAGCCCGCCCCGCCCGCCGCCTCGCAGCCGCCGGCGTCGCAGGCGCCGCCGACCGCGCCTCAGCCGCCCGTGTCGAAGGCCCCGCCGACGGCGCCGCAGCCGTCGGTGTCGCAGGCGCCGCCGACCGCGCCGCAGCCCGAGGTCTCGCAGAAGCCGGAGACGCAGAAGCCGGAACCCGCGCAGCCGCCCGTGCACGGCGGGCCGTCCGGTGAGATGGGCGGCGACGCCGGAAGCGGCGGCGCGTCCGTGCCCGGCCAGGGCTCCGACCAGCAGGACGAGACCGGCGCGCCGTTCGGCATCGGCTGGCCGCACAGCCTGGCGGCCGCGTCGCTGCTCGCCGCCGGACTCCTCGCCGTCCTCGGCCGGCGCCGCCGCGTCCAGCTGTGGAACCGCGCGTTCGGGACCATGGTCGTCCGGCCGGAGGGGGAGGCGGCCGGGGCGGAACGGGCGCTGCGGCTCGGCGCCGACGACGAGGCCGTCCGGCTGCTCGACCTCGGGCTGCGGCACCTGTCGAAGTCGATGGCGGCGGGCGGCCGCGCCCTGCCGACCGTGTACGGGGTGCACATCGGCGCCTCATCGAGCGGGCAGGACGGGCAGGGACAGGCCGGGCAGGGCGGCCTCGACCTGTGGATCGCGCCCGCCGACCGGAACCCGCCCGCGCCGTGGCAGGCGTTCGACGACGGCCAGGTGTGGCGGCTGCACGGCGACGCGCTGGCCGGGCTGGAGGCGGCCGGCCTCGGCGACGTCCTCGCGCCCTATCCGGGCCTGGTGTCCATCGGCACCAACGACAACGGCCGCATCCTCGTCGACCTGGAGGCCGCGCACGGCCTGATCGCGCTGCGCGGCCCCGAGGACACCCGCCGGGCGGTGCTGGCCGCGGTCGCGATGGAGCTTGCCACCAACCGCTGGTCCGACCACATGCGGATCACGCTCGTCGGGTTCGGCGGGGAACTCGGCGAGGGCCTGGCGGAGATCGCGCCGGACCGGATCCGGGCCGTGCCGACGCTCGCCGACGCGCTGCCGGAGCTGGAGGGACGCAGCGAGGAGGTCCGGCAGGCGCTCGCCGCGTCCGGCGTCGACTCGGTGCTCACCGGCCGCTGCCGCGGCGTGTTCGGCGAGGCGTGGATGCCGCACTACCTGATCATGGCGGACCGGCCGTCGGAGCGGGAGGCGGACCGGCTCGTCGCGCTCGCCCGCACCGGCACCCGCATGGCCGCCGGGTACCTCGTCCCCGGCGACGTGCAGGGCGCCACCTGGACCTGGGACGTCGACGAGGCCGGCCGCCTCCAGGCCGGGGTGCTCGGCTTCGACGTCGACGCGCAGCTCGTCCCCGACGACGACTACCGCGGCGTGTTCGAGCTGTTCCGGACGGCGGGCCGGCTCGACTCCGCCGAGCTGCCGGGCCTCGCCGGCGGGCCGGAGCCGCCGACCGCACAGCAGTCGTCGGTCGACATCCGGCTGCTCGGCCCGATCGAGGTCGACGCGTCCGGGCCGATGGACGAGAGCCGCCGCGCGCTCTGCACCGAACTGCTGGTGTACCTGGCGGCGCATCCGGAGGGCGTCCACCCGACGGTGCTGTCCGGCGCGATCTGGCCGCGCGGCGCGAGCGCCGGGGTCCGCGACGCGTGCGTGGCGCGCGTGTCGGACTGGCTCGGCCGGGACGCGCGGGGCCGCCCGAACCTGTACTACGACGAGCGCGGCCGGATCAGGCTCGGCTCGGAGGTGCGGGTCGACCTCAACGTGTTCCGCTGGCTGGTGTGGCGGTCGGCGGCCGAGCCCGCGTCCGAGACCGCCTACATGGCGTACGCGCTGGACCTCGTCCGCGGCCCGCTCCTCGCCGACCGGCCGCGCGGCCAGTACGCCTGGCTGGCCGACCACGACCTGGAGTACGAGGCGTCCGCGCGGGTCATCGACGTCGCGCACCGGCTCGTCGTGCTGCGGCTGGACGAGGGCGACGCGCGCGGCGCGGTCGGCGCGGCACGCGCGGGGCTGCGGCTCGCGCCCGAGGACGAGGGCCTGTGGCGCGACCTGCTCCGCGCCACCCACGCCACCGGCGACCCGGCCCAGGTCCGGATCGTGGTGGACGAGCTGCGCGGCCGCGTCGGCCGCGACCCGCTGCTCGACCGGCTCCAGCCCGAGACCGAGGCGCTGGTGGAGGAACTGGCGCCGCAATGGCGCCACGCCACGACCTGAATTCTTCCAGTGAACACTGGCATCTTTATGGCGGGGTGCCGATAATGATCGTCATGACACGCGCTCTCGCCCGGATGGCCGCGTCCTGCGCGGCTGCCGTCCTCGCCCTGTCGCTCACCGCGGGACCGGCGTCCGCGGACGGCCCGTGGCACACGGTCGCGCTGCCGTTCTTCTGGGACCATTCGTCGCTGCTGGACGTCGCCGCGGCCGCGCCCGACCAGGTGTGGATCAGCGGGAAGCAGGGCGAGATCTGCGTCCAGGTGGCCCCCATGACCCCCTGCCTGATCTACCGCGCGGGCAACCCTGTCGTCCGCCGATGGGACGGCTCGGGCTGGCGCGAGTACCCCATTCAGGGATGGAGCGGACAGGGCTCCATTCGCCAGGTCGCCGCCGGAGCCGGGCAGACCTGGATCCTGGGGCGGCAGGAGACGGCGGGCGCCTATCTGGCCAGGTTCGACGGGTCGGCCTTCGTCCCCGAAGCCGGTCCGTCCGGGGGGAGCATCCAGGTGCTCCGTGCCGGACCGGCCGGCGTGTGGGCGGGAACCAGCGTGGCCGCCGAGACCGGGGACTCCCTGTACCGCCGCTCCGGCGGCGGCTGGACCGGCACCCCGATCCCCGAGGACCTGCGCTACGTCAACGACGTGAAGGCCTTTACCGCCACCGACGCGTGGGCGGTCGGGCAGACCGAGCCGCCCCGGCACACCTACGGCAGCCCGGAGCACCCCGCCCTCGCCCACTGGGACGGGAACTCCTGGACCAGCGTCCTCCCGCACCGCGAATCCGGCCCCAAGGCCCGGATCGTCGCGGTGGCCCCGTCCGGTCCCGGCCGGGCATGGGTCGTCACCCGCGGCGAGATCGCCCACTGGGACGGGACCGGCTGGACCGCCGCGCCCGCCCCCGAGGGCACCAGCGAACTCCAGGACGTCGCGGTGGACGGCGCGGGCGCCGTCTGGGTCACGGCCCGGATGAGCGGCCCACCGCGCCTCGGCCTGTTCCGCTACGAGAACGGCACCTGGCACGAGGTGGTCCTGGACTCGGTGACCGGCGCCACGGACATCGCGGCGTCCCCCGGCGGCGCCGCCTGGGCCCTGGCACGCGATGAGGACGGCAAGCCGTCGCTGATCACCACTGATTGACATACCGGATGCGTGGAGCCACGACACGCCGCCGGTGAACGACGGGTCAGCGGTACAGGCCGGTGCCGCCCAGTGAGTAGCGGCCCGGCTGCGGGTGGACGGACAGCCCCGCCGGGCGCCCGCCGACCCTGACCTTCCGCACGACCGCACCGGTGCGGGTGGAGACGGCGTAGACGAGGCCGGCGGGGTCGGCGAGCCACAGCGCCGTCCCGTCCGACGACACCCCGCCCGGTATCGGTGAGCCGCCGCCGGGCAGCGGCCAGCGGGCCGTGACCCGCCGGGTCCCGAAGTCGACGACGGCGAGGATGCCGCCGCCCACCACGAACAGGTGGCGCGCGTTCCGGCCGATGGACAGGCCGCGCGCGCCCGGCGCGGTGCGGACGAACCCCATCACGGCGAACCGTTCGGCGTCGACGAGCCAGACCCCGCCCTTGACGGAGTCGGCCACGTAGAACAGGGCGCCGTCCGGCGACAGCCGCAGATCACCGGGACGCGACCCCTCCGGCAGCCGGATCGTCCCCGAGACGCGGCGTCCGGCGAGGTCGACGCGGGCGAGCGCGCCGGCGGACGTGCAGGTCGTCACGAGGGACGACCCGTCCGGCGTGAAGTCGGCGTGCCCGGCGGTGCACGGCATCGGCACCGACGCCCTCCGCCGCATCGTGTCCGGGTCGCGGACGTCGACGCGGCGCGGCCGGCGGGCCAGGACCAGCGCGTTCCGCCCGTCCGGGGTGAAGTAGAGCCCGGTGCTGCCCGCGACCGTCACCGGGCGGCCCCGCCCGGCGCCGAACGGCCCGACCGGGACGAGCGTGCCGTGCGCCCGGTCGGTGGCCCACAGCCGCCGCAGATCCCAGGACGGCACGAGCCGTGCCGCCGTCGCCCCGGTGCGCAGCCGCCCGACGGTCCGGAGCGTGTCCGGGTCGATGACGTCGATGTACCGCCCGTGCGCGACGTACAGCCGCGGAGGCATGCCCCGCGCGTACGGCGCGATCATCCCCGGGCCGGTGGCGGCGTAGACGCGCCCGCCCGCCGGCGCCACCGGGACGCCGTCGCCGCCGTCGGGCGGTTCGGGCGATGCGTCGCGGGGACGCGCGCTCAGGTACGGCGCCGGCCCGCCGAGCCCGACCACCGGCGCGTCCGGGGCCCCCTCCCCGGGCCGGTAGAACGGCACGGGCGACTCGCATCCGGCCAGAACACCGCAGGTCAAGGCGAGGGCCGCGGCGAGCGGGAGCACGGCGGCGACCCGTGATCGTCCTCCTTGACGTCCCATGCACGGTCCCCCTTACACGGCGGGGACCCTACCGAGAGACGACTCCCCGTGTCCGGTCAATCGCAAAACGTGTTGATCGTCGGCGGGAACAAATGCGGGAGCGATCAAGTTCATCCCCGCGAAGGCTCCAGAACTACTTGTGGGAGACATGGGAACTCTGTGATTCGTGCGTTCGACACCGTCCGCCTGCGTTGAGCAAGGCTCCGCGGCCGGGCGGCGCGTCGCGTTTCCGCACGCACCGTCAACGCACGTTCCTCGAGTTCCCAGGAGTCCGCCCTTGCGCACCGCGCATCCATCTTCGAAGTCCCAGTTCGTCCTGTCCGAGGTCACCAAGCGCTACGACGACCACGTCGTCTTCGACAGGACCTCCGTCTCGATCCGGCCCGGCGACAAGGTCGGGGTGATCGGGGAGAACGGCTCGGGCAAGTCGACGCTGCTGCGCCTCATCGCCGGGGCCGAGGTCCCCGACAACGGCAGCGCCGCCGTCGTGGCCCCCGGCGGCGTCGGGTACCTGTCCCAGACGCTCGACCTGCCGCCGGACGCGACCGTCCAGGACGCGATCGACCTGGCGCTGGCCGACCTGCGGGACCTCCAGGCGCGGATGGCCCGCGCCGAGGCCGCGCTCGGCACCGCCACGCCCGCCGAACTCGCCGGATACGGCGAACTCGTCGAGCGGTTCGAGGCGCGCGGCGGCTACGAGGCCGACACGCGCGTCGAGATCGCTCGGCGGGCGCTCGGCGTACCGGACCTCGCCCGCGACCGGGCCCTCGGCACCCTGTCCGGAGGCGAGAAGTCGCGGCTGATGCTCGCCGCGACGCTGGCGGCGTCCCCCGAACTGCTCCTGCTGGACGAACCGACCAACGACCTCGACGACGAGGCCGCACACTGGCTGGAGGAGCATCTGCGCCGCCACCGCGGCACCGTCGTGGCCGTCACGCACGACCGCGCGTTCCTCGACCGGGTCACCTCGGCCGTCATCGAGGTCGACCACGATGCCCGCACGGTCCGCCGCTACGGCAACGGCTACACCGGTTACCTGGCCGCCAAGGCCGCCGCCCGGGAGCGGCACCGGCACGAGTACGAGGCGTGGCGCGAGGACGTGCGCCGGCACGAGACGCTCGCCGACACCAACATCGACCGGCTGTCGGCGATCCCGCGCAAGGCCCCGAGCGCGTTCAGCGGCGCGGGCGCGTTCCGGGCCAGGTCACGCTCGCACGGCGCGATGAGCCGGATCCGCGCCGCGCGACAGCGCCTCCGGGAACTCGGGGACGATCCGGTCCCGCCGCCGCCCGAGCCGCTCCGGTTCGCGGCACGCCCGTCCACCTCGGGCGCCGGGGACGCCCGGCGGGACGGGCCGGTGGCCGAACTGACCGGCGTCCACGTCCCGGGCCGCCTGCACGTGGAGTCGCTGCGGATCGACGCGGGCCGGCGGATCCTCGTCACCGGGCCGAACGGCTCCGGCAAGACGACCCTCATGCGGGTGCTGGCCGGCGAGCTGACCCCGGCGGCGGGCAGCGTCCGGCGCCCGCCGCGGGTCGGGTACCTGCGGCAGGACGGGGGCGCGGCCACCGGCGACGAGCGGTCGCTGCTGTGCGCGTTCGCTGAAGGCCGCCCAGGTGACCCCGAAGAGCACGCGGAAACACTGCTCTCCTTGGGGCTCTTCAAGGCCGAGGACCTGGTCAAGGGCGTCCGGACGCTGTCGGCCGGGCAGCGCCGCAGGCTGGAGTTGGCCCGCCTCGTCTCCGGGCAGGCGGACCTGGTCCTGCTGGACGAGCCCACCAACCACCTCTCACCGCTCCTGGTGGACGAAATGGAGGAGGCCCTTGCCGGCTACACGGGGGCCCTCGTGGTCGTGACGCACGACCGCCGGATGCGCGCGTCCTTCGAGGGCCGTCGCCTCGAACTGAGGGAGGGCACCGTCCGGGAACCGGTGGCGGCGTGACGGGCCACGGCCGAGGCGCGGACGAAGGCGCGGACGAGGGCGCGGACGAAGGTCAGTCGGACTTGCCGATGCCGATGCCGAACTCGCGGTAGACGCGCTCCCAGAAGCCGTCCCGCAGCCAGGTGCGGGCCTCCTGGTAGGGGCGCAGGGAACCGCCGAGCTCCTTCTCCGCCTCGATCAGCAGCTCCTTGTCGATGACGGGCGGCAGGATCGGGCCGGGCAGCAGGTCGCGAATGTTGTCCCGGCCCCGCTCGAAGATCCACTTCTGTGCCACATGCTCGCCGATCTCCAGCATGTGGTCGCGGTCGGGGCCGAGCTTGCCGTCGGTCGCCGCGGTGGAGTTCATCGACGCGGCCACCGTCGCGGGCGTCGCACCGCCCGGGACGGGGACGGTGCTGCGGACGGCCGCGGGCGACGGTTTCACCGCCGGGGGACGTCCCGCGAACACCTGCGACGGCGACGGGACGGGGCTCGTGCGCTGCGCGGCGGCCGCGGCGTCGCGGACGGCGGCGGCGCTGCCGGGCGCGGGCACCGGCAGCACCTTGGCCTTGGTGAAGTAGGGACGCAGGAAGTCGGAGGGCAGCACCTCGACCGTGTCGGACTCCCACACCAGCCACTCGGCCTGGTTCGAACCGTGGGTCGGCTCGACGCCCCACAGGTGCACGCGGACGCCGTAACGCTGCGCGGCCTCGACGGCGGGAAGCATGTCCTCGTCACCGGCCAGCAGGACCGCGTCGGTGATGGCGCGGTGCCGGGCGAGGGCCTCGAGGTCGGCGCGGAGCTGGGCGTCCACGCCCTTCTGCTGGCCCTGCGCGTTCAGATTGCCCAGGCGGAGCTTCACCAGCGGCAGGTTCGCGATGACGCGCTGGTCGACCGTCGGCTGCCGCTTCGGCGCCGCGTCGAACCAGTACACCCGCAGCAGCTCGCCGGCCACCTGGTCGTCGGCGTGCGCGGTCAGCGCCTTGATCAGCTTCTCGGCGGCGACCCGGTACTCGCGCCTGGACCCGCAGCTGAGCAACAGGGCACCGGAGGCCGCGTAAAGGTACCCCGCGTCGACGAAGATGGCGTATCGCGCTGGCTGTGGAACGAACTCCGAGGTGGCCATGACCTTCCACCTTATTCGTGCCGGGCCCCCGCTGGGCATGAACCGCGGTTACACATCGCTCCGGCGCCCGGGACGGGGTTCGCTCCCGGAGGTCAGCGCGGCAGGCCGCTGGCCCGCCACGCGCCGGAGCCGCGCGGCGGCAGCTCGCCCGCGAACGTGCCGCGGACGAGCCGGGAACGGTCCGCCCAGCGCGATGGCCTGGCCGCACCGCCGCCGTCCCGGGCGGCCGCGGCGGCCCGGGCGCGGGCGGTCAGCACGGCGACGAGCGCCGCGATCTCCTCCGGGCCGGGATCGCCCCGGACGATCTGGAGGAAGGGCTTGCTGTCAGCGGTCACGGAATCTCCTGACCTCCTGGGAGGGTCCGGTCAGAGCGGGATGTTCCCATGCTTCTTGGGCGGCAGCGTCTTGCGCTTCTCACGCAGCGCCCGCAGTGCACGCACGACCTGCCCGCGCGTCTCGGACGGCTTGATCACGTTGTCGATGTAGCCGCGCTCGGCCGCGACGTAGGGGTTGGCGAGCGTGTCCTCGTACTCGGTGATCAGCTCGGCGCGGCGGGCGTCGGGGTCGCCGGCCGCGGCGAGGTCGCGCCGGTACAGGATGTTGACCGCGCCCTGCGCGCCCATCACCGCGATCTGCGCCGTCGGCCACGCCAGGTTGATGTCGGCGCCGAGGTGCTTGGACCCCATGACGTCGTAGGCGCCGCCGTACGCCTTGCGCGTGATGATGGTGACGAGCGGGACGGTCGCCTCCGCGTACGCGAACAGCAGCTTCGCGCCGCGCCGGATGATCCCGTTCCACTCCTGGTCGGTGCCGGGAAGGAAGCCGGGGACGTCCACGAACGTCAGCACCGGGATGTTGAACGCGTCACAGGTCCGCACGAACCGGGCGGCCTTCTCCGACGCGTCGATGTCGAGCGTCCCCGCGAACTGCATCGGCTGGTTGGCGACGACGCCGACCGAATGGCCCTCGACCCGCCCGAACCCGACGATGATGTTCGGCGCGTACAGCTCCTGCACCTCCAGGAACTCGCCGTCGTCCACCACGTGCTCGATGACGGTGTGCATGTCGTACGGCTGGTTGGGCGAGTCGGGGACGAGGGTGTCGAGATCCTCGACGAGCTCCGCCGGGTCGACGGGGACGTCGAACGCGGGCGCGTCCGCGAGGTTGTTGGACGGCAGGTACGACAGCAGCGCCTTGACGTACTCGATCGCGTCGTCCTCGTCCGATCCCCTGTAGTGGGCGACACCGGACTTGGAGTTGTGCGAGTGCGCGCCGCCCAGTTCCTCCATGGTCACCTCCTCGCCGGTGACCGTCTTGATCACGTCCGGCCCGGTGATGAACATGTGGGACGTCTGGTCGACCATGACGATGAAGTCGGTGATCGCCGGGGAGTACACGGCGCCGCCCGCGCACGGCCCCATCACCAGCGAGATCTGCGGGATCACCCCGGACGCGTGCACGTTCCGCTTGAAGATCTCGGCGTACAGGCCGAGCGCGACCACGCCCTCCTGGATCCGCGCGCCGCCGGAGTCGTTGATGCCGATCACCGGGCAGCCGGTCTTGATCGCGTGGTCCATGACCTTGCAGATCTTCTCGCCGAAGACCTCGCCGAGGGAGCCGCCGGAGACGGTGAAGTCCTGGCTGAACACCGCGACCGGCCGGCCGTCCACCGTGCCGTGGCCGGTGACGACGCCGTCGCCGTAGGGGCGGTTCTTCTCCATCCCGAAGTTCGTGGAGCGGTGCCGCGCCATCTCGTCGAACTCGACGAACGAGCCGGGGTCCAGGAGCGCGTCGATCCGCTCCCGCGCCGTCATCTTGCCCTTGGCGTGCTGCTTCTCGACGGCGCGCGCCGATCCGGCGTGCACCGCCTCGTACCTGCGCCGCTCCAGGTCCGCGATCTTTCCCGCCGTGGTGTGGACGTCGTACTCCACCGGGGGTTCAGGGGCTTCCGTCGCCATGCGGGCCAGAGTAACCGGCCGCTGATGCCGCGGATGCGCGTGGGGGCCGCTCACCGGGATGAACGCCACGGGGCCGGGGCTCGTTAGGCTTGGGCGGGTGGCTACGAAGACGCGTGAGATCTTTCGGCAGGACCTGCCCGAACCGCTGCGCCGCGATGTGCGGCTCCTCGGCGCGATGCTCGGCGACGGCCTCGTGGAGTACGGCGGCCAGGGGCTGCTGGACGACGTCGAACGGCTCCGCCACGCGGTGATCGCCGCCCGCCGCGGCGAGACGGCCGGCTCGGACGTCGCCGCCATCGTCGACGGCTGGACGCTGGAACGTGCCGAGCAGGTGGCCCGCGCCTTCACCGTGTACTTCCACCTGACGAACCTCGCGGAGGAGCACCACCGCATCCGGACGCTGCGGGAACGCGACACCGGCGACACCGTCCCCGGCTCCGTGGCCGCCACCGTCCAGCACATCCGCGCCTCCACCGACGGCCGGCTCGACGGCCTCATCGAGGGCCTGGAGTTCCGCCCGGTCTTCACCGCCCACCCGACCGAGGCCCGCCGCCGCGCGGTCGTCACCGCCATCCAGCGGATCAGCGACCTGATGACGCGGCTGAACGACGCCCCCGGCGCGACCGAGCGCGAGGAGATCGAGCGGAGCCTCCGCGAGGAGATCGACCTGCTGTGGCGGACGGCGCTGCGCCGCGGCACCCAGCTCGACCCCCTCGACGAGGTCCGCACCGCGATGGCCGCGTTCGACGAGACGATCTTCCGCGTCGTCCCGCACATCTACCGGGCCCTGGACCGCGCCCTGCAGCCCGGCGACGACGGCACCCGGCCGCCGAAGGCCCGCCCGTACCTGCGCTTCGGCAGCTGGATCGGCGGCGACCGCGACGGGAACCCCTACGTCACCGCGCAGATCACCCGGGACGCGGTCATGATCCAGGCCGATCACATCCTGCGCGCCCTGGAGAACGCCTGCGCCCGGATCGGCCGGGAACTGACCGTCCACGAGGCCACGACACCCGCCTCCAAGGACCTTCTGGGCGCCCTCGCCGCCGCACGCACCGCCCACCCGTCCCACCTCCGCGAGATCGCCAAGCGCTCACCGGGCGAGCCGCACCGCCA
>NZ_JBEZGN010000016.1:0-181709 GCF_040650055.1 Spirillospora sp. NPDC048819 | reverse complement strand
CCACCCGGTATGACAAGCTCGCCGTCCGCTACGAAGCCACCCTCCACATCGCCGTCATCAACGACTGGCTGATCTGCCTTTGAGACACGCCCTAGAGGGGGATGGGTCTCATGGGCGCGGATTCAGGGAGCGGAGGCGGGCGAGGACGCCGGCCGTCTGGGGTGTCTGGAGGTCCTCGAAGATGGCGAGGGCCTTCATCCAGCAGTCGCGAGCCGAGTCCTGGCGTCCCATGCGCAGGTGGGCACGGCCGAGGTTGTAGAGGGTCTCGCCCTGGCCCGGACGGTCGCCCATCTCGTGGAAGACGCCCAGGGCCTTCTCGAAGTACGCGATGGCCGCTTCGAAGTCGCGCAGTCCGTGATGGGCGTAGCCGAGGCCGTGCAGGGCCCAGCCTTCGGCGCGGGGTTCCTGTGCGTTGGCATGGGCCTGCTCGAAGCAGCCGAGGGCGGTGTCCCATTCGTTGACGCCTGCGTGCGCATAGCCGAGGGCGACCAGGGCGAGGCCGGCGTTGCGCTGGTCGCCCGCTTCGCGGGCCAGCCGCACTGACCGTTCATGGTGGTGGATCGCGTCGCGGAATCGGTGGAGACGCCGGCATGCGTAGCCGAGGCCGTGCAGCGCCCATGCCTCGCCTCTGCGGTCATCGATGCGGACGAAGACGTCGCGCGACGCGGTGAAGAAGTCGACGGAGTCCGCGAACCGCCAGCGGTACTGGCTGGCGTATCCGAGGCCGCCGAGGGCGTAGGCGATCCCGCGGTCGTCGCCGAGGTGCTCGGCGGACGCGAGGCCGGTGCGGAGGGCCTCGATCCAGTCGGTCCATGGGCTGCGGAGGAAGAAGAACGTCCATAGGGCGAGCGGGAGACGCCACGCGATGTCGTGATGGCCCTCGTCCGCGGCGGCGCGGGCGGCGGCGATCAGGTTGAGCCGCTCGGCCTCGCACCATGCGCGGGCCTCGTCGGGCGAGGTGAACGTCAGAGGGCGGCATGGGGCGTCCGGCAGGGTGAGCGCCGCGGTGATGCGGTCGGGGCAGATGGCGCGGCGGGCGTTGTCGGCGGTGCCGAGGTACCACGCCAGTACCCGCCGGATGGCGCCCGCGCGTTCGTCCTCGGCGAGTCCCCCGCCGAGGGCGGGCACGCGGAAGCGGCCGTCGGCGCGTTCGTCGAGGGAGAGGCCGCCGAGGATGACGCGGGCCTCGTCGGCGGGGACGTCGAGGAGGGCGGCGGCGGCCGGCACGGAGATCTCCGTGCCGGGGTGCAGGGACAGGAGCCGGAGGATGCGGGTGGCGTCGGTGCGGGTGTCCGGGAGCCGTATCCAGCCGCGCGCGTTGGTCTCTTTGACCGAGACCTGCGCGGGACGGTACGCGGCGGCGTCACACGTCGGGCACTGCCGGACCACCTCCTGATAGAACCAGTCGGACGCGATCAGCGCGACGACGCCGGAGGAGTCGCGCAGGGCGTCCTTGAGCGGCTCCGCCTCCAGGAGCCGGAACGCCGTGGTGATCGCGCTGGCGGTGACGCCGTGGTCGTCGTAGTGGACCTCCCCGGCGTGCACGGCGACGCGGATCTTGATGCGCGCACCCGGTGGTGCGCTGCTGTTGTGCCGTTCGAGCAGGGCCGCCAGTTTCAGCGGGAACGGTCCGGCGAGCCGTTCCTTTGGCACGTCGGGGTTGATGAGGACGAGCGCGCCGTCACCGCGGTCCTCCCACTCGAAGGACATTTCGGGCACGCCGGATTCGACGAGCGCCTCGGGCAGGGCCTTGAACAGGCCGCTGCGCACGGCCAGCTGGTCCCAGTTCGTCCGGCCCCCGTAGCCCTGGACGTCCACGCACAGAATCGACCGGTGCACCGCGAGCGACACATCGGTAATACCGTGCATCAGTCCATGCAGATGCACTGTCTTATGCACGTGCACACCGTACTGCAAGATCGCGTCTTGGTCAGAGGCATTGTGCGTACGTGCAAGTCGCCGGGTCAGGCGGTCAGGAGGTCGCTTAGGAGCCGGGCCCGGACGGTGTTGTCGTCGCCCTCCGGCAGGTGCCAGGGGCAGGCGATGTCCAGGGCGGCCACGCGGCCCGTCGCCATGATGCGCCGCACCGACGCGAGCACGTCGTCATACGACGGCCCGTTCCCGACCGGGTACTTCAGGCCGGGCAGGTCGCTCTCGTCGATGACGTCCACGTCGACGTGCAGGACGAGCGGGCCGTCGGGCAGGGCGACGTCGTCCACCGGGCAGCGCCGCACCTTGGACGCGGCCAGGAACTCCGCCTCGGCCGGGTCGAGGTCGCGGGCGTCCACCAGGACGGCGCGCTCCTCGGGCAGCGGGCGCAGCCCCAGGGGGCCGGTGAGCAGCTCGGGATGGTCGCCGATGATCTGCCGCAGCGGCATCCCGCCGAGGTAGCCGGACGTGGAGCTCTCCGGCGAATGGACGTCGCCGTGCGCGTCGAACCAGACGATGGATGCGTCCACGCCCGCCCGCTGGACGCCGGCGAGGACGGCCTCGGCGACCAGGCAGTCGCCCGACACCACCGACGGGCGCGTCCCGCCGGTGACCTGGTCGGCGACCTCGGCGGAGACGAGTTCGAAGAGCGCGGCGAGACGTTCCCAGATGCCGCTCTCCGGAAGCTCCCGCGTCACCGGGATGAAATCCGGGCCGGGCAGCGGGAAGGAGGAGTCGGGTAGCCGTTCGTCCTGGTGATAAGGGACCAGCGTGATCGTCATGCGTCCACAGTAGAAGGGCCGGGCGTGAAAAGGCCCCGCCCGGTGCTCCGGGCGGGGCCTGGTCAGTGGGGCCGCTGAGGCGGCGGGTCAGTGCTTCCGGCCGCCCGTGGCCGCCTTCAGGTAGTCGTGGTTCAACTGGCCGATGACGTCCAGCCCGATCTCCTTGGGGCAGGCCGCGGTGCACTCACCGGTGTTGGTGCAGCCGCCGAAGCCCTCCGCGTCGTGGGCCTCCAGCATCGACACGACGCGGTCCCAGCGTTCCGGCTGGCCCTGCGGCATCAGCCCGAGGTGGGTGACCTTGGCGCCGAGGAACAGGGCGGCCGAGCCGTTCGGGCAGGCCGCGACGCACGCGCCGCAGCCGATGCACTCGGCGGCCTCGAACGCGCGGTCGGCGTCCGGCTTCGGGACGGGCATCGCGTGCGCCTCGGGGGCGGTGCCGGTCGGCGCGGTGATGTAGCCGCCCGCCTGGATCATCCGGTCGAACGCCGAGCGGTCGACGACCAGGTCCTTCACGACCGGGAACGCCTTGGCCCGCCACGGCTCGACGTCGATGACCTCGCCGTCCTCGAACTTGCGCATGTGGAGCTGGCAGGTCGTGGTGGCGCGCTCCGGGCCGTGCGGGGTGCCGTTGATGACGAGCGAGCACATGCCGCAGATGCCTTCGCGGCAGTCGTGGTCGAACGCGACCGGCTCCTCCCCGGACGCGATGAGCTTCTCGTTGAGGACGTCCAGCATCTCCAGGAACGAGGCGTCGGGGGAGATGTCGTCGAGCTTGTACTCGACCATCTTCCCCTTGTCCCGGGGTCCGCTCTGGCGCCAGACGCGCAGTGTGAGCTTCATTACTTGTACGACCTCTGGCTCGGCTTGACGTATTCGAAGTTCAGGGCCTCCTTGTGGAGGACGGGCTGCTCGCCCTCCCCGGCCCACTCCCAGGCGGCGACGTAGCCGAAGTTGGCGTCGTCGCGCCTGGCCTCGCCGTCCTCGTCCTGGCTCTCGGCCCGGAAGTGGCCGCCGCAGGACTCGGTGCGGTGCAGCGCGTCGATGACCATCAGCTCGGCCAGCTCGAAGAAGTCGGCGACGCGGCCCGCCTTTTCCAGCTGCTGGTTGAGCTCCTCGCCCTTGCCGGTGACCTTGACGCGCTCCCAGAACTCCGCGCGCAGCGCCGGGATGATGTCCAGGGCCTTGCGCAGTCCCTCCTCGGTGCGCTCCATGCCGCAGTACTCCCACATGATGTGGCCGAGTTCGCGGTGGAAGGAGTCGACGGAACGGTCCCCGTCGACCGACAGCAGCCTGTCGAGCTGTGACTTCACCCGCTCCTCGGCCTCCAGGACCGCGGTGCTCCCGACCGGGCCGAGGCCGGTGCGGGCGATGTAGTCGCCGATGGTGTTCGGCAGGACGAAGTAGCCGTCGGCGAGGCCCTGCATCAGCGCGGACGCGCCGAGACGGTTCGCGCCGTGGTCGGAGAAGTTCGCCTCGCCGATGACGAACAGGCCGGGGATGCTGGACTCCAGGTCGTAGTCCACCCACAGCCCGCCCATCGTGTAGTGGACGGCGGGGTAGATGCGCATGGGCGTGTCGTACGGGTTCTCGCCGGTGATGCGCTCGTACATCTCGAAGAGGTTGCCGTACTTGGCCTCGACCTTGTCGCGGCCGAGCCGCCCGATGGCGTCGGCGAAGTCGAGGTAGACGCCGAGGCCGCCGGGGCCGACGCCGCGTCCCTCGTCGCAGACGTTCTTGGCGGCGCGGGACGCGATGTCGCGCGGGACGAGGTTGCCGAAGGACGGGTAGATGCGCTCCAGGTAGTAGTCGCGCTCGTCCTCGGGGACGTCGGCCGGCCTGCGCGTGTCGCCGCCCTTCTTCGGCACCCACACGCGCCCGTCGTTGCGCAGCGACTCCGACATGAGCGTCAGCTTGGACTGGTGGTCGCCGCTGACCGGGATGCACGTCGGGTGGATCTGCGTGTAGCACGGGTTGGCGAACAGGGCGCCGTGCCGGTGGGCGCGCCAGGACGCGGTGACGTTCGAGCCCATCGCGTTCGTGGACAGGAAGTACACGTTGCCGTAGCCGCCGGACGCGAGCACGACCGCGTCGGCGGTGTAGTTCTTGATCTCGCCGTTGATCAGGTCGCGGACGACGACGCCGCGCGCCCGCCCGTCCTCCATGATCAGGTCGAGCATCTCGTGCCGCGGGTACAGTTCCACGTTTCCGGCCTCGACCTGCCGCATCAGCGCCTGGTAGGCGCCGAGGAGGAGCTGCTGGCCCGTCTGCCCGCGGGCGTAGAAGGTGCGGGAGACCTGCGTCCCGCCGAACGAGCGGTTATCGAGGAGCCCGCCGTACTCGCGGGCGAACGGGACGCCCTGCGCGACGCACTGGTCGATGATGTTCCGGGAGATGTCGGCGAGCCGGTACACGTTCGACTCGCGGGACCGGAAGTCGCCGCCCTTCACCGTCTCGTAGAACAGCCGGTATACGCTGTCGCCGTCGTTGCGGTAGTTCTTGGCGGCGTTGATGCCGCCCTGCGCGGCGATCGAGTGGGCGCGGCGCGGGGAGTCCTGGAAGCAGAACTGCTGGACGTGGTAGCCCGCCTCGCCGAGGGTGGCGCCCGCCGAGCCGCCCGCGAGTCCCGTGCCGATGATGATGATCTTCTTTTTGCGCTTGTTGGCGGGGTTGACCTGCTTGGCCTCGAACTTGCGGGTCGTCCAGCGGTCCTCGATGGAGCCGGCGGGGGCCTTGGTGTCGGCGATCGGCTCGCCGGACTTGTAGAAGCTGTCGGTCATGTTCAGCTCACCCATCCGAACGTGATGGAGACGGGGACGGCGATGAAGCCGAGCGTCACCAGTGCGGCGACGGTCCCGGCGAGGCCGCGCAGGACGCGGTCGGTACGCGGGGTGCGCAGCCCGAGGGTCTGGAACGCGCTCCAGATGCCGTGGTGGAGGTGCAGGCCGACGAGCAGGACCGCGACGACGTACCAGACGGTGATGTACCAGCGGGACGGGTCGAAGTCGGCGACCACCCGCTGGTAGGGGGTGTCGCCGGCGCCCAGCGGGTTCACGACGAAGAACGTCAGGTCCAGCAGGTGCCAGACGACGTAGAACGCGATGATGACCCCGCCGTACCGCATCGTGCGGGTGGCATAGCCCTGCGCGTGCGACTTCTTCTTCGACCGGTACTTGACGGGACGCGCGGCCGACGCGCGGCGCGCGAGCGACACCGCCGACCACATGTGCAGGACGACCGCCACGGCCAGCACGACTTCGAGGAGCGTCAGGACGCTCCGGTGCGGCACCGCGGGCTCGCCGATCGTGCGCAGCCAGTGCGCGTAGTGGTTGAAGTCCTCCGCGCCGTAGAAGATCTTCAGGTTCCCGACCATGTGCGCGACCAGGAACAGCACGAGGATGCCGCCGGTCACCGCCATGACGGCCTTCTTGCCGACGGTCGAGCGGTAGATCGCAGGTATCGCTATAGCCACATCTCGGAAGCTACGTCGACCTGGGGCGAGAGTTCCAAGTCATCAGCGCACTCGTTTCGATAGCTTCAGGCTATGGACGCAAGCAGAGCGGGCGTTGAGTCCGTTTCGTGATGAACCGGGCGGTGAGTGACTTCACAGGACGTTCTGGAACTCCGCCCGTGAGTGATCCAGGAGACATTGACGTGGTCAGGACCGTGTGTCAGAAATGTGACGCGCGTCCCGCCGGGCCTGCGCTGTCCTGCCGCGACAGCAGCAGGACGGCGAGGTCGTCGGTCAGGGCATCGCCGTTGAGGCGCTCGACCTCGGTGACCAGCTCGTCGATGAGCGACCGTCCCGCCGCGCCCCGGCCGTGGGCGGTGCGGGCCAGGCCGACGAGGCCGTCGGTGCCGAGCCGTTCCGAGCCCGCGCCGACCTTCCCCTCGATCAGGCCGTCGGTGTAGAGCATCAGCGACCAGAACTCGCCGAGGTCGATCTCGGTGGTGGGCCACTCGGCGCCGGGCAGCAGGCCGAGGGCCGGGCCGTGCGCGTACTCGGGCAGCGCCATCACCTCGGGGCCGTCGCCGGAACCGCCTCCGGTGGACGGCTCGCGGAACAGCAGCGGGGCGGGATGGCCGGCCAGGTGCATCCGGGCGGTCCGCCGCGACGGCGCGATCGTGATCATGCAGAGCGTGGTGAAGATCTCCTCGCTGCGCCGCTCGTGGCCGAGGACCGTGTCGAGGGTGGCGAGGAGCTGCTCGCCGGTGTGCCCGGCCAGCACGAGCGTCCGCCACGCCATCCGCAGCTGGACGCCGAGGGCCGCCTCGTCGGGACCGTGCCCGGCGACGTCCCCGATCACCAGGTGCACCGCGCCGCCCTCGGTCTGCACGGTGTCGTAGAAGTCGCCGCCGAGCAGCGCCCGCCGCCGGCCGGGCCGGTAGCGGGTGTGGTGCCGCAGCGACGGGTCGTCGATCAGCGGGACGGGCAGCAGGCCGCGCTCCAGCCGCGCGTTCTCGCGGCCGAGGATGCGGGCCTCGACGAGCCGCCGCTCGGTCTCCTCCGAGCGCTTGCGCTCTATGGCGTAGCGGATGGCGCGGGCCAGGAGCGGCGGGTCGACCTCCTGCTTGACGAGGTAGTCCTCGGCTCCGGCGGCGACGGCCTGCACGCCGAGATGGGCGTCGTCGAGGCCGGTGAGGACGACGACGGCGGCCGGCCCGGAGAGGGCGAGCACCTGCCGCAGCCCGTCGAGCCGGTCGATGCCGGGGGCGGACAGGTCCACGATGATGCACTGGGTGCGCCGCGTCAGCATGCGCCGCGCGGTGGCCAGGTCGCCGGCGACGGAGATCTCGGCGTCCATGCCGCTCTCGGCGAGCATCTTCTCGACCATGAGGACGTCGGAGGGGTCGTCGTCGATGAGGAGCAGGTCGGTCCTGTCCTCCGCCCCCGGCATGAAGGGATACGTCTGCTGGCTGATGGTGCTCACAAGGCTTCCGGAAGAAGTCGGGGCTGGCGACTGGCACTGGCAACGGTCACGGCGTTCCGCTTTATTCCTGCGGCCGCAGGGGAGCGGACGGGCCGCGCCGGGGGAGCGGCATTGGCCTAGCCGCCGGAGTCCCGGCTCAAGGAGCGGAGGAAGCATCGCTCCGTAGACCCAGACCTTAGCGTGTCCAAACCGCCCGACGCACCCCCAGGGCGCGTCCGAGTCAGTGTTTAAGGACAGGCCGGAACCGGCTTCCGCCGCCGAAAAACCAGTCGAACTTCGGACGTTCCGCTGCATAACCTTCGTTCCGTGAAGCCGTTGCCGGAGAAAGATCCGGGCAGCCCCGATCACAGATCCCCCGCGCGCTATCTGCTGTGGCTGCTGCGCGTCCAGTGGCGCAGCTGCGCCGCCGGCGCGGCCCTCGGCGTGGTCTGGATGCTCGCCCAGGCGCTGATGCCCGCCGCGATCGGCCGCGCCCTCGGCGACGGCGTCGCGGCGCGGGACGAGCGCGCGCTCGTGACGTGGTCCGCCGTGCTGCTCGGCCTCGGCGTCGTGCAGGCCGTGACCGGCGCCGTCCGGCACCGTTTCGCGGTGTTCAACTGGCTGGCCGCCTCGTACCGGACGGTCCAGCTCGTCACCCGGCAGGCGACCCGGCTCGGCGGGACGCTGCCGAAGCGGCTGAGCGCGGGCGAGGTGGTGAGCATCGGCATGTCGGACGTCAGCCACATCGGGAGCGCCCTGGACATCGTCTCGCGGGGGTCGGGCGCCGTGGTCGCCATCGTCGCCGTCGCGGGCATCCTGCTGTCCACCTCGCCGCCGCTCGGCCTGATCGTGCTGGTGGGCGTCCCGCTGATCCTGGTGATCGCGGCGCCGCTGCTGCGTCCCTTCCGGGACCGGGAGCTCGCGCACCGCGAGCTGGTCGGCGAGCTGTCCTCGCACGCCACCGACCTGGTCGCGGGCCTGCGGGTGCTGCGCGGCATCGGCGGCGAGCCGCTGTTCTCCGGCCGCTACCGCGCCGAGTCGCAGCGGGTGCGGGCGGCGGGGGTGGCGGTCGCGCGGGCCGAGACCCGGCTGAACGGCGCCGAGGTGCTGCTGCCCGGCCTGCTGATCGCGGTGGTGACCTGGGCCGGCGCCCGGTTCGCCGTGCGCGGGACGATCGGCGTCGGCGAACTGGTCGCCTTCTACGGCTACGCGGTGTTCCTCATCATTCCGCTGAAGACGCTCGGGGAGGCCGCGGGCAAGATCACCAAGGCGCTGGTCGCGGCGGGCCGGGTCACCGCCCTGCTGGACATCGACCCGGAGCTGCCGCACGCCGGGACGGCCCGCCCGGCGGCGTCCGCCGAGCTGGTCGACATCGCGTCCGGGCTGGTCGTGCGTCCCGGCCGGATCACCGGGATCGCGGCGGCGGACCCGCGCGACGCGCAGGCCATCGCCGACCGGCTCGGCCGGTACGCGCCGGGAGCGGTCGACTTCGGCGGCGTTCCGCTGCACAACGTCGCGGACGTCCGGGAACGGATCCTCGTCGCGGTGAACGAGGACCGCCTCTTCGCCGGACCCCTCGCCGAGAGCCTCGCACCGGCGGGCGGCCGGAAGGGCGACGAGGCCGCCACGCGGGCGGCCGTCCAAGCCGCCCTCGACGCCGCCTGCGCCGAGGACGTCGTCGGCTCCGTCGGGCTGGACGCCCATGTGGTCGAGGCGGGACGGGAGTTCTCCGGCGGCCAGCAGCAGCGACTCCGCCTCGCCCGGGCGCTCGCCGCCGACCCCGACGTCCTCGTCCTGGTGGAACCGACCAGCGCCGTCGACGCGCACACGGAGGCGCGCATCGCCGACAGGCTGGGCCCAGCGCGCGCGGGACGCACCACCGTGGTGTGCACGACGAGCCCGCTGCTGCTGGACCGGGCCGACCACGTGGCCTTCGTCCAGGACGGCCGGGTCGTCGCTGAAGGAACCCACCGCGACCTCCTGGACGCGGAACCGCGCTACACGGCGACCGTGACCAGGGGCGAGTCCACCACCACACGGGAGACCGCAGAAAGGGCGGGAACGTGAGCGCCGAGACACTGCCGGTCGCCACCCCCGCGCAGGTGCGCACGTATGCGCGGCGGCTCGTCCTGCGGCATCCGCGCCACCTCGCCGTGGTCCTCACCCTGCACGCGCTGGCCGCCGTGACGGGCCTGGTGACCCCGCGTCTGCTCGGCGCCCTGGTCGAGGACGTCCGCGACGGCCGGGCCGACATCGACACGACCGGCCTGGCCATCGCCGCGTTCGTCGTCGTCCAGGGAATCCTGACCCGGTACGCCTACCTCGCGTCCGCGAAACTGGGCGAGCGGGTGCTGGCCGGGCTGCGGGAGGAGTTCGTCGACCGAGTCCTGGCGCTGCCCCTGTCGAGGGTCGAGCGCGCGGGCACCGGCGACCTGGTCACCCGCGCGTCCCGGGACGTGGACACGCTGAGCACCTCCGTCCGCTACGCCATGCCGGAGACGCTCGTCGCCATCGTCGTCGGCGGGTTCACGGTCGGCGCGCTGATGCTGAACGGCCCGCTCGTCGCGCTGCCCGCGCTGGTCGGCGTCCCGATGCTGTGGGCGGTGATGCGCTGGTACCTGCCCCGAGCCCACCGCGGCTACCTGCGGGAGAACGAGGCGTGGTCGCAGATCGCCGGCGGGCTGACCGAGACCGTCCAGGGCGCCCGGACGGTCGAGGCGCTCGGCCTCGCCCGCCGCCGGCACGCCCGCGGCGACGCCGACATCGCGGTCTCGTACAAGGCCGAGCGCTACACGCTGCGGCTGCGAACGGTGCTGTTCCCCGTCGCCGAGATGGGCTTCGTGCTGCCGGTCGTGGCGACGCTGCTGTGCGGCGGCCTCCTCTATATCCACGACATGGCGACCCTCGCGCAGGTGACCGCCGCGACCCTGTACGCCCAGCAGCTCATCGAGCCGGTCGACACCGTGCTCTCCTGGCTGGACGAACTGCAGCTCGGCGGCGCCTCCCTGGCCCGGCTGCTCGGCGTCGGGAACGTCCCGCCCGACCGCGCGCCGAACGGCCGCCGCCCCGACGGCGAGCGGCTCACGGCGCGCGACGTCCGCTACGCCTACCGTCCCGGCCGGGACGTCCTGCACGGCGTCGACCTCGACGTGAGACCCGGTGAGCGGATCGCGATGGTCGGGCCGAGCGGCGCGGGCAAATCCACGCTGGGCCGCCTCCTCGCCGGCGTGGACGGGCCCCGATCGGGCGCCGTCACCGTCGGCTCGGACGGCGGCGTGCCGCTGGTCGAGCTGACGCTGGACGACCTGCGCGGCCACGTCGCCCTGGTCACCCAGGAGCACCACGTGTTCCGCGGCACGCTCCGCGAGAACCTCGCGATGGCCCGTCCGGACGCGTCCGACGCCGACATGGAGCAGGTCCTCGCGGCGGTCGACTGGGACGGCCCCGGCCTCGGCGCCCTCGTCGGCTCGGGCGGCGAGACCCTGACGCCCGCGCAGGCGCAGCAGCTCGCGCTGGCCCGGCTCGTCCTGGCCGACCCGCACACCCTCGTCCTGGACGAGGCGACCTCGCTGCTCGACCCGCGCGCCGCCCGCCGCCTGGAACGCTCGCTCGCCGCCGCCCTGGACGGCCGGACCGTCGTGGCGATCGCGCACCGCCTCCACACGGCTTACGACGCCGACCGCGTCGCCGTGGTGGAGGACGGCCGCATCACCGAACTGGGCACCCACGACGAACTGATCGCCGCGGACGGCTCATACGCCGCGCTGTGGAGGTCCTGGCACGGCGCCTGAACGCTCAGCGGGAGAGGGACTGCTTGAGGAAATCCACCTGCAGATGGAGGAGGTTCTCCGCCACGATCTCCTGCGGGGTCATGTGGGTGACGCCTGACAGGGGCAGGACGGTGTGGGGGCGTCCGGCGGCCAGGAGGGCGGACGACAGGCGGAGCGTGTGGGCGGCCACCACGTTGTCGTCCGCGAGACCATGGATGATCATGAGCGGGCGTTTCAGCTCCCCGGCCATCTCGATGAGGGAGTTGGCCGCGTAGTTCTCCGGCTCCTCATCGGGGTGGCCCAGGTAGCGCTCGGTGTAGTGGGTGTCGTACAGCCGCCAGTCGGTGACGGGGGCGCCGGCGATGCCCGCGTGGAACACGTCCGGGCGGCGCAGCACCGCCAGGCCCGCGAGCCAGCCGCCGAACGACCAGCCGCGGATGCCGACGCGGTCGAGGTCGAACGCGTCCTGATGCCGCCGCGCCGCCTCGATCAGCGCGGTGATCTGGTCCTCCAGGACCGGCTCCACGAAGTCGCCGCGGACGGCGCGCTCCCAGGCGGGGCCGCGTCCCGGGGTGCCGCGGCCGTCGGCGATCACCACGGCGAAACCCTGGTCGGCGAGCCACTGCGGCTCGCAGTACGCCCGCTGGACGGCGAGGACGCGCTGCGCGTGCGGGCCGCCGTAGGGGTCCATGAGGACGGGCAGGCGCCCGTCACCGGGCCGCCACCCCTCCGGCAGCAGCACGGCCGTGCGGACCTCCCGGTCGCCGGACCGCAGCAGCTCCACCCGCGGAGTGATCACCGGCGTCTCGGCGAGCGACACGATCGGGTGGGTGCCGGACGGCCCCCGCACCTCGACCTCCACGCCGGGACGGTCCGCCCGCGACCCGGTCACCACGGTGATCTCGCCGGAGCGGGTCCCGCCGAACACGCCCCGCCCCTCGGTGTGCCGCATCACCTCTCCCTTGTCGCAGGAGTAGAGGTGGACCTCGTCGGGCTCCTCCGAGGCGGTGAACAGGATCGACTCGCCGTCCACCCCGATGACCGACCGCACCTGCAGGCCGGCGGGCGTGACGGGCGCGCCGGCGACGGTGATCCGGCGGGTGTCGGTCTCGCGGTCCTCGGTGACCCAGACGAGGTCGCCGCCGCCCGTCCGGACGGGCAGCCCGGGGACGATGTCCGTCCACACCGGGTCGTGCTCGGTGTGCAGGAGGGTCGTCGCCCCGTTGGACGGGTCGACCCGCAGCACCCGCTGCACCCGCTGGTCGCGCGGCTGGACGACGATCAGCAGGCCGTGCCCGTCCCAGTAGGCCGTCACGACGTAGGGGAACATGCCGCGGTCCCAGGCGACGCCGACCCGGCCGCCGTCGACCTTGAGCAGCACCAGCGACACCATCGCGTTCGGCGTGCCCGCCGCCGGGTAGGCGATCTCGGCGGGCGGCGCGTCCGGGTTGGCGGGGTCGGCGATGTGCCAGCGCTGCACCGGGGTCTCGTCGACCCGCGCGGCCAGCAGCGTCCCGCCGTCCGGTGACCACCAGTGGCCGCGCATCCGGCCCATCTCCTCCGCCGCGACGAACTCCGCGACGCCGTAGGAGATCTGGTCGGACTCCGGCTGGACGAGCGCCCGGTCGCCGGTGCCGTCCATCTCGATCAACCGGAGCGTCCGCCCCGACACGTAGGCGATCCGGCGCCCGGCCGGGTCGGGGCGCGGGTCGAAGACCGGCGCCTGCGCGGGCAGCTCGCGGACGAGCCCGGTGTCGAGGTCGGCGACATGGAGGCGCCCGCCCAGGGTGAAGACGGCCTGCCGCATCGCCCGGTCGGTGGCGTACCCGACGATGCCGCCCGCCTGCTCGCGGGCGCGCTCGCGCCGGGCCCGCTCCTCGGCCGGCAGGTTCTCCTCGCCCGGGACGTCCAGCGCGGCGGGATCGGCGACGCACCGCTCCTCACCGGTGGTGGTGTCCAGCGTCCACAGGCAGGTCACCGGGTCGTCGCCCGCCCTCGTGCGCAGGAACGCGACGCGCGAGTCGTCCGGCGCGATCTGGAAGGCGCGCGGGACGCCGAGGCTGAACCTTCGCGTGCGGGCGCTCTGCCGCGGATAGCTGATGCTCATGGCATCCGAGTCTGCCAGTACGGCGTCCGCCGGTACGGGGACGGTGCCGAAGTGCGAGGCACGGTGACCTCCCGGGCCGTATGATCACGGGTCGTCGCTTGATGGGCGGGGAACGACCCGTGCCCGGGTCCGCGCTCGCGTAAGCTCAAAGCTTCCCCAAACACTTTCATCGTCGCGGGCTTGAGGAGTGGTCAATGCCGGAGCTGCAGCCGGGAGATCCCCGGCGGCTTGGCTCGTACGAGATCGTCGAACGACTCGGCGAAGGCGGCCAGGGAGTCGTCTACGCGGGTGTCGACGCCTCCGGGAACAGGGCCGCCGTCAAACTGCTGCGCGCCGACCTCGCCGGCGACACGATGGCGCGCAACCGGTTCGTCCGGGAGGCGCAGGCGGCCAAGCAGGTGGCGCGGTTCTGCACCGCGCAGGTCCTCGAGGCCGACGTCGCGGGCGACCAGCCCTACATCGCCAGCGAGTACGTGCCGGGGCCGTCGCTCTACAAGCAGATCACCGAGAGCGGCCCGATCACCGGCGCGCCGCTGGACCGCCTCGCGATCGGCACCGCGACCGCGCTCGTCGCGATCCACCAGGCCGGGATCGTGCACCGCGACTTCAAGCCGCACAACGTGATCATGGCCCCGGACGGGCCCCGGGTGATCGACTTCGGCATCGCGCGGGCCCTGGACACCGGGCAGACCGCCGCGACCAAGGCCATCGGCACCCCGTCCTATATGGCGCCCGAGCAGGTGGCGGGCGCGACGCTGACCGAGGCCGTGGACGTGTGGGCGTGGGCGACGACGATGGTGTTCGCCGCGACCGGCCACCCGCCGTTCGGCGACGACACCGTCGTCGCGGTGATCAACCGGGTGATGCACGAGCCGCCGTCGCTGGAGGGCGTCCCGCAGGACCTGCACCGGCTGATCGGGGCGTGCCTGGTCAAGGAGCCGGAGCGGCGGCCGACCGCGCAGCAGATCATGATGGCGCTGATCGGCAGCGGCCCGGGCGGCGCCGGGCAGACCCGCATGGACGACCCCGCGCAGGCCACCACGATGCTCGCGGAGGGCTCGACGCTCGCCGCGGGCGGGCTCGCCGCCGGGGGGATGATGGCGGGCTCCACCCACCCGGGCGGGGCGACCCGCCGCGTGTCGCCCGCCGAGTACACCGGGAACCTGCCGCCCGCGCGTCCCCCGTACGGCGGCGGACCCCCACGCCGGGACGACTGGGAGCCCGAGCGCAAGTCCAAATGGCCGATCTTCGCCGCCGTCGCGGCCATCGCGGCGCTGGCGCTCGTCGTCGGCCTGTTCATGGCGAACCGGGGCGGCGACTCGCCGACCGGGCCCGTCACGCCGTCCGTCACCGACTCCACGACGGTCGAGGAGACCCCGACGGAGGACGAGCCCGAGGAGCCGACCCCGACCCGCACGCGGACGCGCGAGAACACGCCGCCGCCGCAGACGTCCTTCCCGACGCAGGAACCGCCGACCACCGACACCCCGACGGACACGCCGACCACCACGACCCCGACGGACACGCCCACCGGCGGTGGCGGCGGTGGTGACGGCGGCGGCGACGGTGACGGCGGCGGTGATGGCGGCGGCGGTGGCGCCGGTGGCGCCGGTGGCGGCGGAGGCGACCCGGGGACCGGCGGAGGAGGCTGAGCCGGGACGGTGACGACCCCTCCGAGATGCTCGGTGCAGGGCGGTCATCACCCGGGTGTCGCGCCCTGAGTAGGCTCGGTGACTATGAAGGAGCCGCGGATCCTGTTCGTCCACGCCCATCCGGACGACGAGTCCATCGGGACCGGGGCGACCATGGCCAAGTACGCCGCCGAGGGCGCCCACGTCAGCCTCGTCACCTGCACGCTGGGCGAGGAGGGCGAGGTCATCCCCGAGGACCTGCGCCACCTGGCGTCCGACAAGGAGGACCGCCTCGGCGAGTACCGCATCGGGGAGCTGGCGGAGGCGTGCGCGGCGCTCGGCGTGCGCGACCACCGCTTTCTGGGCGGCCCGGGGCGCTGGCGCGACTCCGGGATGATGGGCGCCCCGAGCAACGACCATCCCCGCTGCTTCTGGCGGGCCGACGTCGACACGGCCGCGCTGGACCTCGTCCAGGTCATCCGGGAGCTGCGGCCGCAGGTGATCGTCACCTATGACGAGCGCGGCAACTACGGGCATCCCGACCACATCCAGGCGCACCGCGTCGCGTGGCGGGCCTACGAACTGGCGGCCGACCCGTCCCACGAGGACGGCGCGGAGCCGTGGCGGGCCGCCAAGTTCTACGCCTATGCCACCCCGCGCACCGTCCTCGCCCGCGCGATCGCGGTGATGCGGGAGGCGAAGCTGCCGTTCGCCCGCGTCGCCGGGCTGGACGAGCTGGGCTCCGGCGTCCCCGACGGGCAGGTCACCACGGTCGTGGACGCCCGCGCCCACCTGCCCGCCAAGCTCGCCGCCCTGCGCGCCCACCGCACCCAGATCGTCGTGGCGCCCGAGCAGGTCGGGCCGTTCTTCGCACTGTCGAACAACCTGGGCCAGCAGGTGTTCGGCACCGAGTACTTCATCCTCCAGGCCGGGGAGCTCGGCCCGGTCGGCCCCGGCCGCCGGGAGAAGGACCTGTTCGCCGGCCTGACCGACCCGGGCGCCTGATCGGCCGGCGCCTGATCGGCCCGCGCCTGACGGTCGGCGTCTGATCGGCCGCATGCCCGGCGCGGCAGGGGGGACCGGGCCGGTAGCCTGGCGTCCGTGGACAAGGACGACGAGGAGTGGCGGGTGAGCCTGGCGAAGAACGGCCTCCCGCGCGTTCCCGCCGGGAGCGGTGAGGCGGCGTCCTCCCACCAGCCCATGGTGTACGGCGCCCCCGGCCTGCAACGCGCGGACGGCGAGGCGCCCCTCGACGCGCTCGTGTCCGGTGCCGCCTACGCGGCGCTCGGCCTGCTCGGCGTCCTGTTCGGGCTGTTCGGCTCGTTCATGCAGAACTGGACCACCGGCCCGGTGCCGATCGCGGCGATCATCCTGGTCGTGCTGGTCTTCTGCATGGTCCGGCTGGCCGGGCTGGGCATGGGCGGGCGGCTCGGCGCGACGATCCCGGCGGTCATGTGGGCCCTCATGGCGTTCGTCATGTCGATGCGGCGGGCCGAGGGCGACCTGGTCGTCCCCGGGACGACCGCCGGATACGTCTACATCATCGGCGGCATGGTGGCCGCCGTGGCCGGGGTCATGCTGGTGCCGGCGGCGCGCCCGCCGGGCGACTGGCTGCTCGGGAAGGCGGCGCGTCCCCGCGGGTAGCGGCCGTCAGGAGGCCGTGGGCCGTCAGGAGGCCGTGTGCGTCTTCTCTTGTTCGACCTTGGTGAGCATTCCGGCCCGGTGGCCTCTCAGGGTGAGGCAGGCGGCGGCGCTGAGCAGGACGACCGCGATCGGCAGCGCCAGCGTCGGCTTCAGGGCGTCCACGAAGCCGTGCGAGTACACCTGGGCGGCCAGTTCGTGGATGCGGTTCGCGACGTCCGGCGGGACGCCGGCCGGGAGCCCCTGCTGCGGGCCGCCCTGGGCCGCGCCGACCTCCAGGCCGCCCTCGGCGGCGCCGGCGAAGCCCTGCACGAAGCCGTCGCGCAGGTCGGGCGGGACGGCTGACGAGCGGGCCGCCGCCTCGTCATGGAGGGCGGCGGCGAGCCGGTTCTGCAGGACGGCGCCGACCGCGGCGCTGCCGAGCACGGAGCCGACCTGCCGGATCGTGTTGTTGACGCCGGACGCGGCGCCCGCGAGGCGCGGCGGAACGTTCCGGGTGGCCTCGGTGGCCATCGGCGGGAACACGCCGCTGACGCCGAGTCCGATCATGGTGAGCGGGGCGATGAACGCGGTCCAGTCCGTCGCGACGCCGGCGATGACCGCGACCCACAGCATGCCGATCGCGTAGAGGGTGAGGCCCGCGATGAGGATGTACTTGCCGCCGATGCGGTCGGACAGCCGGCCCGCGACCGGCGAGAGGACCGCCGACAGGGCCGAGGTCGGCGCGAGGATGAGCCCCGCCTGGAGCGCGCTGTAGCCCAGCACCGACTGCAGGTAGATCGTCAGCGGCAGGAACATGCCGATCATGCCGATCGACACGGCCGCGCCGACGAAGTTCAGGACGGTGAAGTTGCGGTCCTTGAACAGGGAGAAGGGGACGAGCGGCTCCCGGTCCTGCCGGGTGCTCTGGTGGCCGGCGAAGGCGGCGAACAGCGCGGCTCCGGCGGCGATCAGACCCCAGATCCACGCGTTCCAGTCGTGCTTCTGACCCTCGGTGAGCGCGAACGTCAGGCAGAACAGCGAGGCCGAGGCGAGCAGGACGCCGAGGAGGTCGAAGCGGTGCCGCACCCCGCGGGTGTGGCCGGGCAGGATCCAGACCGCCATGACCAGCACCAGGGCGCCGATGGGCAGGTTCACGAAGAAGATCCACCGCCAGTCGAGGCTGGTGACCAGGAGGCCCCCGACGGTCGGGCCGGCGACGGTGGACACCCCGGCGACGGCGCCCCAGACGCCGAGGGCGGTGCCGCGCCGGTCCGGCGGGAAGACGGCGATGATGATCGACATGGTCTGCGGCATCAGCAGCGCGGCGCCGAGGCCCTGCACGGCGCGGGCGGCGATCAGCTGGGTGGGGTCCTGCGCGAGGCCGCAGACGAGGCTGGACAGCGTGAACAGCGCGACGCCGGCGATGAACAGGTTCTTCTTGCCCCACAGGTCGCCGAGCCGGCCGGCGGTGATCAGCAGGACGGCGAGCACCAGGATGTAGGCGTTGACGACCCACAGCACCTGGTCGAGCGAGGCGTCCAGCTGGTCGATCATGCTCGGGATCGCGATGTTCACGATCGTCAGGTCGAGCAGGGTCATGAAGAAGCCGAGGGAGAGCGTCAGCAGGATCGCCCAGGGATGTCCGCGCCATCTGCTCATCAGGGAACTCAGGTTAGTCCACGGGGACCGGCGCGGACGGGCGCCCCGGGGCTAGCGGACGGCGTCCACCGAGTTCGCCGCGCCGTTGCGCGACACGTAGTCGCCGACGCGGTCCTCCCGGACGGCCGTGAACAGCTCTCGCGCGCCGTTCTCGTCCAGCAGCACGACGCTCTGGTCGCCCCGCCTGTCCATCTTCTCGACGGGCGCGGTCAGGTACTCCAGCAGCGACGTGTCCAGCAGCCGGCGCGCGAGCCCGCGCAGCGTCCCGGACGTCACCGACCCGTCCACGGTCACCGAGCGGGACGCCGCCCGGATGAACCGGTCGATCTTGATCGGGTTGCGGGTGTCCAGCGCCTTGTCCGCGAGGGCGTGCAGGAACGCCTGCTGCCGTTTGATCCGGTCGAGGTCGCCGCCGGGCAGGTTCCAGCGCTGCCGGACGAAGTCCAGCGCCTCGGTGCCGTCCAGATGCTGGCGTCCCGCCTCCCAGGTGCGGTCGTGCATCGGGTCGTGGGTGCGCTTGGTGATGGTCACGTCCACGCCGCCGAGCGCGTCGGTCATCTCCACGAATCCGCGGAAGTCGAGGGCGGCGTAGTGGTCGACGCGGACGCGTGTGAGCTGCTCCACCGTGCGGATCAGCAGCGCCGGACCGCCGTGCGCGAACGCGGCGTTGATCTTCGTCGTGCCGTGCCCGGGGACGGGCACCCAGCCGTCCCGGGGGATCGCGATCACCGAGACCCGCTCGCCGTTCCCGGACAGATGCACCAGCATGATCGTGTCGGCCCGGGCGCCCATCGACGGCATGTCCGCGCGCCGGTCCGAGCCGATCAGCAGCCAGTTCTCGCCGCGTCCGGTGGACGACGGCCGGCCCGCCGCGGTGGGCATCGCCCCGGCGATCCGCTTGACCTCGTCGTCGTAGGCGCCTTGCAGCAGGTAGAGGCCGGCACCGAGCAGCAACGCGACGCCGAGCGCCAGCCCGCCGCAGCCGACGGCCACCCGGCGCCTACCCCATTTCCGCAGCATGCGCCCGACCCTGCCCGTGAGGGCGCGCCGGTCGGCCGCGCCATGCGGTCACCTGGCCGGGTCTTTGACGATTCCGGGGTTTCCGGTGACGCGAAAGCCGCCGCCGGGCGCCGTTGACCGGCGGCGGCCTGCTCGCGGTGCCCGGTCGCCCGAGCGGGACGTCCCCGGCCGGATCAGCCCTTCAGGGCTATCTCCAGCTGGTCGAGGGCCCAGTCGAGGTCGTCGCGCTCGATGGTCAGGGGCGGGGCGAGGCGGAGGGTGGTCTCGTGGGTCTCCTTGGCGAGGACGCCGAGGTCCATGAGGCGCTCGCTGACCGGGCGCGCCTTGCCGTGCAGTTCGACGCCCGCCCACAGGCCGCGCCCGCGGACCTCGCTGACGAGGTCGCCCGGCAGCCCGCCGAGGCGCTCGTGCAGGTGCGCGCCGAGCGTCCTGGAGCGCTCCTGGTACTCGCCGGTCTTCAGGATCGCGACGACCTCGCGGCCGATCGCGCAGGCGAGCGGGTTGCCGCCGAACGTCGAGCCGTGCTGGCCGGGCTTGAACACCCCGAGGATCCCGGCGTCGGCGACGACGGCGGAGACGGGCATGATGCCGCCGCCGAGCGCCTTGCCGAGGACGTAGACGTCGGGGACGACGTCCTCGTGATCGCACGCGAAGGTGGCGCCGGTGCGGCCGAGGCCCGACTGGATCTCGTCCGCGATCATGAGGGTGCCGTTGGCCGTGCACAGGTCCCGCACCGCGCGCAGGAACCCGCTCGGCGGGACGTTCACGCCCGCCTCGCCCTGGATCGGCTCGATCAGCACGCCGACCGTGGAGCCGTCCATCGCGGACTTCAGCGCGTCGACGTCCCCGTACGGGACCGTGCGGAAGCCCGGCGTGTAGGGGCCGTAGGAGTCCTTGGCGTCCGGGTCGGTGGAGAAGCTGACGATCGTGGTGGTGCGGCCGTGGAAGTTGCCCTCGAAGGTGATGATGTTCGCCTCGCCCGCGGGGACGCCCTTGACCTCGTAGCCCCACTTGCGGGCGGTCTTCAGGGCGGTCTCGACGCCTTCGGCGCCGCTGTTCATCGGCAGCACCATGTCCTTGCCGCACAGCTCGGCGAGCTCGGTGACGAACGGACCGAAGTTGTCGTGGTCGAACGCCCGGCTCACCAGGGTGACGCGGTCCATCTGCCGCTTGGCGGCCGCGGTGAGGCGCGGGTTGCGGTGCCCGAAGTTGACCGCGGAGTAGGCGGCCAGCATGTCCAGGTAGCGGCGTCCCTCGACGTCGGTCAGCCAGACGCCGTCGGCTTCGGCGACGACGATCGGGAGGGGGTGGTAGTTGTGCGCGCTGTGCTCGTCGGACATCGCCCTCAGCTGGTCGGTCGGCCTCACGACGCTCCTTCACGGCTCGGCCCGGTCGTCCTTGACCGGGCATAGCTGGGGCACCGGGCAGGGGCCCGGTGCCGAGGGGGAGGGCCGGGCGGGTCAGGTGGCCGCCGGTCCGCTTCCCAGCGTATGTTCGGGGTCGACCGTCGACCAATGACAAAGACTGACTTAGGGGGTGTTATTTGTTGCGTCTTGATGACCTTGACCGTCGAATCGTTGCACGGCTCCTGGAAGACGGCCGCGCCTCGTACGCGCAGATCGGTGACAAGGTCGGGCTGTCGGCCCCGGCGGTGAAGCGGCGCGTCGACCGGCTCCGCTCGGACGGCGTCATCAACGGCTTCGCGGCCGTCGTCGACCCGGCCGCGCTCGGCTGGACGACCGAGGCGTTCATCGAGATCTTCTGCACGGGTGCGACGTCCCCCGACGAGATCTACTCAAGCGTGCGCGGCCATCCCGAGGTCGTCGCCGCCTACACGATCAGCGGCGACGCCAGCGCCCTCGTGCATGTGCGGGCCCGCGACATCCGGCATCTGGAGCAGGCCCTCGAACGGCTGCGGCGCGAGGACAACATCACCGCGACGAAGACGTCGATCGTCCTGTCCCGGCTGATCGGCCGCCCCACCGACGCGCCCTCCCACTGACCGATTACCGCCCAGTAGGCTGCCGGGATGGACTTCGCGACCGCTGACCTCATGGACGACTTCGGGGACGAGCTGCGCAGCTGCGAGACGCAGTTCCTGCGCTACGGCGGGCGCGCGTCGTTCGCCGGCCCGGTCTCGACCGTGCGCTGCCACCGCGACAACGGGCTGGTGAAGAAGCTGCTCAACACCCCCGGCGAGGGCCGGGTGCTGGTGGTGGACGGGGGCGGTTCGCTGGCGTCCGCGCTGATGGGCGACATGATCGCGGCGGCGGCCGTGGCGAACGGCTGGGGCGGGGTCCTCATCAACGGCGCCGTCCGCGACGTGGCGGCGATGCGCGAACTGGACATCGGCGCGAAGGCCCTCGGCACGAACCCGCGCAAGAGCGCCAAGGACGGCGCCGGTGAGGTGGACGTCCCGGTGACGTTCGGCGGCATGGAGTTCCGCCCCGGCGACTGGCTCTACAGCGACGAGGACGGCATCGTCGTCGCGGAGCGGGACCTGCTCGCGTGACGCCGTGATCGCCGGGCGCGCCCGCAGCCGGCCGGCGTGACGCGGTCGGCCGGTCCGACCTGGGCGCGCTGTGCGACATGCCAGGGCGGACAACGCGAGATCGGCTAAGTCGGCCGTAGCCGGGCGCGATCTCCTGCCTTACGTTCTGCGCAGCCCACCGGAGGCGCAGTTCACCACAGGCAGGGGAGACATGCGCGCCAAGAACATGCTGCTGGTGCCCGCGACGGCGATGGGTCTGGTCGTGGGACTCGCGGCCGTCCCGGCCGCCGCGCAGGCGGAACCCGTCCCCGAACAGACCGCGATCCCGAAACCGACCGCCAACCCGTGGCAGATGCGGCACTGGCCGCGGACGCAGCCGTGGCAGCGCGCCCAGCCGTCGCCCCGCACCTTCGCGGCGGGCGCCCCGCGTCCCATCGACCCGCAGCGCTACGAGCTTCCCGACACGATGACGTGGGACGACTACACGCCGGTCCCGGGCACGTCATGGGCCGACCCGTCCCGGAAGGGGTCGGTGAAGAACTTCAACGGCGCGATCGTCCTGGTCGACTACCCCAACCAGCCGTTCGAGGTGACGCGGCCGCACAACTCCAGCATCTTCGGCAACCCCGTCGGCGTCAGCGACGTCCCGCGCGCCGGGGTCGCCGCGTTCTACGAGGACTTCCTCAACAAGCCGCAGGAACTCAACCACGGCCACACCCTCCACGAGTACTGGATGGAGGACTCCGGCGGCCGGTACGGGGTGGACCTCACCGCGTTCGGCGCGTACCAGATGCCCGCCAAGGACCACGAGTACGGCGTGGACAGCCGTATGCAGGGCGGGATGGGCTGCCCTTCGGGCGACACCTGCGACCGTGACCTGCGCGAGGACGCGCGCGCCGCGTGGATCGCCGACGTCGGCGAGGAGGAGGCCGCCAAGTACGACTTCGTGTTCTTCCTCAGCGCCGGGCAGGACGAGTCGTCCACTTGGCAGGAGTTCGGGGAGATGAAGTTCGGCACGAAGGAGAACGTGCCGCCGGAGTGGGGACCCGGCGACCCGAACCTGCCGAACTGGGTGGACACCCGCTACATCGACTGGACGTCCTGGCAGGCCGGTTCCACCATCTGGCCGAACGCCACGTCGGGCAGCTCCACGCAGGCGGAAAGCTCCGGCATGTCGGTATTCGCCCACGAGTTCAGCCACATCCTGGGCATCGGTGACAACTACAACAACCCGTACAGCGTCCCGCCGCGCCGCGCCTTCAGCGGCCCGTGGGACATGCTCAGCCGCGGCACCTTCAACGGGCCGGGCGGCCCGCACAGCCGGTGGACGATCCCGGCGACGGGCGGTGCGTCCATGGGCGCGCAGCACATGCTCCGCAACAAGATGAAGCTGGGCATCGTCGACCCGGGCAAGGTGCTCCGGCTCGACCGCGAGGCGCTGGCCTCGTCCGGCATGGTCGTCGCCAGGGTGACGGCCCGCGCCACCGAACCGGGCGGGAACGGTCTCGCGGGCATCAACCTGAGCCTCGGTGAGGGCGGCGACAAGAGCCCCGCCTGCGACACCTCCACCGACCCGCTCTGCGACGGCGGCGGCTACGACAACTACACCATCGAGGTCGTCGACCGGATGGGCACCGACTCGTTCACGCCCGACTCCGGCGTCCTGCTCGCGAAGACCAAGGACCGGGACCGGGCCCCGTTCATCTGGGTGAAGGACGCCAACCCGCAGGACATCGACAAGGTCGACTTCGTCATGCCGGACGGCACGCCGCGGATGATGACGATCGGCGACTACCGGCAGCTCTCCGACGCGCTGTACCACGCGGGGACGGACTCCGGCAGCGAGTACGAGTACGTCGACGAGGCCAACCGCCTGCACTTCTACATCCTCGACCTGCACCGCGACGGGAAGGGCGTCCTGTCCTACACGGTCGCGATCCGCTCACTGGACGGCGCCGGGCCGCAGCCGCGCGGCGTGCGGGTCGGCAACGGCCGCGCCAGGCCGACCGGCGGAGGCTGGATGAAGTGCACGCTGACGCTCCACAACAGGGGCACTGGCGGGACCGGCCACCACGGCTCCGACGTCTTCCGGCTCAAGGCCGCCGTCACGGGCGACGGCTGGACGACCTGGCTGCCGAACGAGCTGGCCACCGCCGAGGCCGGGGACCGCACGAGAGTCGAGGTGTGGGCGAAGGCCGGGCCGGGCGCGGACCGCCGCGCGGGACTGCGGCTGACGGGCACCTCGGAGAGCGACCCGTCGAAGTCCGACACGGGGACGTGCCGCCTGCGCTGACCCGGAACGTCCGCGGACGGTCCCCGGCCCACCGGGGGCCGTCCGCCGACGCCCGTCCGCAGCCGGCGGTTCACCCGGGTGACGTAATGGCGGCCGAAAACTAAGTTGCATGTCCGGAGGTCTGTCGGCGCCGTTTCGGCCGTCCGGCCTGGGATACGTTGCGGAACGTGATGATCTTGAAGCGCATCGTGTCCGGTGTCCGCAGTCGGAGGATCGCGCTCGTCGCGGCGGGCGCCGCGCTGGCCGCGCCGGTGGCGGCGGTGCCGGGCGTCGTCCACGCGGCACCGGCGCGGGCGGCGGACCCGGACCTCCGCGACTTCGACCTCCGCCGGGGATCCGACCGCACCGCGCCGATCCGGGCGCTCGACAGGAGACTCCACAGGAGCAGCGTCGATGCGCTGCTCAACTCGTCCGGCCAGAAAAGGCTCCGCCGCGGCTGCGGCAAGGCGGCCGCTGTGCCCGCCCACTCGCTCGTGTACTGCTTCAACAAGGCGGACTCCAACACCAGGAATTGGGTCCCGCAGGGCGTCACGACCGTGTCGGACGCGGTGGGCGGCGAACAATGGGCGGGCGGCGGCAGGCCCATCCTCGTGTCCTGGCACGACAGCGGCCGCATCAGGCTCACATTCGTCAACCCCGGCAAGCGCACCTACCGGCATGTCCTGCTCGTCTACCCGACGATGCGGGGCAACCAGCCGACGTACACCGACATCGGCATCCACGCGGGCGGCATCGCCTGGTACGGCGACAAGCTGTACGTGGCCGACACCCGCCACGGCGTGCGCGAGTTCGACATGCGCGAGATCTACGACCTCGCTAAGAGCAAAGCGGGCTCGACCAGCAGATCGGGCCGGGTCGGCCTGCACGGCGAGAAGTACTACGGCCACGGCTACCGGTACGTGATGCCGCAGACGGGAAGCTGGCAGTTCGCTCACGGCAGGACAGGCGGCAAGTGCCGCGGCTCTGGGCCGCTCCGCATGTCCTGGGTCGCCGTTGACCGCACCACCTGGAACCACGTCCTCATCGCCGGTGAGTGGTGCCGCCCCAAGGGCCCCCAAGGACGCGTGGTCACCTGGCCGCTGCGGGCGCTTTCCGGCACCCGCACCGTCCACGCCGACTGGGCCGCCTGGCTCCCCGGCGACCGAATCCAGGGCGGGGTCAGGACGAACGGACACTGGTGGTTCACTCAGGGCCGCGGCAAGAAGCGCGGCCGGCTCCTCATGACCCACCGCGGCCTGTGGGACTGGAGCCGCGTCACGTACCGCACCATCTCGCACGGCCCCGAGGACCTGGCCTGCTACCGGGGCCGACACCGCATCTGGACGGTCGCCGAGTACGCCCGCAAGCGAGCCCTATGGAGCTTCCCCGCCGACTCCTGCCGCTGACCGCGATCGGAGGGGGGCGGTGGCCGTCCGGCGGCGCATCTGCCCGAGGGCCACCGCTCCCAGCGCCAGCATGCCGAGGCCCGACCCGATCCAGCCGAGCGACGCGTAACCGGCGCCCGCGTCGATCGCCATCCCGCCGAGCCACGGGCCCATGGTGATGCCGACGTTGAACGCGACCACGTTGCCCGCCGCGACCAGCGTCGCCGCACCGTCCACCATCCCGAACGCCCGCGTGTTGAGCGTCGGGTTCGTCGCGAACCCGGCGAAGCCGAGCAGGAACACCAGGACCACCACCGGGACGGGCGACCGCGCGGTCAGGGCCAGCGCCACCGAAACGGCCACGAGTCCGCCGAACCCGGCGTACAGGGTCGCGATGCCCCGCGCGTCGGCCGTCCGCCCGCCGATCGTGATGCCGATGAGTGCGCCCACCCCGTACAGGGCGAGCACACCGGGCACCCACGCCTCCGCGATGCGCGTCGTCTCGGTCAGCAGCGCACCCAGATAGCTGAACGTGACCAGGCACCCGCTCGTGGCCAGGGCCGTCGTCCCGTACAGAAGCCACAGCCGGGGGACGGCCACCGCGCGCAGCTCGTCCCGCACCCGGCGGACCTCGCCGCCGGTCCCTCCGCCGGGGATCGTCGCGGCCACCGCCGCCATCACGGCCACCGACATCGCCGCGACCGCCCAGAACGCGGCCCGCCAGCCGAGATGCTGACCGATCACCGTCCCCGCGGGCAGCCCCGCGATCGCCGCGACCGTGAGCCCGCCGGCGACGATCCCCATCGCCTTCCCCCGCGCGTCCCGGGGGACGAGGTCCACCGCCGTCGCCGCCGCCACCGCCCAGAACCCCGCGTACACGAACGCGCCCACGACCCGCGTGGCGAACAGCACCCAGTATTCGGGCGTCACGGCTCCGACCGCGTGGGTCACCGCGAACACCGCGAGGAACGCCAGCAGCGCCCGGCGGTGCGGCCAGCGCCGGATGAGAACGGCGAGGACGGGCGCACCCAGGAGCATCCCGATCGCGAACGCCGAGATCAGCAGGCCGGCGTCGGGCACCGACACCCCCAGATCGTTCGCCATGCCGGGCAGCAGCCCCGCCAGCATCAGCTCCGACGTCCCCTGCGCGAAGATCGCCAGCCCCAGTACATAGACGGCCAGTGGCATCGGCGTCGCCCTTTCTGTATCGGTCAGTACAAAATCGGCTCATGAAAAAGGGACGGCGTTGACCGTCCCGTGTCTCAGATGGCGTCCATCGCGGTGTCGGCGATCGACTTCAACGTCCGCCTGTCGGCGCCGCCGCGGGCGGCGACCCGCATGCCGCCGACGGTCGAGACGACGAAGTGCGCCAGCGCCAGCGCGTCCTTGCCCCGGTCGATCTCCCCGGTGCGCATCCCGTCCTCGATGGCGGCCTTCAGCGCGGCCAGCCGCACCCGCAGATCCCGCTCAAGCTGCTCGGCGATCCCCTCGTCGTGCGGCGCCATCTCCACCGTCGTGTTGACGACCAGGCACCCGGCCGGATCGCCGGCGCCGGGTTCGACGGCCCACTCCAGGATCGTCCGCAGCCGCTCCCGGACCGGCCGGCCGGCGTCCTCCAGAACCTCGATGACGCTGGACGTCTTGGTGTCCATGTAGAGGGTCAGCGCCTTCTCGAACAGGTCGCGCTTGCTCTTGAACGTGTTGTAGATGCTGCTGCGCCCGAGCCCCGTGACCTCGCACAACTCCTGCGTCGAGGTCGCCTCGTACCCGTCCGTCCAGAAGGCCCGCATGGCGGCCTCCACCGCCCGCTCCTCCTCGAACTTCCTCGGCCGCGCCATACCCGCACCGTAACACGTTATGGACAGCTCGATCCAATACAGGTCACGACGGCTCCGGCAGCTCGATGATCCGGTGCCGGTCAGGATGCGCCAGGACCGCCTGGCCCAGCGGCAGGGGACCCTGAAGAGCGTCAGGCACCTCCCAGAGTTCTGCTTCGTGACCACCGGCATGACCTGTCAGCAGCACCGGGGAGCCGAACGCGCGCAACATCGTGACCATCGGGTCGAGGGGGTCACCGAGGGAGATCCGGTGCCGGAGCAGGACGAGGTGCAGGCCGCGCTCACGGGTCGTGCTCAGCTGGGGGAGGACCGGCCTCAGCGGGTCCTCGCCGAGAAGATGGTTCCGGCCCGCGATGAAGACGTACACTTCGGGTCCCGTGCCGCTGCGCAGGCGTTCCCGGGTCGCCCGGAGGGCCTCGGAGATCAGCGTTGTGAAGTCCTCGGGCCATGTGGTGTAGCGCAGCCCGGGCCGCTCCCAGAGCTCCGTACGCGACGGGCTCCACAGGCTGCCGCCTCTGTCGAACACATAGACGAGCGTCGTGCCGTCGGCGTCGGGACGCGAGAGGAGCCCATCGATGAGCCCGCGCATCACGGTCGTCTTCCCGGTACCCGAAGGGCCGCTGATCAGCAGATGCCGGTCGGCGTTGAAGTCCACGAACGCGGGTTCGCGAGTGCCGGTCTCGATCCCGATCGGTATGCGCCCGCCCGTGACGACCGGCGGGGCGCTGCCGCGGACCGCGGCCGGACGGTCGGACGCGGACCTGTGCAATTCCTCGGTCTGCGGCCGGACCCGGGGGAACTCTGTGAATCTGCGGAACCGGTCCCTGAAGGTGGGGTCGAATCCGCGGAGGCCGGTCATCTGCCCGGCGTCCGCGCAGAGGACGATGACCGGGTCCTCGCCGTATTCCTGCGACAGCAACCGGAGTTCCTCATGGAAGCCCGGGCCGGTCGCGTCTTCAGCGGTGTCGTCGTGCACCCGGCTCATGTGCAGGAGCAGCACGCCGCCGCGGCTTCCCCGGAAAAGGTCGGTCATCGTCGTGCCCGGCTCGCCGGTGACATGGCCCGACCAGCCGACGGTGGCCTCCCGCACGTTGCCGTGCGACAGAACCCCCAGAGCGGCCAGCATCTGCCCGTACAACGTCGCCAGCCTGGCGATCCGCGGCTCGTCCGTCCCCGCGTACACCAGGTGACGGGGTCGATGCTGGCCCCAGCGCCTGGCAGCGATCTCCGAAACGCAGAGCCGCCGGAGTACGTCCATGACACCCCCGTCCTCGCCGCGAGGGTCGGTCATGAGGAGGTCGGGGAGCGTCTCGTCCGCGTGGTGGTGGGTGGTCCGGACGATGAAGTCTCTGAGGGCCTGTCCGGGTGGATCCGGTGCCAGCGTGAAACGGCGGGGGGAGCCGCCGCCCGCGAGAAGGTAGGCGGTGCGTTCGTCGGGGAACGGGAGGCTCGCCCGCCCGAGGACGCGCTGAAGCGAGGGCGGCATTCGGCCCGCCGCGATCCGCCAGCCGAGCAGGGGCAGGAAACGGTTCCAGATCATGGTGCCTTCGACGGTGGACGAGGACACCAGGAGCTGGACGCCGAGGGCCCGGCCGCGTTGCGCCAGCGAGAGCAGCGTCTCGGCCACCACAGGTCTGCTGGACGGGAACGTCAGCGACACGTCGGCCACCACGAGCAGGCGCGGCAGGTCTCCCGGGGACGGCGCCTCGGCCCGGGAGCGGAGTTCGTCCGACAGGAACTCGGTGAACCGCTGGAGCTTCTGTGGAGATCCGAGCAGTTCGTCGTCCGAGTAGCGGACGTGCGGGAGTGCGAGGGGTTCGCGGAAGGGATGCTCGCCGAGCCCGGCGACGGCGAGGGTGAGGTCCGAGGGTGAGTACGCGGTGGCGAGGGCGAGGGCGATGACGCGCAGGACGTGCTGGCGTGCCCTGGTGTCTCCCACGATCAGGCCGTGCGGGATTCCGGCCGACAGGTCGAGCGGATACAGGGATACGGCGTTACCCTCTGGATCGAGACCGATGGCGGGGTTGCGCGGTGTGGATGCCGGGAGCGCCCACGATCCAAGGGATCCGCCGCCGTTCAACTCGAGAACGTCGCTCTCATGAACGTCGCTCTCGGGAACCTCGGTTTCGGGAGCGGCCGGAGTCCCAACCGGGGTATCGGGTTGTGCGGGCTCCGCAAGCCCGGGGAGCCCGCCCGCCTGGGGACCTTGCTGACGCATCCGTTCCACGATGGGATCGACGGCATCAAGAGAGATGTGCGCCGGGCGGAAGTTCGTATCACTGCGTTCCCCGTAGACCTCGAGGGACGCGGAGCCCGTTCCACCGGGGACTTCTATCCGCCATGCCACGAGGTCGGCGAGGAGAGCGACTTCGTCCGGTGAACAGAAGACGAACCGGATCCCGTGGGCCGGGCGCTCTTCGCAGAGGGCCATGAAGGGCTCGATCAGGTCGGGACGGGCCTCCAGCAGCGGGCCGGTGTCGTCGACGATCACGATCAGGGCGGGCAGTGGGGCGAGCGGCCGTCCCTCGGCGATGGCCGCCTGATAGTCGCCCCAGCTCGGGGTCCCGGCCTCCCGGAGGACGGCTTCACGGCGCCTCCGTTCGGTTTCGAGGACGGCGGGAAGCCGGCCGATCAACGGCGACTCCGCCGATGTGGTGTGGACGGCGGCCGCGACATGGGGGAGGTTCTCCGGTCCGGCGAAGGACGTGCCTCCGGTGCAGTCGGCGAACGCGAAGGTGACGACGTTCGGGGAGTGCCTGAGCGCGAGGCTGAACACGATCGTCCGTAGCAGTGCGTCGCGGTCGCGTCGCGGGCCGGTGATCATGCCGTGCGGGCCGAAGCGGCCGCCGCGCAGGACATCGAGCCACACGGTTTCCGCGTTGCCGTCCAAGCCGATGGCGGTGGAATGAGGGGGACGGTCCCAGTTCTCGCCGAGCAGTTCGTCGACCGTCGCGCCCTGGATGTCCAGCAGGCTCGGGACCGCGGTGGACGGCTGTGAGGCGGGGGCGAGGTGGGAGCGGGTTTCGGGGGTGAGGAGGGCGAAGTGGTCGGTGTCGGCGGTGAGGGTGACCGGGCCGCCCTCGGCGGGCAGGAGGGCGCGGAAGGTCTCGGCGGACGTGCCGGCGCGGCGTTCGATCTCGGCGGAGACGGCTTCGAGGACGTGGCGGGTGTGCAGCGCCTCGGGGCGCGGGAGGGTGTCGAGGAGGGCGTCGCGGGCACCGGGGACGAACTCGTAGCGGGCGCCGCCGGCGGGGCGCAGGAGGCCGCTCAGCAGGACTTCGGCGAGCTGCCCCGGTGCCGAGCCGCCGAGGATCCGGTGCTGGATGAGGCGCATGACGGGCAGGGACGGGACGGACACGGCGACGTGGGCGGCGAGTTCGGCGGCGTCCGGGGAGGCCGTGGCGAGGAAACGGCTGACGCGTTCGCCGATGGGCAGTTCGCGTTCGCGGTGCAGCGGGGCCGTCCCGGACGGGCGGGACGGCAGTGTCGTGATGGCGGCGGGCTGCGGGTCCGAACCGGAGACCAGCCTGGCCCATGCGCCGAGCCAGCGCGGCGCCACCTCCAGGACGGGGACGGGCACACCGGGCGCCGCGACGCCGTCGTACGGAGTGAAACGTAGATCGGTGTTGGGGGCGCCGGGCCGCGGCAGGGCGGCGACCCCCGGCGAGGCCGGCGCGGCGGTGCGCCGCCAGAGGCGTTCGGCGAGGGGCTGGAGTATCGCGGTCGGCCCGGACCGCGCCCAGCGGCGGACGGCCCGGCCGGCGCGTCCGTCCCACCAGTGGGGGCCCGAGCAGTCGCTGAGGATGAGCGCGGCCTGGCGGCCGGACGCGTCCAGGAGCGTGCCGGGATCCTGGGGCGGGGCGTCGGGGGTCGAGGTGATGCGTCCCGTGGTGTCGAGGTAGCTGACGTGCACGTTCTGGAAGGCGCCCTGCCGGAGGAGCGCCTCCGTCAGCTCGCGGGCGAGGGGACGCCAGAGCCGCATGGTCGGGCCCGTGTCGACGACCAGGCTGAGGCTGAGCCACCGTTCGGGTGACGGCACGAGGACGGGCGTCCACATGCGGGTGTCGGCGATGCGGGCGGCGGTCGCGTCCTCGTCGAGCTCAACGCGGTGCCTGGACGGGACGCGCCGTTTCAGCGGCCGCAGCGCCCGCTGCACGCCGAGTGGGTCGGCCAGCATGGGCGCAGTGGGGACGAGGACCTGTTCGGCTTCGGCGCCGGGTTCGGCCTCGGCGGTGGGACGGGGGTGGAGCGCCCTGAGCGGGGTGGGCGGGGGCGGCGGGGTGCGGGCGGGCGGAGTGGCCAGACCTGGGCTGTTCGCGGGCTGTTCGGAGACCTTCGGAGGCGGGACCGGCGGGTCGGGGGGCGCGTCCTGCCCAGGAGGGGAAATGTGGCAGGCGAGCCACAGCATCTCGCTCAGTTCCCGGGCGTCCGGCGGCGGCCCGGCCGCCTCCAGGACCTCCCGGAACCGGTCAATCGTCATCGATGGGTCCGGTCAGGTACGGCATGATCCGGTCGGCGAGGGCGCGGCGGTCTTCGGTGTCGGCGTGGCGGCACAGGTAGACGGCGTTGAGGAGCTGGTCGGTGGCGAGGGTGCCGGCCGTGGAGCGTTCGAGGAAGCGGCGGACGAGGTCGTCGCTCTGGTCGGCGAGCGGCCCCAGGTGCTCGCGGACGATCGCCGACAGCTCGGCGTCCCCCGACGGCTGCCGCAGCTCGACGGTGACGCAGCGCCGCAGGAACGCGGGCGGGAACTCGCGTTCGCCGTTGCTGGTCATCACCACGAGCGGGAACGCGTGGCAGCGGACGGTCCCGGCGGTGACGGTGACGCGGGCGCCGGGCCAGTCGAGCGGAGCTCGTCCTTTGGATGGCGGCGGGTGGGGGCTGGAGGACGGTCTGTCGAGCGGAGCTCGTCCTTTGGATGGTGGTGGGTGGGGGCTGGAGGACGGTCCGTCGGCGGTCATGACCTTGGCGGACGGGTCGGCCCGGCGGGTCAGCTCCGGGATCTCGTACTCGCCCTTCTCGAAGATGGTGAGGAGGTCGTTGGGCAGATCGATGTCGCTTTTGTCGATCTCGTCGACGAGCAGGACGCGGGGGCGGCCATAGGGGAGCAGCGCGGTCCCCAGCGGCCCGAGCCGGATGTAGCGGCCGATGTCCTCGTCACTCGGCGCGTTGTCCCGTTCGGCCGCGTAGAGACGGGTCAGCGGGTCGTACTGGTAGAGGCCGTCGCGCAGGGTCGTCCGGCTGGTGATGGGCCAGTGCAGGACGGGTCCGAGCCCCAGTTCATGGGCCACCGCATAGGCCAGGGTCGATTTCCCGGTACCGGGCGGCCCCGTCACCAGCAAGGGACGGCGCAGATACAAAGCGGCGTTGACCTGCTGCACGGCATCGTCCGACGGACGGTACGTGGTCGCCTGGTGCGCGTTGCCGGAACCGCCCTTCGGCACCTGAAGCACGGGCCCGCCGTCGAACGCGCGCCAGGGCGGCGGCGGAGGGAGCCGGTCGATGCCGTCGTGCGGGAGTCGGCTCCCTGTGTAGAGCAGCCAGTCGGGCACCTATACCTCCATGGCGAGCGGGGGGTCGGGCAGCCGGGACGGATCGTCCCACAGCAGCGTCAGGTCACGTCCGCAATGCGGCGTGTTCTTGGGGGCGACGAGCGCCTCCTTGCGGAGGGCGAGCGCGACCTGCGGAAGCTCACCCGGATGCTTGTCGCCGACGGCGGCGGTCAGCTCGTCGAGGACGCGGTGCCCGCGGCAGTCGCCGTGGGCGGGGGCGTCGCACGGCGTCCGCGTCCACAGCATGACGGGGATGCCGTTGTTGAGCGCGGCCGTCAGCCAGCTCTTCACCGGACGCGACCCGTAGACGAGCACGCAGAAGTCGACGTGGGCCTCCAGCCAGTCCTCGAAGTCGCTGCCCTTGCGCGGCGCGTCGCAGGCGATCGGACGCGGGTCGCTGCGCCCCCGCTCGTTCAGCAGCCGCCACCGGTGGTGGGCCTGGTCGCGCCGGATCGAGTCGGGACGGAGCCGCTCCACGTCCCGGACGACGACCGGGTACCGGCGCATCGGGATCTTGTTGCGGGGGTCGACGTACCACTGCTCGAACGGCTTGCCGAGCCAGCTCTCCGGCACCGCGAACTCGATCATCCAGTCGCGTCCGAACAGCGCGGGCGCCAGCCCCGCCACGCCCGCCTCCACCACCGCCCGGACCCGCCGCTCGGTGACGCGCTCGGTCTTCTGGGACGGCCCCTCGGCGCCGTCGATCCACGTGTGCACGGTGACGTCGAAGGCGTTGTCGAACGTCACCCGCTCCAGCCGGACGATCACCGACGCGGGCCCGGTGCGCGGTGCGGCGGGGGCCGCGCCCGGCAGGTGCCGCGCGGACCACGCCGCGAGCCGGCGCCGCCGGGGCTCGGGCAGGTGCCGTCCGAGCGCCGCGAGGTACCCGGTGAGCCGCTCCTCCGGCCAGCCCTCCGCGACGTACCGGACCGAACCCCACGCGGAGCGGAACCCGCCGAGCGCCGCCCGCCCGACGACCCGTTCCAGATCGGCGGCGAGCGGGTCGGTGAAACGCACGCCGTCCAGGAGTTCCCGCAGGTCGCGCCGGGCCTCCGGGGTCGTCCACCGCAGCGGCAGCAGGTCGTCCAGCTCCTCCCAGTACGTCCGGATGTGGGAGATGGGGAGCATCCAGCCGAGGTCCGCGCGGTCACCGTGCCGGAGCTCGGCGTTCGTCACCATGCCGATGACCTCGCCTGTGGCCGCGTCGTACACGGCCGACCCGCTGTAGCCCTCCTCCAGCCAGTCGCCCGGCGCCGTCTTCAGCTCCCACCATTCGCGCCGCATGCCGCGATGCGGGGACGTCGTCACGGTCGCGTGCCGCTCGTTCTGGTCGGGACGCCGGGGGAAACCGCAGACGCCGAACGTCCTGCCTCCGAGGGTGCGCTCGTGCAGGCCCTCCGGCGCCGCCAGCGGAGCGGCCCGGAACGGGACGGGCTCACGCAGTTCGAGCACGGCGACGTCGCCGATGTCGCCCGCCTGCCGCCAGTCACCGCACCGGACGACCGCGGCGGGCAGATCCTCCAGCAGCCCCGGGAACCCGACCCGGGCCTCCTCCAGCCCGTGGACGGTGTGCGCGCACGTCAGCAGCCGCGTCTCGGTGACGAGGAACGCCGCGCCGAGCTTGCCGCCCGCCGGATGGCCGACCCAGGCGCGCCACTGCCAGTCGTCCACGATGCGGCTAAGCCCCCTCCGGTTCCTCCGGCGCCGCCGTCAGCGGCCGCCCCCAGGTCATCTTGACCTTGAGGTGCCCTTCGACGGAGGTCTTGGCGATGACGGCCCCGGCCGCCGCGTTCAGCTTCACGCCGAACTCCAGCTCGACCGCGTCGGGGTCGAGGGCGCCGCCGCGCAGCGCCGCGAGCGCCGTCTCCGCCGCGTCCCGGACGCTCTGGAACGCGTCCTCGAACCGGCCCGCCGCGTCATGGATCATGTCGCCCGCGCGGGACACCGACTGGAATCCCGGCTCCCGGTCGTCGGTCTCCACGACCACGGTCCCGTTCTCGGTCTGCCAGCGCACCAGTTCGTTCAAGACCGCCCCCTTCGCCACGAAAATCTATCAAGATCATGCGTTCCGGGGTGCTTTGCTGGAGACCACACGGCCGAAGGAGGACACCGTGATCACAGTCGAGCAGGTGCGGGCGCTCACGCGGACGCTCCCCCGCACGTCCGAGCACCTGATCAGGGACCAGGTGAAGTTCCGCGTCGGCTCCATCGTCTACGTCGCCTTCTCGCAGGACGAGACCGTGATGGGTTTCGCGTTCCCCAAAGAGGAACGCGCCGCGCTGATCGAGTCCGAGCCCGCGAAGTTCCACCTTCCGCGCGAATCCGACATGCGCTTCAACTGGGTCCACGCCTGGACGGCGGCGCTCGACGAGCCCGAGATGCGCGAACTGGTGATGGAGGCGTGGCGCATGGTCGTCCCGAAGAAGGTCGCCGCCGCACGCCTCGGCACGCCGTGACGGCCCGCGACCTCGATCGGAGCCGGCTGAGGGACCTGGTTCCGTCGCCGGCGCGGTCCGAATCGGCGTCCGCTCTCGCGCGCCGGCTGGCGGACCTCCCGGCGGACGCGATCGCCGACCTCGTCCTCGACGCCGGCGAACCCTGGTGGCGCAGGACGGCCTGCGCGCTGGCACTGACCGGACGCATCCCCGGCGACCGTGCGACGGCGCTGCTGGACCAGGTCCGTGACCCCGGCGTCATCAACGAGATCCGCCAGGCGCTGCTGGAGGTGCTGGGCGTACCCGGGCAGCCGCATTCCGGGGCGCTGCTCACCTGGCTGCGGGCGCAGGAACGGGATCCGGATCCGGGGTACCGCCTCGATGCGGTGATCATGCTGACGCGCGCCAGGCTCGCCGACCTCACCGCCGCGCCCGAGCTCGCCGAACTGGCCGCCGACCCGTGGTGGCACCGGAGGGAGGCCGGGGAGCAGGGAATCGACGCACTGATCGAGCGGGAGGGGCTGCCCGCCGTCCTCGCCGAGCTCGGCGCCGATTCGCCGCAGCGGCTCGCGACCCGCGGGGCGACCGACGCGCAACGCCGGCTGGGACTGCGGCTCGTGCACCGCGCGGACGGCGACATCACCCCATCGCTCGCCGACTCCGCGACCATGGTGGCCAGAGCGGCCCATGACCTCCTGGCCGGGACTGACGGCGACGACGATGCGCTGCTGGCGCTCGTCCAAGAACGGCGGCCGGGGCACCTGTGGGCTCTGGCGGTGCTCCACCGGCGCGGCCACGCGATCCGTCCCATGTGGGAGGCGCTCGGTTCGCCCCGCGTCCAGTTGCCCGGCGTGCCGTCCGACATACGTGCGGCGATCGTCCGTCAGTACACGCCGGGCCAGCGTGGCACCGACCCCCTGTGGCTGGTCGAGGCGGGATGCCTGGACCCGGCACCGGACGCCAGGGAGCGCGCCGACCGGCGACTCGCACATGCGGTCCGGGCGCTCACCGCAGCGGGCCTGGACCCACGGCGCCCGGTCCCGGTGGGCGAACACGAGGGGTCGGGAACCGGCACCTACCACGTCATCGACACCAATGCGCGACAGGTCAGACTGAGCACGCTGGGCCCTTACTTCATGCTCGCAAACGACGAAGCCCCGGCGATGACGGCCATGCGAGAAGCGGGGTTTCAGTACATCGACGAAGATCTGGCGGCGATCCGCTTCGAAGGACTCCACGTGTACTTCTTCGGAGACCGCGGCCCCCTGACCGTCGGCGACCTGCTGTTCTACTGGCAGGACTGAGACCCCGCCCGGCGGCTCACGCCCGGACGGGCTGAGCGTCCGGCTCCTCCTCGACGCCCGCGCCAGGCCCTGGGGACGACGGGCCGGCCGGGACGCGGCGGCGGCCCCACGCCATCGCCGCGGCGAAACACGCGAACGGCATGGCGGGCAGCATGTAGCGGTAGTCGAAGTCCACCGTGATCGGCGGAACGGCCAGCAGAGTCACCCCGGACACCCAGAACAGGGCGGTCCGCGCACGCGCACGACGCCACACGATCCCCGCCGCACCGACGAGCAGGACGATCCCGAGCACCGTCCCGGGCACGCGCACACGCTCCTGGTAGCCGCGCATCACCCCGGCGTACGGCTCAACGATGTGGAGGCGTCCCGTGCCGTGCGAGTACTCGTCCACGACCGACCGCCGGTCACCGCCGCCGAGCACCGGCAGGTCGGGTTTCCGCGCCGTGGGACGCGTCGGGAAGTGATACCTGGCCTCGGTGCCGACCGTCGGATAGCGGCTCCGGTTCCACGAGAACGTCCGGACGAAGAAGTCGTACGACACGACCTTCACATAGTCGCCCGGCTGGTTCCGGATCGCCCACAGCGCGAACCGCTGCGCGTCCTCGTTGGTCTCCTCGTCGAACGCCTCGCCGTTGGACCACCCGACCGGCGAGCTCTCCTTCCAGATCTGGTGGGACGAGGCGGGCCGGTCGCCCTTCTCGCCGTACGGGCACAGCCGCGCCAGATCCGGGGGCGGCGTGAACGTGTCGCAGTCCGCGAACGCCGCCGTCCGGCCCCACAGGAAGATGCCGTCCGTGCCCGTCATCGCGAACCGGCCGTGCTCCTGCTGGAACCACGTCGCGTACGCGCCGACAGGAAGCACGAACGTCGCGGCTAGCGCCAGATACGCCGGCCATCTAGTCCGCCGGAGCAGCAGATACAGCACCACGATCAGGAACAGCGGCGCCCCCACCGTCCGCGTGACGGCCGCGAACCCCAGCAGCGCCCCCACCAGCGCCGCCCGCCGCCACCCCGTCGCGCCCGGCTTCGCCAGCGCCAGCATCGCCCCGAACACCAGGACGGTGAACAGGGTGTCCGACAGCAGCAGATGCTCCAGCTCGATCTGGTACGAGTCCAGCAGGACCGGCGTGACCGCCAGCGCCGCCCACGTGCGCCGGACCTCGAAGTCACGGACGAGCATCCGGTAGCCGACCACGGCCACCCCGACGATCGCCGCATGATGCAAGGCCGTGACCAGCGCCAAGCTATGGAACGGCTTCAGCGTCCACAGGAAGATCCCGTATCCGGACGGGCGCAGCGGATGCGGGAACGGGTCGTTCGCGATCGCCAGGAAGTCGTAACTGTCGTTGAACCACAGCGTCCCCCGGAACCCCAGCATCACGATCACCCGGAGCACGACGCCCGCGAGCAGCACCGCCGAGAACAACCAGTTGCCCCTGAGCACCGCCAAAGCGGCCCCGCCCTTCGGAAGACGGTCGGAAAGCGGGGAGAGCAACACGGAAACCTAACTGTGGACCTGCGGGCGAACGGCGATGAGGTCGGCCGCACTACGCCGGGGGCGGGGATCCTGGCTGCATTACTCCGACCGCCCACGCACCGCCCGAGATCCTACCAGCGGCCTCGTCCAGGCCCTCGGCCAACGTTTCAGCGAAGCAGCGCTCCCCGCAGGGTGACGCCGTGCCGCGTGCGCACAAGCCCGCGCCGGCTGCCGCACGTCAGAGAGCCGGGCGGTAGTAGAGGAGGACGTTGCCGGATTCGAAGGGGCGGACCCGGATCAGTTCCAGCGGGACCGTTCCGGCCTCGGCGAAGAGCTTGAGGCCGTCCCCGAGGATGATCGGGTTGACCATCAGCCGCAGCTCGTCCACCAGGCCGGCGCGCAGCAGGGCGGCGGTGAGGGTGGAGCTGCCGAGGACCGCGATGCTCCCGCCCGAGGTGTGCTTGAACTCGGCGAGTCCGTCGATCGTGACGAGCTCGGCCGGGGACGTTCCCCAGGAGACCGCGTCGAGCGTCCGTGACACGACGAGCTTGGCGAGGGCGTTCATGCGGTCGGCGATGCGCGGGTCGAAGTCCGCGCCGAGGTCGCCCGTCCAGTAAGCGGCGAGCTCGGTGTAGGTGGTGCGGCCGAACACGAGCGTGTCGACCTCGTCGAGCTGCTCGACGGAGTAGTCGGCGAACTCCTGCCCGAAGGTCTGCCAGGCGAGGCCGCGGCCGGTGTCGGCGTGGTAGCCGTCGGCGCTGATCGCCATGAAGGAGAACATCGTGCGCATGGGATCCTCCGTAAAGGGTGGGATGACCTGGTGTGATCCACAGTGCCGGACGCCCGCGCGGAAGGGAATGCCGCATTCCGCAACGGCGCGGTGCGGGTTCCGCACTGCCACCGGCCGACGTGCCCGATCATGGTGGGGTGAGCGACGAACGACCGCACGCGCAGGCTCCGGACGGCCTGGAACTGCGCCACCTCCGTGCCTTCCTCGCCGTGGCCGAGGAACTCAACTTCGGCCGTGCCGCCGCGCGGCTGTACGTGTCCCCGTCCACGCTCAGCCGCCAGGTCGCCGCCCTGGAACGGACGCTCGGCTGCGTGCTGCTGCGGCGCTCCACCCAGCGCGTGACGCTCACCCTCGCGGGGCAGACGCTGCTCGACCGGCTGCCCGCCGTGCTCGACGACATCGACGATGTCGTGGAGACCGTCCGTTCCGTCGGCGGGGAGCTGGCCGCGCGCATCCGGCGGCTCGGCGAACCGTTCGCCGAGCTGACCTTCGACGACGTGGACGCGCTGCGGGCGGCGTCCGAGCGCCACTACGCGCTCCTCCCCGTCGTCCCCGAGGTGGCGTTCACCCCCGTCGTCGCCGGCGGCGTGCCGGGACTGGTGGCCGAGCCGCCCGATCCCGGTGACGCCTGGACGCTGTTGCTGCACGGCGGCAACTACACCAACGGGTCGGCGTTCGGGTTCCGGTCCCTGGCGAGCGGCCTCGCCGACGCGACCGGGTGCCGAGTGCTGACCCCCGACTACCGGCTCGCGCCGGAGCATCCGTTCCCCGCCGCCGTGGACGACGCCTGCGCCGCCTACACCTGGCTGATCGACCAGGGCGCGTCGCCGGACGGGATCGTGGCGGTCGGCGACGGCTCGGGCGCGGGGCTCGTCCTCTCACTGCTGCTGCGGCTCAAAGAGCGCGGCGGGCCGCTGCCCGCCCGCTGTGTCCTGTTCACGCCTTTCATCGACCTCAGCGCCGCCGTCCCCGAGGCGCTGCCGGCCACGCCCGCGCCGAGCGGCACCAGGCGGGGCATGGCGCTGGGCATCGCCCGCTACCTCGACGGCCGTCCCGCGGACGACCCCCTCGTCGATCCGCTCCACGCCGACCTGAGCGGGCTGCCTCCGATGCTCGTCCAGGCGGCCGCGGCTCACGAAGGGCTGCCGGACGCCGAACGGCTCACCGAACACGCGCGGTCCTGCAAGGTCGACGTCCGGCTGGAGATCTACCCGGTGGACGCGGAGAGCTTCCAGCTCTACTGGTCGTTCCTGCCCGAAGCCGCCGCCGCGATCGCGCAGGTCGGCGCATACGTCCGCGCGGCGGCCCCCTCGGAGAGGCGCACGCCCGGGTGGCCTGCCCCGGACCGTCGCTGACCGACTTCTCAGCGAAGCAGCGCTCCGCGCAGGGTGACGCCGTGCCGTGTGCGCAGCCGCCGCAGTTCCCACATCGCCACGACGGTGACGGACAGCGGGGCTCCCAGCGTGAAGGCCACCCGCATCCCGAACGGCACGCTTTCGTAGGTGCCCCGGAACACGTCGAAGAGGGCGACTTCCCAGACGAGCAGCGTCGCGAGCAGCGGTGGAACCGTCTCGTGGAGGTCCGCCGTCCGGAAGACGTGGACGAGCGACTGCGCGATGCCGTAGAGACCGAAGGGGCCGAGCCACAGCAGGAAGGCGCCCAGGGCGAACAGCAGCGCCACCCGCCATGGCGACGCCGTCCAGTTCGTTTCCTCGTCCACGTAGCCCAGGCCCGTGATCAGTCTCGGCACGGCGAGCGTGACGACCAGCGCGAGCAGCGCCCCGGCGGGTTTGCCGACGCGGCGCAGGAACAGGCGCCGGTTGGGCGGGCGGGCCGCCGCGATGAAGACGGCGACGGCGACCGGGAAAGTCACCGCCAGCACGATGAGGGTCGTGCGGATCTGGGCGAAGCGGTCTTCCAGGACGGCGTCGGCGTCGGACGCCAACCCGTAGGACAACAGCATCCACGTGATGGCGACCAGACCGACGACCGCCCGCAGGACCTGCACTTTCTTCACTACAGGGTCGTGTACTCGGTCCGGCCGGGACGGCGTGAACACCGCCCGCCCAACGGCGAACGGGTTGAAGAGATGCCCGAAGGTCAGCCCCCGCGCCGGAGGCGGCGGCCACGGACCCTGCGGCGGCATGGGCGGCCCACCCGGACCCTGCGGCGGCCACGGACCCTGCGGCGGTACGGGCGGCCGCCCCGGACCCTGGGGTGGCCACGGACCCTGCGGCGGCACGGGCGGCCGCCCCGGTCCCGGCGGGCGTCCTGCTCCGTACGGGTTCCACTGCGCCCCGCCCCCGCTTCCGCCCATCCCGCGTCCTTCCCGCCGCCGTGCCCAGAGGTCATGAGGAGAATCGCAGATTTCACCGCGTGGAAGCGCCTCATTCCCCGCCGTAGTTGCCGCCGGCGCCGCCCGTCAGGCGTGTGCGGCGGGCTTGACGTGCGCGTTTGACGTAAAGCTGACGAGATCCAGTTTTCCCATAGCGTCACTTCTGTTCGCCGCTGTTCGTCATAGCGGCGACTCTCCGGATCTCAGTTAGGCAGAAGATGACACAGGCATACCGGCGTCGAGGGCTCGCTCTCGCGCTCCTCGCTGCCACCCAGTTCGTGCTCGTGCTGGACGCGTCCATCGTCGGCGTCGCCCTGCCGTCCATCGGGACGGACCTGGAGTTCGCGCCCGAGAACCTCTCCTGGGTCGCCAACGCGTACACGCTGACGTTCGGCGGCCTCCTGCTCCTTGGCGGGCGGGCCGCCGACCTGCTCGGCCGGCGCCTCATGTTCATGGCCGGCATGACCCTGTTCGCCGTGACCTCCCTCGTCGGGGCGCTGTCGGTGAACGCGGAGATGCTGGTCGGGGCCCGCGCCGTCCAGGGAATCGGCGCCGCGATCGTCGCCCCGGCCGCACTGTCGCTGATCATGACGCTCTTTCCCGCGGGGCCCGAGCGCTACAAGGCCATGGGCGTCGTCGGCGCGGTGGCCGGGGCGGGCGGCGCGGCCGGGTCGATCCTCGGCGGTGGGCTGACCGAATGGCTCGGCTGGGAGTCCACGCTGTACGTCAACGTGCCGATCGGCATCCTGGCGATCGCGCTGTCGCCCTGGCTGCTGCCCGAGGCGAAGGACCCCGGCGCCCGCGGCTTCGACCTGGCCGGTGCCGTGACGGCCACCGGCGGGCTGGCGCTGCTCGTCTACACGCTCGTCGACGCCAACGACGCGGGCTGGGACTCCGCCCAGACCCTCGGCCTGGGAGCGTTGTCGCTGCTGCTGATCGCGCTCTTCTTCGTCGTCGAGTCCCGCGCCGCGCACCCGCTCGTCCCGCTGCAGATCTTCCGCCTGCGGGCGCTGCGCGGCGCCAACATCGTCACCCTGCTGAGCACCATGGCGATGTTCCCGATGTTCTTCTACATGACCTTCTACATGCAGCAGGTGCTGGACTACGGCCCGGTCAAGGCCGGGCTGGCCGCACTGCCGCTCGCGCTGACGATCGCGGTGACCGCGGGCGCGGCGTCCGCGCTCATCACCCGCGTCGGCGTCAGGGCCGCGATGGCGGCCGGGCTGGTCGTGACCGCCGCAGGGCTGGCCTGGTTCTCCCGCATGTCGGCCGACGGGAGCTTCCTGGTGGACGTCCTCGGTCCGTCCATCGTGATGGGTGTCGGCGGCGGCCTCGCGTTCGTCACCACCACCGTCGGGGCGACGTCGGGCACCCGCCAGGAGCAGTCCGGCCTCGCGTCCGGCCTGTTCAACACCGCCCAGCAGTTCGGCGGCTCGCTCGGACTGGCGGTCGTCGTCGCCATCGCCACCGCCCGCACGACCCACGTCCTCAACGGCGGCGAGCAGGTCGTGGCCGCCGCGCTCACCGAGGGGTACCAGATCGGCATGCTCACCGCCGCGGGGATCGCGCTGGCGGCGGGCCTGCTGGCCCTCGTGCTGATCCCGGGCCGCTCGGCGGAGAACAAGGGCCAGGACCTGGCCGACACCCCAGACCTCGTCAAGATCTGACTCCGGCCGCCCCCTCCTCGTCCATGGGGGCGGCTCGCCCGCCCCTTACCGTGCCCCGTCGGACATGAAGGCGTACGGCATTCGCTCTGCCTGGCGGGTCATGCGGGCGATGTCTTCTTGGGGCAGGGCCGATTCGGGCGTCGCGAGCATCGACCGCCGCTCACCGGTGACCAGGTTCTCGGCCGAAAGGTGGACGTGGCCGGCGGCGTCGACGTCGAAGCAGACTTCGGCCCACGGCACGTCCGGGGGGTCGGCGGGCGGGCCGGGGAGCTGGAGGGTGCCGAGCCACTTGTTGGACGCGGCGATCTCCACCTCTCCCTGGTAGGCGCGGACCTCCACCGTTCCGGGCCGCCCGCCGGCCGGCAGGGACGTGACGGCCTCCGACCGTTTGGTCGGGATCGTGGTGTTCCGCTCGATGATCTTCATGAAGCGGCCGTCCGCGCCCTCGATGCCGAGGCTCACCGGGACGACGTCCAGCAGCAGGACGTCCTTGACCTCGCCCACGAGGATCCCGGCGTGCAGGGCCGCGCCGACGGCCACGCCCTCGTCGGGGTTGACGCTCCGGCCGGGCTCCCTGCCGCCGGTCAGGCCTTTGATCAGCTCGGAGACGGCCGGCATCCGCGTCGCGCCGCCGACCAGGACGACCTCGTCGATGTCGCTCACCGCCATGCCGGCGTCGCCGAGCACCTGGTGGAACGGCTTGGCCGCGCGGTCCAGCAGGTCGGCGGTCAGCCGCTGGAACTCGGCACGGGTGAGCCGCTCGTCGAGATGCAGCGGGCCTGCGGCGCGGGCGATGTGGGGCAGGCCGATCCACGTCTCCGGCGAGGACGACAACGCGATCTTCGCCTTCTCCGCGGCCTCACGCAGCCGCGCCAGCGCGGTGGCGTCCCCTGACAGGTCCACGCCGTTGGCCTTCTCGAACCCTTCCAGCAGCCAGGAGACGATCCGGTCGTCCCAGTCGTCGCCGCCCAGGCGGCCGTCTCCGGAGGTCGCCAGGATCTGGACCATGCCGTCGCCGACGTTCAGCAGCGACACGTCCAGCGTGCCGCCGCCGAGGTCGAAGATCATGACCGTGGCCTCGTCCGGACGGCGCGCGAGCGCCTGGGCGACGGCGGACGGCGCGGAGATGAGCCGCAGGACGTTCAGGCCCGCGATCAGCCCGGCTTCCCTGACGGCCCGGCGTCCGCTCTCGGAGACCCGGGCCGGGACGGTGAGGACCACGTCGGTGACCGGTTCCCCGAGGAGGGCCTCGGCGTCGCGCTTGAGTTTGCGCAGCACGAACGCGCTGATCTGCTGGGGGATGAAGTCTTCGCCGCCGATCCTTCTCCTCCGGCCGGTGCCCATCTCGCGGCCGACCGACCGGACGGTCCGATCCGGGTGCAGGATCGCCTGCTGTTCGGCGCCGCGGCCGACCAGCAGCGTGCCGTCCGGGGCGAAGGCGACCACCGACGGTGTGCCACGCAGTCCGGACGCGTCGGCGACGACGGTGGGCTCTCCGCCGTCCAGCACGCAGACCGTCGACTTGCGGGTGCCCAGGTCGATCCCGACCGCCCGGGGCTTCGCCGTCCCGAAGGGGTGGGTGTAGGCGCGAGTTTCCTCGGGGCCCGCGCTGGTCGCCCCGGCTGCGCCCGCCTCGGCGAGCGCGGTCAGCCGGGCCGGCAACACCGCGGCCGTGGGCCGCATCGCGGGATCGCGCCGCAGGCACTCGCCCACGATCTCCCGCAGCGGCCCCGCCAACTCGCCCAGCCACGGCTCACCGTGCAGGACCCGGTGGACGAGCACGTGCGCGGCGCCCGTACCGAACGGCGCCCGCCCGGTCGCCGCGTACACCAGCAGTCCGCCGAAGGAGAACACGTCGCTGGGCTGCTCCACCCGGCCGCCCCGGCACTGCTCCGGCGACATGTACGCGGGCGTGCCGATCGGGTGCGCCCCGGTCAGCAGGGTCGCGTCCGGGGTGACCGCCAGCCCGAAATCGATCACCTTCGGCCCGTCCGCCGCCAGGAGCACGTTCGACGGCTTGAGGTCCCGGTGGGTCAGCCCCTCGGCGTGGATCGCCGCCAGCGCCTCGGCCAGCGACGCGGCCACCTCGAGCAGCCGCCGTGCGGGCAGCGGACCGTCCGCCCGCACCCGGTCCTGCAGCGACGCGCCCTCGATGTACGCGGTGGCCAGCCAGGGCGGGGAACCGTCGGCGTCGGCGCTCATCACCGGCGCGGTGAAAATGCCCGGCACGCGCCTCATCGCCGCGATCTCGCGGGCGAAGCGGCCGCGGAAGGCGGGATCCGCGGCGTACTCGGACCGGATGACCTTCACCGCGACCCGCCGGCCGCCGGGCGAACGGCCCAGGTAGACCCGGCCCATCCCGCCCTCGCCGAGCAGCCCCTCGATGCGGAAGTCCGCGATCGCCCTCGGATCCTCAGGCCGCAGCGGCTCCAACGGCCACCTCCCCGCATCGACTCGGCCCCAGAGTAACCACGCGATCACCTGGTCAAGGAGTGGGGCGCCCGACCACTCGCGGGCGGCGGAAAGTCAGTCTGGCCCCTGCCGCCCGACGACCCGGCGTGAACGAGGCCGACGGCGGCGCCGGACGAGGAGAAGGACGACGATGACCGGCGCTATCAGACCTGCCGCGACCGCCACGCGCGCCGCGACCGGCAAGCCATCATCAGCGGCCCGAGGAGAAGGCGCCAGGCCGCTCGTGGCATCACCCGGCATAGGTGGACGCGCCGAAACCGACGGGACTGAGAGTTGTTCGCCGGCGGGCCGGGTGCCGCCGCAGAGACCCGCCCGCAGTACGCCGCCGTCCCACCGAGCGAAGACCAGGTACTCGCGTCCCTCGTCCGCCTCCAGCCCGCAACTGGCGCCCTCGGATGCGGTGACCAGATCCTGCCGACGTGAGACCTTGCCCTTGTTGACCGCGCTCACCTCGAAAACCAGAGTCGCGGGATCACCGCTGTCCCGTGTTTTCCAGGGCCCCCACCCCCGAGACCGCACCTGCCGCTGGACGAGTCGTCCGGTGAACACCGCATCGGCCCTGGCATACGCCTCTTGGTCGGTCATGGCCGCACAACTGCACGCGCAAGCCCGTCCGGGTGTCGCCACACCCACAAGGACGACGAGCGCCAACGCGATCAACACTCGACCGGCCGTTGGCGAAAACACGGACCTTGGACGGAACCTGCTGCAAGGTGGTTCCGGACGTGATCGTCCTCCGATTCCGCAGAGTCCCAGCCGACAGGCCGGAGCTCTGCGGGAGTCGTTGGAAGGCTATTGCTGCTTGAGGTCGGTCAGGAGTGCGCGGAATGCACGGGGGTCGAGGAGGAGTCTCGGCCCGTCCGGGTCCTTGGAGTCCCGCACGCCGACGACCTCGGTCAGGACGGCGACCTCCACGCACTCGCCGCCCTGATCGTTGCTCCGCCGTGACTTGCGCCATGTCACATCGTCCACTGGTGCATCGCCTTTCGAATGAAGTCGCGGGAGTCGCTGACGCTTAGACATCGCGCCTGCATCTCTGCGAACGCGCTGACGCAGTGCAAGATATCGCTCGTTTCCTGAGATGTGATGCCCCCGGTCGACATCTCCTGATAGAGCAGTTCCTCGCCGGTCGGCTGGGTGGCGATGCTGAAGGTTCCTGAGACGCCCCGGTAGTACGCCGTCGGAGCTATCTGGAGGGTCACGTGCTCCCACTGGGATGCCTCAAGAAGGTGCTCGCATTGGCGATACATCACTTCGGGGGCCCCGATTTGCCGGGCCAGGACGACCTCTGCCAGGACCACCACGATCCTCGGCGGTGCCTCGCGCTCCAGGAGCTGCTGTCGCTTGAGACGACCTTCGAGTGAGTGCTGAGTGGGCAGCAGGACCTGGGCGTACTCCTTCGTCTGCAGTAGTCCGACGACGAATGTCTCCGCGTACATTCGCAGCAGTTCCGCGGATGACTCGGCTATCGAGTAGTCGGTGAAGAACTTCGGGTGCGCGGAGGACTTGAGGATGTCGTCCCAGACGTCCGTGAGCGTGGTGCCGGTGCCGAGGGCCTCGTCCAGCCTTACCGCGAAGTCTCTCCTGCAGCGGGTCGTTCCGTTCTCCACCTGAGCGATGTAGCTGCGGCTCACGGCAGCGCGTTCGGCGAGTTCAAGGCGCGATAGACCGGCCTCATCTCGAAGCCTGGCCACGTCCTGGCCGAAGGCGATGGTCTGAGGGGTCGGCCTGCGTGCAGCCAACGGAACACCTCCTTGAAACCGGCTCACAACACCTGAGAGCGGTGTGCGTGAGTTGTCGTTCTTTCGTGGTCACATTACGCCTTGGAGTGGATTCTGTGCGGGGAGTCACGAGAAATCGGAGGTGATCGTTCATGCAGGGCCCCGCGGAGATCGTCGTCCCGGTTCAGGCCGAGTCGATCAAGGTGGCACGGGACTGGGTGGAGGAGGTGCTCGCCTGCCTGGAGCAGGACGCCTACCTGGCGAAGGTCGTGGTGTCGGAGCTGCTGACGAACGTCCTGCGGCACACCGCGAGCACGACGGCGACCGTGCGGGTCGTTCAGGCCGACAAGGGGACGGTCGTGGAGGTCTTCGACTCCAGCGACATGCTGCCGGTCGCGGCGTCGGCCGACCTGATGAGCGAGGGCGGACGCGGCCTGGCGATGATGGGCGCGCTGGTCAAGGAGTGGGGCGCCCAACCACTCGCGGGCGGCGGAAAGGCAGTCTGGGCCCTCCTGCCCGAAGGCGCGCCGTGAACGAGGCCGAAGTACTGGCCCGTCTGCGGAAGCAGTACCCCGCCTGGGCAGTATCGGTGGACGGGGGCATGTGGCGAGCCTCCGGCCGCCTCCTCATCTGGGCATCGTCGCCAGAACAACTGGAATCGGCAGTGAACGGCGAACGCCCATTCCCGCCCGACTTGGCGGCCCGCCGCGTCCGGGTGCGGGCGCACTGTGGGAACGGCGGTGGGCAGTGGCGGCAGTATCGTTTCGCTATGCCCAAGGATCGCGTGACCCGAGGCACTCCCGTCCAGGCCGTGGATCGTGCCGTCTCCATCCTCCAGGTCCTGGGGCGGCACGGAGCGGTCCAGGTCACGGAGATCGCCGCGGAGCTGGGCCTGCACAAGTCCACGGTGTTCCGCCTGCTGGCGACCCTGGAATCACGCGGATTGGTGGAGCAGAACTCCGAGCGGGGCAGGTACCGGCTGGGTTACGGCGTGGTCCAGCTCGCGGCCGGCGCGACCAAGAAGCACGATCTGTCGCTGCTCAGCCGGCCGGTGTGCCATGAGCTCGCCGAGGCGGTGGGCGAGACGGTGAACGTCGCGATCCACGACGGGCACATGGTGATCAGCATCGACCAGGTGATCGGCTCGTCAGCGGTCACCACCGTCAACTGGGTCGGGCAGCGCACCCCGATGCACGCCACCTCCGCCGGCAAGGTGTTCCTCGCGAACATGCCCCCGGCGCAGCTCGACGAGGTCGTGGCGGAGGGGCTGGCGAGCTACACGCCCCACACCGTCACCGATCCGGCCGCGCTTGAACGCCAGCTCGCGCTCGTCCGGGACCGCGGCTACGCCACCACCGTGGAGGAGGACGAGATCGGGATGGCCGCCGTGGCCGCCCCCATCCGCTCCCTGGACGGCGAGGTCGTGGCCGCCGTGGTCGTCTCCGGTCCCACGTTCCGGATCAACAAGGACACCATCCCCGACGTCGCCGAGCATGTACTCGCCGCGGCCGCGGAGATCTCGCAGCGCAACGGCTTCCCCAAGCAGGGCTGACCGCCCGCCTCCGGGCGTCGGGAGGTGACCTCTTGACGTCGCAGATTTCGGCGCTCATGCTGTGTCTCGTATGGCGCTTATGTTTCGTCATACGAGACAAAGTGGTCGTTCGCTCCAGGAAGGGTGGCCGCCGTGGGAACCATCACCGGCGCACCGAGCCTCGTCCCGACACTGCCTGGGCGGTACTACACGGACCCCGCCGTCTTCGACGCCGAGACGCGCCGCATCTTCGAACGATCGTGGATGTGCGTCGGCCGCGCCGACGCCGTGTCGCAGCCGGGCCGGTTCCTCCGCACCGAGGTCGGCGGCGAAAGCGTGCTGGTCGTCCGTGGCCGCGACGGGGAGGTCCGCGCGTTCCGCAATCTGTGCCGGCACCGCGGCGCCCGGCTGTGCACCGACGAGTCCGGCACGGTCGGCACGTCCATCCGGTGCGTGTACCACGCCTGGACGTACGGCCTGGACGGGCGGCTGGTCGCCGCGCCGAACATGCGGCGCATGCCCGACCTGGTGAAGGAGGACTACGGTCTGCATCGGCTCCGCGCGGAACAGTGGCTGGGATATGTCTGGGTCAACCTGGACCCGGACGCGCCACCGCTCGCGGCGCAGGTGGAACCGCAGGTGGCCGCCCGTCTCAGCGGCCTCGACGTTCTGGACCGCTACGGCATCGACCGTCTTGGCGCGGCGACGACGATCGTCTACGACGTGGAGTCCAACTGGAAGTCGATCGTCGAGAACTTCACGGAGTGCTACCACTGCCCGACGATCCACCCGGAGCTCACCGCGGCATTGCCCCAGTTCCGTTCCGGCTACGGCAGCATCAGCGGCGGCGGGGCCTCCTTGGCCGAGCACGTCGAGGGGTTCTCACTGTCCGGCAAGTCGGCCCGTCCCCGGCTGCCCGGCCTGCTCGCGGAGGATGAGCGCCTGTTCCAGGCGATCGTGCTCCGCCCCAACGCGTTCATCATTCTGGTCCCGGACCACGTGGCGTTCTTCCGGCTGGAGCCGCAGGGGCCGGGGCACACCCGCGTCGTCGTCGACTGGCTCTTCGACCGCGAGGCGATGGCGGCGGACGACTTCGACCCGAGCGACGCCGTGGCGATCCTCGACATCACGAACCGGCAGGACTTCGAAGCCTGCCGGCGGTGCCAGCTCGGCATGCGGTCCAGCGCCTATCGAGGCGTGCTCGTCCCGGCAGAGCACATCATCGGCGACTTCCACTCCTACTACCTCGACGCGCTGGGCGACGCACCTGCGACGTCGCAGCAGCCGACTCCCGCCGACACATGCGAAATGGGTGCGCCATGACCAACGTGACCATCGACGCCGTGGAAAGCCGCAACCCGGCGACGGGCGAGGTCGTCTTCACCGCACCGGCCACCGCACCCGACGACGTCGGTGCCACGGTCGGCCGTGCGCACGCGGCGCGGGAAGCATGGGCGCGGCGCCCGATCCTGGACCGCCAGACGGTGCTGCGGAGATTCGCCGACCTGGTCGAACGGGACGCGCCGCGGCTGGCCGACCTGATCGTCACCGAGATGGGCAAGCTGCGCCGCGACGCCGTCGCCGAGGTCTCCTGGACCGTCAAGTCCGCGCGCTGGTACGCCGACCATCCACCACCGGTGGAGCGCCGCGGCGCCGCGGTGGTCCGCCGGCGCCCCCTCGGCGTCGTCGCCGCCATCACACCATGGAACGTGCCGCTGCTCACCCCCGCGTGGAAGTGGCTGCCCGCGCTGCTCGCGGGCAACACGGTCGTGTGGAAGCCGTCCGAGCTCTCCTCCGGCACCGCGGTCGCCGCGCACGAACTGCTGCGCGAGGCCGGCCTCCCTCCGGGCGCCATGGAACTCGTCCTCGGCGGACCCGACCCGGCCCGCGTGCTGTGCGCCGACCCGCGCGTGGCGTCCGTGCACTTCACCGGCTCCACGGCGGCAGGCCGCGCGATCAGCGAGAGCCTGGCCGGACGCTTCATCCCCTGCGCCCTCGAAATGGGCGGGCTGAACCCGGCGCTGGTCTTCCCGGACGCCGATCTGGAACACGCCGCAGACTGCATCATCGCCGCCGGCACGGCCATCAACGGACAGAAATGCACCGCCACGCGTCGTGTGCTGGTGCATGAGGCCGTCGCCGAGACCCTCATGGACGCGCTGGCGACACGTGTCCACGGCCTCACCGCCGGAGACCCCGCCCGCCCGGACGTGGACCTGGGGCCGCTGGTCCACCCGGCCGCCGCGGCCCACGCCGAGCAGGCGGTGGCCGCCGCGGTGTCACGCGGTGCGCGTGTCGTCGCCCGCTCGTCGGCCCCGTCCGGCGCGGCCGTGGCGCCGGAGGCGTTCTTCTCCGCCACTCTGCTGACCGACCTCCCACCGGAGGAGCCGCTGCGCCGCCACGAGCTGTTCGCGCCGGTGCTGTCCGTCGAGACCTTCCCCTCCGCCGTCGCCGCATGGCCGATGGCCGACGCGACCCCGTTCGGCCTCAGCGCCTCGGTTCACACCGCCGATCCCGCCACCGCCGCGGAGGCGGCCGAGGTCCTGCGCACCGGCGTGGTGGCGGTCAACCGCCGCGGCGACGACGTGGACCTCGAAGCGCCGTTCGTGGGGACGAAGGACTCCGGCAACGGCCACCCCGAAGGCGGGGAGTACATCTACTCCTCTCTGACCGCCCTGCAGGCCCACTACCAGGACGTTCCCGTCCCTTCGAGGTGATCAAGTGCTCTCCCTCCCCCGAGCCGCCCGATACGTCATCGTGGGCGCCGGCGTCCACGGGCTTTCCACGGCCTGGCATCTGGCCAAGGACCTGGAGGCGCGTCGCGCGGGTACCGGGGCGGACGTCCTCGTCATCGACAAGTCCGCCGTCGGTGCCGGCGCGTCGGGCATCGCCTGCGGGGTCGTCCGCAACAACTACTTCCAGCCGGCGATGCGCGAGCTGATGGCCCACTCGGTCGACATCTGGGAATCCGACCCGGCGGCGTTCTCCTATCACCCGGTCGGATATCTGCAGATCTCCCCCGAAACCATGCGGGCGGACGTCGGCGCCATCCACGAGCAGCAGCGCGAGATCGGCTACCCGTCGACCTTCGTCGAGGGCGCCGCCGACGCTCGCCGCTACCTGAGGCGCATCTTCCCCGACTGGCGTGCGGCCAACGTCACCAGCGTCCTGCACGAGCATCGCGGCGGCTACGCCAACAACATGGCCTCCATGCGCGGCCTGGCCGCCAAAGCCGAGGCCATGGGGGTGCGCATCGTTCCGGGTACCCGGGTCACCGGCTTCGGCCTGGACAACGCCGCGGTGACCACCGTTCACACGAACCGCGGCGACATCCGATGCGAGCAGGTCGTCATCGCCGCCGGGCCATGGGTCCGGGACCTGTGGAGCATGCTCGACCTGCCCCCGAGGGTGAAGATCCGCGACCCGCGCGGCGAATTCCACCAGAAGCCGATGTGGACGTACTGGTCGCTGCAGGAGGGCACGCTCGAAGTGGAGCCGGCGTTCCTGACCGACGCGGAGGGCGAGGCGCCGCCGGTCGTCCACCTCGACAGCGACGCCCCGCTGCACGACGCCGACGGCACCCTCGTGACGGACGAGATGTGGGGCATCTACTTCAAACCGGACCTCCACTTCGGCGGCGTCCAAGGCGGCGCCGTCCCGCTGCGCGTCGACAGGCCCGCCGACGCGGTGTCGGTCGATCCCTACGGGCCGGCCGGCACGGACTTCGTCGTCGGCGCCGACTTCGCGCGGTTGTGGACCACCGGCCTTGCCCACTGCCTGGAGCGGTTCGAAGGCAAGCAGCACCTGTTCTCCAAGCAGCCCTCCGGAGGCATCGGCTGCTTCACGCCCGACAGCTTCCCGGTGTTCGACCGATTCCACGAAAACGTCACCGTCGTCGCCGACTCCAACCACGGCTACAAGATGATCGGCGTCGGTGCGCTCGTCGCGAAGGAACTCCTAGGCGAACCCCAGGCGCTGCTCGACCCGTTCCGATTCTCGCGGTTCGAAACGGGCCGGCTCCATCCGGTCAGCCACTCTCCGTTCCCGTGGAGTTAGACGCGCCCCCACCTGGGGCGCCTCACCCGACGCAGAGAGGAACACCATGTCCCCTAGCCCGGACGTCATCATCATCGGAGGTGGGCTCGAGGGATTGAGCACCGCATGGGCGCTCGCGCGACGCGGCGTGCACAACGTCCTCGTGCTGGAGCGCGGCACGCTCTGCTCCGGCGGCACCGCCAAGTCCAGCGGCGTCGTGCGATGCCACTACGGCGTGCCCTCCCTCGCCGCCATGGCCTGGAACGGCCTACAGGTGTTCGAGAATGCCCAGGACCTGCTCGGCCAGGACATCGGCTTCCAGCAAACCGGCTACGTAGTGGGCGTCGGACCGGAGAACATGGCGGCGCTGGAGGCGAACCTCGCCATGCACCATCGGATCGGCATCGACGTCCAGATCATCGGCCACGACGAGATGCACGCCCGGTGGCCATGGGCCGACCTCGCCGACTTCGCGGCCTTCGCCTACGAGCCGCGAGGCGGCTACGGCGACGCGTACCAGACCGGTCAGGCGTTCGCGCACGCCGCCCGGCGGCTCGGCGTGTCCATCCGGCAGGACGCCCCGGTCACGGGCATCACCCTCGACTCCGCCGGTCGCGCGGCCGGCGTCGTCGTCGCAGGCACGGAGCACATCCACGCCGACAGCGTCATCGTCGCCGCCGGCCCTTGGTCCGTACCGCTGTGCGCGCCGCTCGGCCTCCACCTCCCCATCCGGGCGCAGCGCGAACAGATCCTCCTCGTCGACCCCGGAGAGCCGATCACCAACGCGCCGGTGTTCTCCGACCTCGTGAGCCTGCAGTACGTCCGCACCGAACGCTCTGGTGAACTCCTGGTCGGCAACAGCGACCATTCCAGCCCCGAGTTCAACGACCCGGACCACTACTCCGACCACGCCGACGAAACGTACATTGCCGACGCCGTTGAAAAGCTCGACCGCCGCCTGCCGAAGCTCCCCGATCCGCGGCTGTCGTCCAGCTACGCCGGGTGCTACGACGTCACACCGGACTACAATCCCATCCTGAGCGCCACCCCGATCCACGACCTTTATGTCTGCGCGGGATTCAGCGGCCACGGCTACAAGATCTCACCGGCCGTGGGTGCGCTCATGGCCGACATCGTGACCCAGAGCGCCGTCTCCGACCCGCACATCAATCCCGACGACTTCCGCCTCGAACGCTTCGAACAGCACCAACCGCTCACTAGCCGGCACCCCTACGCAGGCGCCGGCCAGATGCGCTAATCCACAGGCCCCCGGAATCCCAGCATCTCGCACGACCGCTGCGAGCAGCACCACCGAGAACACCCGCGCAATGGACTTGGTGCCGTTACTCGTCCAGCACCTCGATCATCGGTGCTGAACCCTCGTTGACCGTCCCCATCGCCTCCTGCGAGACGCCTTCCCTCTTCCCCTTGATCTGCATCGGCGCGATGCTCGACACGAGGTAAGTCCCCGGCGCCAGCACCCTCGGGCCCGGCACCCGGAGTGTGAACGTCTGCGTCCACTTGCTCTGGAACGCGCATTCGGCCTCTATGTAAGGCTGCTCTTCGTGCTTTTCGCTTCCACGAAGACGGCGCCTGGTCCGGTGGGGAGCTTCTTCGGCTTGGCCGGGGGAACTCGGTAGAAAGCCAAATACCAGTCCTTGGACGGGGCGTCACTTTCGTACCATCCGAACCCATAGTTGCCCACGACGTCCGTCCGTTTCGTGTGCTCCCCGAAACACTGGCGTCTGCCCCCTGGGAGGTACTTCGCGCCGGCCGGCGTCCAGGCTCGGAATTGCTGGACCAACCGCAGGGCCGTCCCAGGTTTCACCCTGGCCGGGGTGACCGTCATGATCAGATCCATATAGGGGGTGTCGGACGCGGGCATGTGGGGCTGCCCGGTCAGCACTCCCGGTCGAGTGAAGTAGGCGTGGATCCCGCCGCGGCTCTGTCCGCCGACGCCCGGCCCTGAGGGCCAGAACACCCAGGCGGCGATCACAGCGCCAACCCCAACGGCTCCGATGCCTGCGGCCCCCTTCGTCCCGCCGACCTTGGACAAGAAGCCCTTAGACACGGACGTGCCTGTCTTGGCCATGAAGTCCGCCGTCGCAGCGCCCTGCGCATAGGCCATCGATCCCGGTGCCGCCATACCGGAGCCGATGGTGCCTGCCGCTGTTGAAGAGGCGCCAGGGGCGAGTAGGGCACCTCCCAGTGCCGCGAGTGGGATCGTCGTCGCCACGGCGGCGACGGCCCCGAGCGCGAGGAGCCCGCGCCGCTCCCAGTCGGGTCCGTACGTCCGGACGGCGATGGCTTCAAGTTCGTTCACAAACTCGTGGGCGTTCCAGAGCCGGTCGGCCGGGCTCTTGGCCATCCCGCGCTCGATGAGCGGACGCAGGGAGTCGGGAACTCGTTCGAGTGGTGGCGGAGTTCTGGTGTGCTCGGCTTTCAGCGCTTCCAGGGCCGTCCCGTGGAACGGTTTCTCGCCGCTGACGCATTCCAAGAAGACGCAGGTAGCCGCATAAAGGTCGGTCGCGGGAGTGGCAGGCTCGCCCGCCCACTGTTCTGGTGCCATGTAGGCGGGAGTGCCGGCCTGTCCGCTCTGCCCGGTGAGCACTGCCACCCCGAAGTCGATGAGCTTGCTCTGCCCGTCGTCTTGGACGAGCACGTTCGCGGGTTTGTAATCCCGGTGCACGACCCCGACCGCGTGCGCCGCCGCTAACCCAAGCAGCGAGCCCTTCAATGTTGCTAACGCGGCCTCTGGCGCCAAGGGTCCGTCGTGTTCGTCCAGGACCTTGCGGAGCGGACGTCCGGCGACCGCCTCCAGGACGATCGCCGCTCCCCAGGGCGACTCCAGGTAGTCCAGCAGTCGCGCCACATACGGGTTGACGACCCGCTTGAGCATCTCCGCCTCGGTGCGGAAGGTGTTCCGCGCTTCGGTGTTCCCCAGCAGATCGACCGCAAGGTACTTGATCGCCACCGGCGCGCCGCCGGACTCATGTCGCGCGAGTACGACCTCGCCCTGTGCCCCTGCCCCTAACGCCGCCAGCTCGACGAACCCGGGCAGAGGGTGTTCGCGCGACGTCATTGACCCGTGTTGGTCTGGATCTCGCTCACGACGAGCGGTGTGGGCTGGGACGTCTCGCTCTCGGGTCCCAGGTCGCCGCCCTGAGGGGCGCAGGCCGACCCTTCGCAAGTCCAGGTGAGATTCCACGTGATGGTCGCGGTGATCTGGTAAGCGCCCCCAGGCTGACCTGCCGACGACCGGCGGTAGGTGTAGGTACAGCTCTCGCCATTCTTGCTTCCTGCGTCATCGCACTTTTTCTGTGCCTCGCCCATGTTCCAGGTGACGGAGACGGGAGTCGCCGTGGCCTGGATCGTCTGGGTGTCGTCGCCGATCGGCTCCGTCTCCACCACATCAAAGCCATCCACCCAGAGGGACGTCCGCATCCTGACGTAGGTCTTGCCGTCCGGTGCTGTGTGCACGATGGGCGTTAGAAGTTCGGCGGAGCTCTCGGCCGCCGCCACCCAGTCGAGCGTGGACAGCGTGGCCGGCGGCGGATTCTCTCCCTCGACTGGGACGAACCCCACGCCCTCGTTTTCGGTCAGGCCCACGGGGTCGGGTGGTTCCACGGGACCCGAGTTCCCGCCGCCGGGTGATCCACCCTGCCCACCGGACCCGCTTCCTCTATCAAAAATCTTGCAGTTGAACGGGTCACCGCCCTTGCAATCGTCGGCTTGGGCGGGGGCGGCGATGAACGCTGGGGCCATCAGCGCCGCCGCGAAGATCGCGGCGGAGGCGAGACGGCGGTGGTTACGGGAATGGGGACGCATCCTGTGTCCTTCCCTGCCGGCGGTCAGCATTTCTTTTCCCGAACGCTCGCGGCGACCTTCCAGACGCCGGAGTCGTACTGAAGTGTCGTCCGGAAGAGGTGGGTCCCACCCGGTCCGCCGCCGAGACGTTCACCGGTCTCGGCCGAGTAGCGGTAGCCGACGAGTGTCCGGATGCAGTCGACGACATAGACCTTCGTGCTGTCCTTGGACCGGGCGTACACGCGGGGGTTGAAGGTGCTGGTGTAGCGCCAGATCTCACCCTTGGCCCTGGTGGTCTCTATCTGTTCGGTGATCTGGGTAAGGAGCGGGTCCATTGCGACGGCGTCCAGTTCGGACGGGTCGTTGGTCTCGTAGGCCTTCTTGTAGGCGTCCTGGTAGGCGCGGTAGCGCTGGAGGACCGTCTTGAAGAGTTCCGCCGTGGGGATGGCGGAGGGCGCGACGGCGGTCGGGGCGGGGGCGGCGCCGCCGCCGCCGTCGAAGGTGCCCTTGGGGGCCAGTTCGCCGTTGGAGGACGCGCCGGACGAGCCGCATCCGGTGGCCGCGCACAGGGTCAGGGCCAGCACGATGACCGGCACGGTGGTGGCGCGGTGGGACCCCAGTGGGGAGGAACGTACCAACCGGGCGCGCATCGCCATCCCTGAGCGGCAGCCGACAACGGGGCGGAATACGCGCGAAAGCTTACAGAGGTCTGTGGGGCGAGAAAAGCGAATCGTTGCGAACGACTTGACCTCAACCATGGTCGAGGTTGCAGGCTGCGGGTGAACGATGTGATCGGAGGGTTTCGTATGCGTGCCGTGTGGTTGAAGGAGTTCGGCGGGCCGGAGATGCTGGTGCCGGGGGAGGCGCCCGACCCGGTCCCCGGCGCCGGGCAGGCGCTGATCGCGGTGGAGTTCGTCAACATCACGTTCGTGGAGACGCAGATGCGGGCGGGCGCTGCCCCGTTCCCGATGAAGGAGCCGCCGGTCATCCTCGGCAACGGGGTCGGCGGTGTGGTGACGGCGGTCGGTCCGGGCGCCGACGGGGGACTGGTCGGACGCCGCGTCGTGAGTGCCACCGGCGGCTCAGGCGCCTACGCGGAAATGGTCGCGGTGGACGCGGCGGGAGTCCTGGAGGTGCCGGACGCTGTGGCGCTCGACGACGCGGTGGCGTTGCTGGCGGACGGGCGCACGGCGGTGATGATGCTCAGGGCGGTGGAGCCGAAGCCCGGCGAACGGGTCCTGGTCGAGGCGGCGGCCGGTGGCGTCGGGACGCTGTTCGTCCAGCTGGCGAAGGCGGCCGGGGCGGTGGTCGTGGCGGCGGTCGGCGGCTCCCACAAGGCGGAGCTGCCGATGCGGCTGGGCGCGGACGAGGCCGTCGACTACCGGGAATCCGGCTGGACGGAGAAGGCCGGGCAAGTCGACGTCGTGCTCGACGGTGTCGGCGGCGACGTGGCGCGTGAGGCGTTCACCCTCCTCCGGGAAGGCGGGCGGATGATCAGTTTCGGTTTGGCGAGCGGCGAGTGGGCGAACATCCCGGAGGAGGACGCGGCGGCGCGCGGGGTGACGCTCGTCCAGGCGACCGCCACGCCTGAGGAGTTGCGGGAGTTCACTCAGACCGCCTTGGCGGAGGCGGCTGCGGGGAGGCTGCGGCCGGTGATCGGGCAGCGGTTCCCGCTCGATGGCGCGGCCGACGCGCACGCCGCGATCCAGTCACGTGCGACCGTCGGCAAGACGCTCCTGGAAGTCCGCTAGGTCGCGCTCGGTCGGGGCGCTCTGTGCGGCGGGTGGTCACCGGCGCGTTGCCGCGGTCACGAACAGCGGGAGGGCGAGGTACATCCGCCCGCGCCGGCCCCGTTCACGCTGCTCGGCGATCCAGGCTTCGGCCTGCGCGTCGCTGATCGCCCCGGCCGAGCGCGCCTTTCCGGCGAGGTCGGCCAGGACGGGCACCATCGCCGCGTCGGTGAAGATCCAGGTGTGGGCCTCGACGGTGACGTCGGCGAAGCCCGCGTCCAAGAGGAGGTTGCGGCTGCGGCGGACGACCCGGGGGGCGGGGACGAGGTCGGCGCGGGCGTGCACGATGGTGCGGGTGAGCGCGGCGTCGTCGGCGTCGATGACGAACGTGTCCCAGTCCTGCCCGATCAGCGCGATGCGGCCGCCGGGGGCGAGGACGCGCCGTGCCTCCGCGACCGCGCGGGCGGGGTCGTCCAGGACGTGGTACACCTTGTCCGCCCGGTAGCCCTGCAATTCGCCTTCGGCGAAGGGCAGGTCGTAGGCGTTCGCCACGCGGAAGTCCGCGGCGGGCCAGCGCTCGCCGGCCACGGCGATCATCCGCTCGTCGGGGTCGATGCCGACCGCCCGTGCGCCCCGCTCGGCCATCTCGACGGCCGCGCGGCCGGATCCGCATCCGACGTCGGCGATCGCCGCATCCGGCGCGATGCCGAGCAACTCGTAGGAACGAGCACGGAGTTCGACCGCCCCGGGAATGTTGTCCGCTATGTCGAGCAGAGCGATGAGCGCGTCGGTGTCGGCGCTGGTACGGCCTGGTGCTTGAGCCTTGTCCATGTCCGAGACCCTGCCGCTTAAAGTTCACTTGAAGTCAAGCGGGCCCCTTGATCACAGCGAAATGCGTGCCCTAACGCACCTTCTTGAGGAACGTGCCGAGGGTGCGTTCGTAGGCGGCGGGGTCGATGTTCCAGGATTCGGTGTGGTCGCCCGGGGTGGTGATGTGGGTGACCATGCCGGGCGGGGCAGTGGCGGCGAAGGTGTAGGCGGGGCCGTTGGCGACCGTGGCGTCGTCGGCGGCGGTGAAGAGCAGGACCGGGGTCCGCAGGTCCGGCGCGTACAGGCGGTGGTCGAAGTCGGTCAGGTCGATGCCGATGCGCCACTCCAGGACGTGTTTGGCCACGCCGGTGATGAAGCCGGGCAGGTTGCGGGCGGCGCCTTGCTTGTCGAGGGTGGCGTTCCAGTCCAGGACGGGGGAGTCGAGCACGACCCCGCGGACGAACGAGTGGTCCTTGCGCAGTGTCGTCATGACCATCGCGCCGCCCATGGACCAGCCGTACAGGACGACGCCCGTCGCTCCGTGCACGCGTGCGTAGCCCATGGCGGAGACGACGTCCTGCCATTCGGTGTCGCCGAGGTGGTTCTTGCGGTCGCCGGACGAAGGCGCACCCACGTCGTTCCGGTACGCGATGGACATCATCGGCATTCCCGCCGCGTGGACGGCGCGCATCGCGCGGAACGTCTCGGCCTTGTCCGCGTTGCGTCCGTGGACGCCTATGACCCATGTGCTCTTGGGGGACGTCCCCGGCAGCAGCCACGCGGGCATCGGGCCGACCTTGGACGGGTAGGTGACGTCCTGGAACGGCAGTCCGAGCGCCGTCTTCGGGTCGCCGTCGTACACCCAGTGGTCGATGGTCGCGGGAACGCCCTTCGCGAGGGGGCCTTCGACAACGGACGAGACCTTCCGCACGACATGTCCGCCGTCCCGGCTGACGACCGGCCCCAGCAGTGCGCGCCCGCCCTTCCAGACGAGCGCCCACGTGCCCGGACGTTCCGTCGCCGCGTCCCTGGGCAGCGTGACCGTGCCGTTCCCCGCGTCCACGATGGTGAGCGGGTACTCGGCCGAATGGTCGACCTCGATGGCGACGCCCGCGAAGTACCAGCCGATTCCGCCGACGACCGTGCACAGCAGCACGATGATCGCGACGGCCGTCGCCATCAGTGGGCGGACACGGCGGCGGCGCCGGGGGATCGGCGGATCGGTGATCGCCGGAGTCGGCGACTGTGGAGCGGCGGTCGACACGACATAGGAACTTAGCCTCCCCTGAGCGTCGCGAACGCCCGGGTCACTCCGCAATATCTTGATCCGTGCGGTTAATCTGCCGGAAAGGTGCCATCGGGGGCGACCGGACGCATGGAGGGCGCGTCGTGACAGGGCGGGGCGTGACGGCGCGGGACGAGCGCATCGCGGACATCGAGGGCCGGGTCGTGGAGTTCGCGCGGGGGACGGCGCCGCCCGGGTGGCGGCGGATCGACCTGCACTGCACCGCGACCGTCGCCGTCAACGACGTCGCCCTGACGGTGCTGACCGGCGAGGACGGGATCGTCACGGCGGAGAGCGTCCCGGAGGAGCTGACCGGGCTGCTGATGGACCTGCGCCGCGCGCACTACCTGTCCGAGCGGGGCACCTGGTTCTCGATGGTCGCCATCATCGAGCCGGAATCCGCGCGGTCCCTGTACAACCGTCATTTCGATCCGCTGTGGGATCCGCCGATCCCGGTGGACTACTGGCGCCGTGACCAGATCGTCATGCCGCGCGACGGCGTCCACGTGCCCGGCTGGCTGCGCGACCGCCTGGCGGACCGCACGCCCGCCGACCACGCGGCGCCGGACCCGGGCCCGCTGAACCCGGCCGAGCAGATGGAGCTGCTGTCCGACCAGGTCACCGTCCTGGTCGCCGACCATGCCCCGCCGCTGTGGACAAGGATCTCCGGGTACTACCAGGCGGCCGGCTGGCACGTGGAGTTCCCCGCGATGACGTGCCACCGGGCGGACGCCACCACGACGCCGTGGACGCCGCCCGCCGCGCTCGCGGCCCTCCTGGACCGGCTCCGCGCCGGGACCCACGCGTTCCAGGGCTCGGCCTGGTCCCGGATCGACTTCGAGGTCGTGTACGACGACGGAGACGTGCGGTGCCGCGCGGATTTCATCTACGACGAGGAGCCGCAATGGGCTTCCGGGCCGTCCGCCGCCGATGTGCGGCGCGAGCTCGTCCGGTTCCCGCGCGACGACGTCCCGGAGTGGATGAAACGCCGGCTCGGCGCCCCGCCCGAGCCGGTGACGCTGACCGACGAGCCGCCGCCGGCCAGGGAACCCGACTGGGTCGACACGCTTCAACACCGCCTGGACCAGCTCCGTGTGGACCGTGCCGCATACCGCGTCAGGGACACCGCCGATGGCGCCTGGTGCCTTCTACCCCAGGGCGACCGCTGGGCGGTGTTCCAGATGCGGGACGGTGAGCGGCACAAGGAAGTCGTGTTCGACGACACGGAAGACGCCGCCGCCCATCTGCTCGGACGTCTTCTGCTCCACCCGCGTCACACCACACCGGATGGGCCGTTCGAGCCGCTGAAGGGCGAACCTCCGCTGTCTCTACTGCGTGACCGGCACGTGGTGGAACTCTCCGCAGGGACGGAGGTGGACAGGTACGGCGGCTCGGACGGCAACGTGGCCTACGCGGCGCGGACCCCGTACCCGTACCGGTCGCTGCCGCCCGAATGGCAGGACCGCCCGTATCACGTCTACCGGCTGCTGCGGCCGATGGAGACGCTGACGGGCACGGCCGTCGCGTGGTTCGGCCAGCCGGGCGGCGGGACGGCCCACGTGTTCCGGCGTTCGATCGCCGACCTTCTCGCCGACGGCGCCCTCACCGAGGTGCGGGACGCCTGACCGGCGCTCAGACGCTGCCGATCGCGGAGACCAGCCCGAGCGCCAGGACGAGGTCCAGGTGGATGAACGTCTCCAGCTTCGCGCCCGGCGGCACGTCCGTGTCGACGTCGAGGCGGTCGAGGACGGCGAGCGCGGCGGGGCTGTCCAGGTCGTCCGCGAGGGCGGCCTCCGCCTCCGTCGCGTACTCGCGGCTCATCGGACGGCCCGGGGCCGTCGCCCACTCGGCGACCGCGCCGCGCCAGCGGCCCAGCCGTTCGGTGGCCCGCGCGACCTTCGCCTCGGTCAGCTCCAGCGGCTCCCGGTAGGGGACTTCGAGCATCGCGAGGCGCACCGACAGCGGGTCCGCGGACGCCCACTTCCCGGTCTCACGCGGCACGGTCAGTCTGAGCGCGCCCCGGCCGGCGCCCCCGCCTTCGGCGGACACCTGGACGTCGGCGTCCGTGATCGGGGCGCCGAGCACTTCGAACGGCGCGATGTTGTAGTCGGACCAGTCGTCGTCCTGTGGGAAGGATGAGGTGCTCACGACCTGGACATGCCGCCCCGCCCGCTCCGCGACGCGGCGCAGCAGATCGGTGACCACCAGGACGCGGCGGCCGGCGCCGTCCAGCACCTGGACGCGCAGGCCGCGGCCGCCGGGCAGCGGTTCCGCCCGCCCGGTGCGATGGTCGTACAGCCGGAGCATGCCTCAACCCTAGGCCGGGCCGCACCACGCCACGGCAGCGGGTCAGCGCGGCGGGACGCCGCGGCGGGTCAGAGCTGCGGGTCGGAGGGGAACGGCCCGGTCGGCAGCGGCGCGGCGCTGTCGGCCTTGCGGACGGCCGCGAACCGCAGCCGCACATAGTCGGCGACCCACCCCGACTCGCGGCGCAGCGCCGGCGCGGCCAGGTCGTTCACCCGGTCGAGCAGCGGGTCGACCAGCTCCGGCGGGACGTCCGACAGCGCGCGCGCCGCGTACGCGCGGATCCAGTCGGCGGCGCCGTTCGGGCCCTCGGTCATCCGGGTCGGCCGGTCGGCGTGCTCCAGCAGCCGCAGCGTGAACCCGGCCTCCTCCAGCTTGGCCGCGTACTCGGCCGGGGTCGGGAAGTACCAGGGCAGCTCGGGCTCGCCGAGCCCGAACACGCGCCAGGCGGTCTGCATCGCGGCGATCAGTTCCGCGCAGTTCCCGGCGCCGCCCAGCTCGGCGACGAACCGCCCGCCGGGACGCAGCGCGGCGTGCACGCGTCCGATCACGGCGTCGGGGTCGCGGTTCATCCAGTGCAGTGCGGCGTTGGAGGCGATCGCGTCGAAGGACTCGCCGACGGTGAAGTCGTGGGCGTCGCCGACGATGAAGGACAGCCCGGGGTTCAACGCGGTCGCCTGCGCGACCATGTCGGGGCTGCCGTCGATGCCCAGCACCTCGGCGCCCCGCTCTGCGATCTCCGCGCTGAACGTCCCGGTGCCGCACCCGAGGTCGATGACCCGCTCGCCGGGTTGCGGATCGAGCAGGTCGACCAGGGGCGCACCGTGCGCGGAGACGTACCCGAAGGCGGAGTCGTACGTCGTCACGGCCCAATTCACTGTCATAATTTATCGGACAAAGGCGAGCGGGGAGGCGGCGTTCGTGATGGCGGACATCACGTCCGAGGTGCGGATCGCGGGTTCCGAGGGGCCGGACGGTCTGACCCTGCGCACCTCGGGCCTGTCCGCCGGGGGCCTGCCGGAGCTTCGCGTGGAAGGGCTTCCGCCGTACCTCGGGCAGGGCTGGGCGCGCGTCCTGGCCGCCCTGGCGCAGCGTCTCGCGGCGTCCGCGGAGATCCCTGCGAGCGTCGTCCTCGGCCCCGGAGTAGAGATCAGTCTCACACTCGCCGGCGACGGTGCGCTGGTCGCCGTCCCGCCGCCCGGCAGCGATCCCGGGGACTGGCGCCGGGACGTCCTGCTCCGCCTGTTCCCCGAGGCCCGCACCTGACCTGGGCCCCACCTGCCCCAAGCCCCGCCGGTGGCAGTTCCTAGAATCTGATTCTGTCCAGCCGGTCGGAGAAGGGTTCGCAGGTGCCGTACACAGAGATCGAGTACGAGGTTCGGGACGGGATCGCCACCGTCACCCTGAACCGTCCGCAGAAGATGAACGCCTACACGTTCACCATGCGGAACGAGATGCTGGACGTCTTCGACAGGATCGACGCCGACGACGACGTGCGCGCGGTGGTGGTGACGGGCGCGGGACGCGCGTTCTGCGCGGGCGCCGACCTGAGCGGCGGCGGCGACACCTTCGACAAGGACAAGACCAAGGACATGTTCGCCGGGGAGAACGACGTCTTCGAGGACGGCACCCCGCGCGACGGCGGCGGCACGGTGGCGCTCCGGATCGCCCGCTGCCTCAAGCCCGTCATCGGGGCCTTCAACGGCGCCGCCGTCGGGGTCGGCGTCACCATGACCCTCCCGATGGACGTCCGGCTCGCCAGTGAGAAGGCCAGGTTCGGGTTCGTGTTCGCCCGCCGCGGCATCGTCACCGAGGCGGCGTCCAGCTGGTTCCTGCCCCGCCTCGTCGGCATCGCGCAGGCCATGGAATGGGCCGCGACCGGCCGCGTCTTCGGCGCCCAGGAGGCCCTCGACGGCCGTCTCGTCTCCCGCGTCCTCGCCCCGGACGAACTCCTGCCCGCCGCCTACGCGCTGGCCCGGGAGATCGCCGACAACACCTCCGCGGTCTCCGTCGCGACCATCCGCCGGCTCATGTGGTCCGGCCTGTCCGCCCCGTCCCCGTGGGACGCCCACGTCGCCGACTCCCACCTCATGACCGCCCTCGGCGGCGCCGCCGACGCCGTCGAGGGCGTCTCCGCCTTCCTGGAGAAGCGCGACGCCGTCTTCCCGATGCGCGTCAGCAAGGACCTCCCCGCCGACGTCCCCGACTGGCCCGCCCGGTGAACCCCGCCGGGCCCACCACCCCCCGGCGGGCCCGGCGGTTCACGGCCGGCGGCCGGGGCGGTCGACGAGCCCGGACGCCTCCAGCGCCTGATCGATCATGACGGTTCCCGCGGGAACCGGCCTCCGTACGCCGGGGAACGTCAGGTCCCCGGTGGCGACGGCGCGCGTTCCCAGGTAGCGGTAGGACCCGGCCGTGAGCACGAACTCGTCGCGAATACCGTTGTCGCCCGTCCGGGTCACGGCCACACCGGGCCGTCCCAGCGCGTCCTTCGCGTCCTTCCGGATCTCTACACCGGGGATCTTGCCGATGGCGCGGTACACGGCGGCGCGTCCGGACCCGGGGATGGACGGCTCGTTGGCCAGGAAGCCCGTGAGGCGCCTGAACACCCATTGGTCCCGGCCCATGCGATAGCCCTCGCCGCCCATCTCCGCGTCGTATTCACGTGCCCGAGCCCGCATCTCGGCCACCAGCGCGGACGGGTCGTCGGGCAGAGCGCGCAGGTAGTCGTACCACTGTGCCGGTGTCCGCTCCTCGCTGTCCTCGTCGCTCTCGGCCCAGTTCTCGTGATCGACCTTGAGTTCCCCGCCGTTCGCGTACCGGGCGGTCTTCAGGCCGTCGAACCGCGTCCAGGTCTCCTGGTGCACCTCGTGTTCGGGGGCCCTCGGGTCGGCCCGGCCGTGAAAGACCTTCGTGTAGACCCACTGGTGGTCCGCGGGACGGTGATCCTGCCGGGTCTCGACGATCTGGGCGGCGCGTTCCAGGAGCACGGTGGCGCTCGCCGGACGTGTGGTGACCGGCGGCGGTCCGCCGTCGTCCGGCAAGGCGATCATCACCCCGGCGCCCAGTGCCGCGACGGCCGCGCCCGCCACCCCGAGCCGCCGCACCGGCATTCGCCGCCGTACCCGCGTCCGCCGCCGGTTCGGCATCCGTCGCGGGTCCGTGGCTGCCAGCATGAGCCTTTCCCGCCCCGGTGCCAGACGATCACGGTCGGGCGCCCCGATCTCGTCGCGGAACGCGCGAAGCTCTTCGAGGTCGTTCATTCGGTCCCCTCCTGGACTCGGGTCGGGTCGATTCCGCCCAGCGCCTCGCGTACCTTCCGGCGGGCCCGGTTCAACCGGGACCGCACCGTCCCGACCGGAATGGACAGCGCCTCGGCGACCTGCTCGTAGGACAGGTCCGCCCAGGCGATGAGCAGCAGCACGTCCCGGTCGCCGGGGGAGAGTTCCGCAAGGGCGCCCGCGAGCTCCCGTGCGGAGGCCGCAGCGCTCACCCGCGCGTCCACCCGGTCCATGGAGTCGGCCACCGGATCGACGCCCGTCCGGGCCAGCGCCCGGAGCATCCGCGTCTCCGCCCTCCGCTGCTTCCCGATCAGGTTCGCCGCGATCCCGTACAGCCAGGGACGTGCGTCCGCCCGCCCCGGGTCGTAGCGCCGCCGCTGCCGGAAGGCCGCCAGGAACGTCTCCGCGACCAGGTCGTCCGCCGCCTGGTCGCCGAGCCGCCTGCGGACGTACCGGTGGATGAACGGCGCGTGCCGGTCGTAGAGGACGGCGAAGACCTCGGGCTCGACCCGAGACCGTCCGATCAGGGAGGCATCGTCCTCCGGCGCCGCCACCGTCGGCGCGTCCCGTGGACTGGCGGTCATACGGCTCCGTCCATCTGCGGTTACCCGGGCGAGGCGTCGCACGGCACCTTGTCTTCACCCGCACCCCCGCGGAGGGTTCACGCTCTCTTGGTACGGCACCCCGGTCGTTCTGCGGGACGAGGGGTTCTGCATGATGGTGAGGTGATCCCGGGGTCAAGGACGATCTTGACTTTGCGGACCTTTGTGACGTGTGTTGCCAGTGTGACGGGGGGTATGAAGCCGCCCGGGGCAACACGTTCGGGGGTACGTGGTGCGGATCAGGAATCTCATCTTTATTGGTGGGTTGCTGCTCGTCGCCGGATGCGGGCAGGGTGCGGACAAGTCGGCGCGGACCGTGGGGGAGAGCGCGGCGCCCGGCGGGACGGCCGCCGCGCCCGGCGCGGCCGAGGTGTTACGCGGGCCTGCCGGGCCGCCTCCGCCGAGGAAGGTCGACTGTGACCGGCTGAAGTGCGTCGCGCTGACCTTCGACGACGGGCCGGGGCCCTACACCGGGCGGCTGCTGGACACGCTGAAGGCGGGCGGTGTGCGCGCCACGTTCTTCATGGTGGGCCAGAACGTCCCCTATCACCGGGACGTGGTCCGGCGGATGCCGCTGGACGGGCACGAGGTCGCCAACCACACCTGGTCGCACCGCGATCTCACCGAGCTGTCGACCGCGGGCGTGCGGTCGCAGATCCGGCGGACGCAGGAGGTCATCGAGGACGCGTCAGGGGTCGAGCCCACCCTGATGCGGCCGCCGTACGGGGCGACGAACGGACGGGTCGGCCGCGCCGTCGGGATGCCGCAGATCATGTGGAGTGTGGACACCCAGGACTGGCGCTACCGGAGCGTCAGCCGGGGAGCCAGGGTCGGGATCAATCAGCCCGAACGCGGCGACATCGTCCTGTATCACGACATCCACAAGTCCAGCGTCGACTGCATCCCGAAGGTCGTGGACGGGCTGAGGAAGCGCGGGTTCACGTTCGTCACCGTGTCGGAGCTGTTCCGGGGTGACCGGCTCGAACCCGGGGAGATCTACACCGAGGGAACCCTGGAGGCCGAGCTGGTGACGGCGAGCCCGCCGCCGGCCGGGTCGACCGCCGGCCCGCCGCGATAGCCGGGCCCCGCCCGCCCGCCGCGGTAGCCGGGCCCCGCCCGCCGTTCAGGTGCTGCGGGGCCTGCGGCGCGGGGGAGGCTGCGGCGGGACGACCTTGGCCGCGACCATGATCTCTTCGGGGACTTCGACCAGCTCACCGTTGCGGCGGCGCACCATGAGCGTGTTGCCGGACCAGGATTCGAGTACGCCGACCACGTCGCTGTACTCTCCCGTTGGCAGACGACGGCGCAGCGAGATCCGCTGCCCCACGTCCGCGCGACTGATGGTGACCACCAGGCGCGCGGCGAAGCGGCCTGACATGAAGGACCCCCGCTGTCGAATCGATGGCGCCGTGGTGGCCATACTATTCACAGCGAGCTTGCGGTGAGCCGTGACGTGCGGCGGGGCCGGAAAACCGAGAGGAGTCACTGACGTGACCTACGTCATCGCGCAGCCCTGCGTGGATCTGCTCGACAAGGCATGCATCGAGGAGTGCCCGGTCGACTGCATCTACGAGGGCAAGCGCATGCTCTACATCCACCCGGATGAGTGCGTCGACTGCGGTGCGTGTGAGCCGGTTTGCCCGGTTGAGGCGATCTACTACGAGGACGACACGCCTGAGCAGTGGAAGGACTTCTACAAGGCCAACGTGGAGTTCTTCGACGACCTCGGGTCGCCGGGCGGGGCGTCCAAGGTCGGGAAGATCGACAAGGATCACCCCATCGTGGCCGCGCTGCCTCCGCAGAGCCACGACGACTGACGGCGGCGCGCGGCGCCGGGTCGCTCCCCGCGGGGTGCGGCCCCCGGTGCGGCCTGCGCCGATTTCGGGGCCGCGGCCTCCCACGTCCGGTGGAGGGCCGCGGCCCCGTGGGTCTTCGAGTGACCAGCGGGTCTTCGAGTGACCCGTGGGTCTCTAGCTGAGGGGTGGGACGTGTTCACGCTGCCGGACTTTCCGTGGGATCGGCTGGCGCCGTACAAGGAGCGGGCGCTGGCGCACGCGGACGGCATCGCCGACCTGTCGGTCGGGACGCCGGTGGACCCCACGCCCGAGCCGATCCGCGCGGCGCTGGCCGGTGCGGCGGACGCGCCCGGATATCCGCAGACCTATGGGACGCCGCGGCTGCGCGAGTCGGTCGCGGGATGGCTGCGGCGCCGCGCCGGCGTGTCGGGCGCCGACCCGGACGCGGTGCTCCCGGTCATCGGCACCAAGGAACTGGTGGCCTGGCTGCCGACGCTGCTCGGCGCCGGCCCCGGCGACCGGGTCGTCTTCCCGGAGCTGGCCTACCCGACCTACGACGTGGGCGCCCGGCTGGCCGGGGCGACGCCCGTCGCGACGGACGGGCTGCTCGCCCTCGGCCCGGTCACGCCCAAGATCGTGTGGGTGAACTCGCCGTGCAACCCGACCGGCAAGGTGCTGCCCGCCGCGCACCTGCGCAAGGTCGTCGCGTGGGCGCGCGGCCGCGGCGCGGTCGTCGTCAGCGACGAGTGCTACCTGGAGTTCGGCTGGGACGAGGACAGGCCGCCGGTCTCGATCCTGCATCCGGACGTGTGCGAGGGCTCCCACGAGGGGCTGCTCGCCGTCAACTCCCTGTCCAAGCGCTCGAACATGGCGGGCTACCGCGCGGGGTTCGTCACGGGCGACATCACGCTCGTCAAGCGGCTGCTGGAGGTCCGCAAGCACGCGGGGATGATCGTCCCCGGTCCGGTGCAGGCGGCGATGGCGGTGGCGTTCGACGACGACGCGCACGTGGACGAGCAGCGGGAGCGGTACGCGCGGCGCCGCGCCGCGCTGCGCGCCGCGTTCGAGGGGCACGGCTTCCGCGTCGACCACTCCGAGGCGTCCCTGTACCTGTGGGCCACGCGGGACGAGCCGTGCTGGGACACCGTCGCCCATCTGGCGTCCCTCGGCATCCTCGTCGGGCCCGGCGAGTTCTACGGCCCGGCCGGGGCCCGGCACATCAGGGTCGCGTTCACCGCCACCGACGAGCGTGTCGCCGCCGCCGTCGGCCGTCTCTGACGTCCGCGAACCGCCTTCGGCGCGGCTCGGCGTCGTTCGTGTGCCGTTTCCATGTTTTTCGCCTGCAACCGACTGTTCGTTTGATACGTCTGAACGCGGTATGGGCCTGCGGGGCCGCAGTCGGTAGGATCCGCTGGTCTGCGACGGGGATGTGCACGAAACGATGGAGGTGTCCGTGAGCGGAACGGCGATAGTGATCCTGCTCGTGCTGATCCTGGTCGCCCTGATCGTGTTGATCTTCGTCCTGCTGCGGCGCCGGCAGCCCCCGGCCCCCGCCGCACCCGCGCCCCCGCGCGACCCGTTCGCCGCCGAGGACCAGGTGGCGGGCGATCCGCGGACGCTGAAGGCGGGGGACATGGTCGAGTATCTCGGCGTCCGCTACTTCGTGCGCGGTTCGGTGCGGCTGCGCGAGGGCGGCTTCACCTGGAGCGAGCATCTGCTGGACGCCGACACCATCGAGGGCACCAAGGTGTGGATCTCCGTCGAGGAGGACCCCGACCTCGAGGTCGTCTGGTGGACCGAACACGACATCGGCGACATGACGCCCAGTGAGCGGACCATCGTCGTGGACGGCGTCGAATACCGCCGCGACGAGCACGGGACGGCCGACTACACCAGCGAGGGCACGACCGGCGTCGGCGTCCAGGGACGGGTCGAGTACGTCGACTACGAGGGCCCGCGCGGGAAGTACCTGTCGTTCGAGCAGTACGGCGGCGGGCAGTGGGAGGCGGGCCTCGGTGAACGCGTCCCGACCGGGTCCATGACGATCTACCCGGGCGGCGGTGCCTGACCTTGCGGACCTCCCTCCACACCCCCTACGCGGACGCGCGCGCCGACGCGCTCTCGTTCGCGCTCGGGCTGCCGCCCCTGGACGCCCTCGCCGTCCTGCCCGTCGAGCAGGCGGGCGTGACCGTGGAGTTCCGTCTGCTCGGCGCGTCCCACCAGGTCATCGCCGGGCCGCTCAGCGAAACGGTGGCGTGCCTGCCCGGCGACGCCGACCCGCTGCCGGGACGCGCGAGCACCAGCGTGCCCGGCTGGTCCTACGAGTTCGCCGCGACGACGGCCGCCCACAGCGACGACACGGCGTTCGGCCGTGCCGTCGAGGCGGTCTGCGCACGGCTTGCCGACCGCGGTGACGCGCTGACCGGTGCCTTCCCCGGCTCGCGGCACGCCGTCACCGCCCTCGCACTGGAAAACCACGCATTGGAGGACGGCGGGATCGGCTGGCGGACGTGGCATGCCTACCCGCAGACCCGGGAGATCGTGATGACACGGAGCCGGCTGGTGAGACCATCGTGAACAGTAGACACCGGATGATCGGCGGCGTCCTCGCCGCCGTGCTGATCGTCCCGGCGCTGGGGGGCTGCGGCACCTCGAACCGGGAGTGGATCGCCGACAAGTACACCAGGACCGGGTCGGACACCTACCGGTCCTCGAAGGCTCCGCAGGCGGTCGCCTCGGAGATCAGCCGCAAGTTCAAGCCGATCGACAGGGTCAGCGACCTGTCGACGAGGGGCTCGGCGGGCGGCATATTCCTGCAGTATCCGAAGCTGGTCGTCGGCGTCCTGCCCAGCGGGTCGGGCAGCCGGATCACCGTCGACAGTCCCCGCCGCGGCTACAGCCGCTACCACTCGCACGTCGGCGGCATCTGGCGGAGCCCGGGCAGCAACGGATGGACGAGCAGCGGCGTCGCGTCGTTCCGCGGCGGCGGACCAGGGTCGGGTAAATGAGGAGCGATAGATGAACGACGACATCCTGCAAGAGATCGGCGCCACCTTCGCCTACGGTGCCATCGGCATCGCGCTGATGGCGCTCGGCTACCTGGTGGTGGAGGTGACCACCCCCGGAAGGCTCGGCAGGCAGATCTGGACCGAGGCGAACAAAGGCGCCGCGCTGCTGCTGGCGGTCAAGCTGTTCAGCGTCGGCGTGATCGTCACCACCGCGATCGTCACCAGTGACAACGACCTGAGCGCCGGCCTGATCGACACCGCGGTCTTCGGCGGCATCGGCATCGTGCTGATGGTCGTCGCGTTCCTGCTGCTGGACGTGATGACGCCCGGCAAGCTCGGCGCGACGCTCGTGGACGCGGACGGCACCGGGAAGCAGATCCACCCGGCCGGCTGGGTCGTCGCCGCCGCCGACCTCGGCGTCGCCGCGATCGTGGCCGGAGCGGTCTCCTGACCACGGGACGCCGCAGCATGAAGGGACCGCTCACCTGGGCGGGGCTGCTCGCCTCGCTCGGCGTGATGATCTTGCTGATCGCGACGTTCGCGGGGAAGACCTCTCCCCGCGGCGACATCCCCGACGACTACCGGAAAGTGGCGGACGGCACGTACTCGTCGCCGAAGAAGCCGCTGGCGGTCGCCCAGGAGATCATCGAGAAGCACAAGACGGACGAACGCGTCTACACCCCCAACGGCATCTACCTGCGTTACCACAACGCCGTCGTCGGCATCCTGCCCGCCGCCGGCGGCTCCCGGATCACCCTCGACACCCCCGCACGCGGATACGCCCGCTACCACTCCGCCGTCGGCGGAACCTGGGGCGGGCCCGGCGGCAAGGCCGCGTCCTTCCGCGGCGGCGGTCCCGGAGGAGGAGGCAAATGACCCAGGGTGACGGCAAAGGAGGTCGGCCGCAGAGCCCCGCCGGGAGCGGCACGAGCCGGAAACCGGACCCCGCCGCCCAGCGTCAGGCGAAGATACAGGGGTGGGGCTGCGTCACCCTTTTCGGTCTCCTCATCGCCGGCGGAGTCCTGTGGGGCCTCTACGACGAGGGCGTCTTCGAGAAGAAGGCGGCGAAGGACGCGCCCGTCTTCGGCCCCGAGCAGGCGGGACGGCTCGTCGAGCAGCTCTCCGCGGCGGCCGACGCGCAGGGCGTCTGCTACGGCTGGGTGATCGACTCCGGTCGGAGCCGCGAGATCAAGCAGGTGACGCCGTCCTATTCCGGGACGTTCCGCCCCCACCCCCCGAAGCAGGCCCCCCAGCAGGCCCCCCGGCAGGTCCCGGGGCAGGCGACGCCGTCCCCGGCGGTGCAGGCCGGGGCGGGGAGCGGATCGGCCGCCTCCCCGGCGCCGCGTCCCACCGCGACCGGCACCCGCCCGCCCGCCTCCGCGCCCACCTCCGTGCCCACTCCCACGCCCACCCCCACGCGGGATGGGCATTTCTCCATGAGTGAGGAGATCGAGTACGACCTGGAGCAGCTGGACGAGTTCGGCGTCGAGTTCGGGTCCAACCTCGGCCTGGGCAAGGACCCGCGCCAGGTGCCCGGCCAATGCCCGAAGTGGGTGATCCTCGAAGCCCGCTTCAGCTACTCGGAGTCGTACAGCGAGTATTCGCTCGGCCGGTTCGAGATCAAGAACAGTTTCGACGAGCGCTTCCGGGAGACCACGTTCGAGCGCCGGCTCGGGCAGGTCGGTGAGGACGACATCGACGGCGAGAGCGGGACCGCCAGGCTCCGGGACGCCATCGGCGCGCTGCCGATGCTGGTCGCGTCGGAGGGGCTGGCCCCGCCCGTCCCCGCGGAGACTCGGCAGGCCGCGCAGGTCCCCCCGAACGACAAGCTGTCGGAGTCGTCGGTCACCGCGCGCACCGTCTGGTCGGTGATAGGGATCGGGCTGGTCGCCGTCGCGCTCGTGGTGATCGTGATCGGCGCCGTGCGCAGTCTCCGGAGAAGCGGTTCATGACGGAGGACACGGCCGTGAAGGCGGAGCCGGAGCACGCCACCGAGGCGACCCCGGCTCCGCTGAGCATCCCGGCGCGTATCGCGCGCGCCATGGTGCTGGCGGCCGTGTTCACCTGCGCCGCGTGCGGGCTGGTGTACGAGCTGGCGCTGGTGGCCCTCGGCAGCTACCTGATGGGCAACTCGGTCACCCAGGCGTCGATCGTGCTGTCGGTGATGGTCTTCGCGATGGGCGTCGGGTCGCTGCTCGCCAAGCCGCTGCGGCGCTGGCCGGTGGCGGCGTTCGCGATCGTGGAGGGCGCGCTGGCGCTGATCGGCGGGCTGTCGGTGCTGGCGCTGTACGCGGCGTTCGCGTGGCTCAGCCTGTACAACCCGGCGCTGATCGTGGTGGCGTTCCTGGTCGGGGCGCTGATCGGCGCGGAGCTGCCGCTGCTGATGACGCTGCTGCAGCGGATCCGGCGGCAGGAGGCGGGGGCCGCGGTCGCCGACCTGTTCGCCGCCGACTACGTGGGCGCGCTGATCGGCGGGCTCGCCTTCCCGTTCTTCCTGCTGCCGTTCTTCGGGCACATCAGGGGCGCGCTGCTGGTCGGCGCGGTCAACGTGGTGGCCGGGATGGCGGTGGTGCTGTGGCTGTTCCGCCGGGAGGTCGGCCGCGGCATGAAGGCCGCGCTGTGGACGGGCATGGCGGTCGTGCTGCTGGTGCTCGGCGGCACCTACGTCCTGGCCGACGAGTTCGAGATCTCCGCCCGCCAGGTCCTGTACCGGGACCCGATCGTGCTGACCGAGCGGACCCCGTACCAGGAGATCGTCATCACGAGGCAGGTCTCGCTGTCGGGCCATCCCGACGTGCGGCTGTTCCTGAACGGCGACCTCCAGTTCTCCTCCGTGGACGAGTACCGGTACCACGAGTCGCTCGTCCACCCGATCATGTCCGGCCCGCACGGCCGGGTCCTCATCCTCGGCGGCGGTGACGGTCTCGCGCTGCGCGAGGTGCTGCGCTACAAGAGCGTCCGGAGCGCGACCCTCGTCGAACTGGACCCGGCGGTGCTGCACCTGGCCCGCACCTACGCGCCCCTCGCGTCCCTCAACGAGCGCTCGTTCGAGGACCCGCGCGTCACGGCCGTCGAGGCCGACGCGTTCTCGTGGCTGCGCGGCCTGAAGGAGCAGTTCGACGCGATCATCGTCGACATGCCCGACCCGGACGACGTCGCCACCGCGAAGCTGTACTCCGTCGAGTTCTACGGCATGGTGAAGCGGATCCTCGCGCCGGGCGGCCGGATGGTCGTCCAGTCGGGTTCGCCGTACTTCGCGCCGAAGTCGTTCTGGAGCATCGAGAAGTCCATCGCCGCCGCCGGTCTCGCGACGGTCCCGTACCACGTGGACGTGCCGAGCTTCGGCGACTGGGGCTACGTCATGGCGTCCCCGACGCAGAAGCCGCCGGCGCTGGAGCTGGCACCGGACGTCCCGGACCTCCGCTTCCTCGACGAGGCGCTCCTCCAGGCGTCGACGGTCTTCCCCAAGGACCGCCGGAGCCGCGACGTGGAGGTCAACACGCTCGTCCACCCCCGCCTGGTCGAGTACCAGAAGCAGGAGTGGAAGGACGCCTGAGCGTTCAGTCTGGAACCGACTGCCGGATGGCCTTGTCGACCGCCCGCTGGAACGACGTGACCAGCGACTGGATCATGAGGGGTTTCAGTTTCCCGGTCATCTCCATCAGCCGCTCCCGCTCGTGGGGCGCACGGCCGCCTTCCCGGTACGGCCGGACGACGGTGTCCTGGAAGACCCGCTGAAGCTCGGCGGCCAGCGCGGTCGTGTGGCGGTCGACCGCCTCGTGCGAGGCGATCAGCGTGTCCAGCGGCATCGGCAGCGCGGCCAGTTCGGCGCTGATGCCGAGCAGCGCCGGGCTGACGACCCGCACGACGTCGTCGGAGACGAGTTCGACGACGCCCAGCGCCTCCAGCCGCTTCAGCACGTCGTCGTCGAGGTGCCGTCCGGCCCGCCGGTCCAGTTCGTGCCGGCCGAGGTCTTCGGGACGTTCCGGCGCCCACGGGGACAGCAGGGCGCGCTGCAGCGCGAGGTCCTCGGCCGGGGCGTCCAGCGGGATCTTCTGCAGGTGCTTCTCGATCGAGGCGAGCGTGAGCCCGAGCGACTGCAGCTCCCGGACGAGCTCCAGCCGCGCCAGATGGTCGGCGCCGTACAGGCCCGTCCTGCCGCGCAGCTTCGGGGGTGGGAGCAGGCCGCGCCCGGCGTAGAACCGCACGGTCCGGACGGTGACCCCGGCGCGTGAGGCCAGCTCGTCGACGGTGAGTTCCATCCCGCCCCCCTCTATGTGACAGTGCCAGTGTTACATTAATCCTGTATCAGTGGACACTTATCGAGGGAGACCGCCGGGATGGGACGGGATATCTACACCGACGAGCACGAGGCGTTCCGCGACATGGTGCGCTCCTTCATCGAGAAGGAGGCGGCCCCGCACCACGAGCAGTGGGAGAAGGACGGGATCGTCTCGCGCGAGGTGTGGCTGGCCGCCGGGCGGGCGGGCCTGCTCGGCATCGACATGCCCGAGGAGTACGGCGGCGGCGGCAACGCCGACTACCGCTACTACGTGATCTTCAACGAGGAACTGGCGAAGGCCGGCGTGCACGGCCCCGGCTTCGCCGTCCACAACGACATCAACGGCGGCTACCTGCGCCAGCTCTGCAACGACGAGCAGAAGGCCCGCTGGTTCCCCGGCTACTGCTCCGGCGAGATCATCACCGGCATCGCGATGACGGAGCCCGCCGCAGGCTCCGACCTGCAGGGCATCAAGACCACCGCGGTCAAGGACGGCGACCACTACGTCCTGAACGGCTCGAAGACCTTCATCTCCAACGGCATCCTCGCCGACCTCGTCATCGTCGTCGCCAAGACCGACCCGTCCGCCGGCGCCAGGGGAGTCAGCCTCCTCGCCGTCGAGCGCGGCATGGACGGCTTCGAACGGGGCCGCAACCTCGACAAGGTCGGCATGCACGCCCAGGACACCGCCGAGCTGTTCTTCGACAACGTCCGCGTCCCCAAGGAGAACCTCCTCGGCGAGGAGGGCATGGGCTTCATCTACCTGATGCAGAACCTCGCCCGCGAGCGCCTGTCCATCGGCGCCACCGCCCAGGCCGCCGCCGAGGCCGCGTTCGAGCAGACCCTCGAGTACTGCAAGACCCGCGAGGCGTTCGGCCGCCCGATCGGCAAGTTCCAGCACAACCGCTTCACCCTCGCCGAGATGAAGACGGAGCTGACCGTCACCCGCGCCTTCACCGACGACTGCATCGTCAAGGAGGGCGAGGGCGAGCTGTCCGCCGAAGAGGCGGCGATGCTGAAGTACTGGAACACCGAGCTGCTCAAGCGGGTCGTGGACCGCTGCGTCCAGCTCCACGGCGGCTACGGCTACATGACCGAGTACCCCATCGCCAAGGCCTACCAGGACGTCCGCATCCAGACCATCTTCGGCGGCACCACCGAGATCATGAAGGAGATCATCGGCCGCTCCCTCGGCGTCTGACGCGCCACGGCCGGCGGCTCGCCCGCCGCCCCGGCCAATGGTCCGCAAGCCCGGCCCGCGCCTGCCCGGCGGTCCGATCGTGGACGGTTCCGGGCATGGCCGCCGAGGTCGGCCGCGCTTTACGATCTTGGGATGGGACGGTCCTGGCCGTGAGGGTGAAGGGGGAGAGGACGCAGGAGGACGACCCCAGGAAGCTCGGGTTCACCGAGGCGTTCGCCCGCGTGGGCGCACTGGTCGTCCGCCTGGCCGGCGTGGACGGCACCGATCCCCGGCCGCTGCTCCCGGCGGCCCTCACCGAAGCCCGGACGGCCCTGAAACCCTGACCGCCGAGCCGGCCGCATGGGCGGCCTGGGCGGTCAGGGTCGACCGGCCGTCCGGATGAGCGGCTCGATTCGTTCGGCGATGGCCGGAACGTCATCGAGGACGTGCGTCGCGATGTCCAAGACGGTCGTGAACAGTTCGTCCTCGGCCGCCGGATCGAATCGCGCTCCATTGAGTTTGAGGAAGACATCGGTCGCGGCGAAGGCGACTCGCTTGTTCCCGTCGGTGAACGGATGGGACGTGGTGAGCGAATGCAGAAGCGCCGCGGCCTTCTCCAGCAGTGTCGGGTAAGGGTCCACGCCGAAGGCCGTGGTCGATGGTCGGGCGGCGGCGGACGCGACCAGCCCGAAGTCCCGCACGTTGAGGTTGTCGTCCACGATCCGGCGCCCGATGGAGATGATCTCTTCGGTTGTCAGGTAGCGCACGCTCAGGCGTCGCCCAGCCGGTCCAGGAGACTCCGGTGATCTTCGCCGGTCTCGTCGGCGAGTCTCAGAACGTGGGCGAGTTCGCGGCGCTGCCGGTACTCCTCCAACGCGGTGATCAGAATCGCGTTCTTGGACTGGTGTTCTGCCGAGGCCACCTCGTCGAGCCAAGCGTCCAGATCGGCGGGAAGACGTGCTGCGAAGGCCACCTGGATATTCCTCTACGGTGTGACGAGTGGTACCACCGATGATACCAGTCAAGAAATCGCCGATGTCCCTGGCGCAGGCAACGTCATCTGCACCTTTCCGCGGCGCGCGGGGGTTCAGGTGCGTTCGGCTAGGCGTTCGACCTTGTCGATGGGGCCGGCGACCAGGATGACGTCGCCGTACTGCAGGACGGTGTCGGGCGTGGCGTAGGTGAACTGCTCGCCGACCGCCTTCACGCACACGACCGTCACGCCGTGCTTGGCGCGCAGGCGTGTCTCGCCCAGGGGGATGCCGACGAGTTCCTTCGGCGGGTGGGCCTTGACCAGGGCGAAGTCCTTGTCCACCTCGATGTAGTCGAGCATGCGGCCGCTGACCATGTGGGCGACGCGTTCGCCCATGTCGTGCTCCGGGAGCACGATGTGGTGGGCGCCGATCCGCTCCAGGATGCGTTTGTGCTGGTGGGTGACGGCCTTGGCCCAGATGTCGTCGATCTCCAGCTCCGCGAGGAGCGAGGTCGTCAGGATGCTGGCCTCCAGGTCGCCGCCGATGGCGACCACGGCCCGGTAGAACTCGTCGACCCCGAGTTCGCGGAGCGCGTCGATGTCGGTGGCGTCGGCGGTGATGACGTGGGTCAGCCGCCCGGACAGCGCCTGGACGATCTTCGGGCGGTTGTCGATGGCGAGCACCTCGGTGCCGCGCCGGGCCAGTTCCAGGGCGAGCGCGGAGCCGAACCGGCCCATGCCGATCACCACGACGGGGAGCTTCTCAGCCAACGATGGGTCTCTCCTCGGGCAGTTCGTACCGGCGGGTGCGCTCGCGCAGCGCGAGCGCGGTGGCGAAGGTGAGGGGGCCGATGCGGCCGACGAACATCAGCGCGACCAGGAGCAGGTGCCCGGAGGACGGCAGCTCGGCGGTGATCCCCGTGGACAGGCCCACCGTACCGAACGCCGACACGACCTCGAACAGCACGCGGTCCAGCGTATGGGACGTCATCACGAGCAGGACGAACGTCCCGGCGGTGACCATGCCGATGCCCAGCAGCACGATCGAGATCGCCTGACGCTGGGTGCCGTCCGGCAGCCTGCGGTGGCCCACGTTCACGCGGGCCTCGCCGCGCATCTCGGCCCACAGCACGAAACCCAGCAGCCCGAACGTGGTGACCTTAATGCCCCCGGCGGTTCCGGCGCTGCCGCCGCCGATGAACATCAGCACGTCGGTGACCAGCCAGCTCTCGGGGTGCATCTGGGAGGTGTCGACGCTGCTGAGTCCGCCGCTGCGGGGCATGACCGCCATCATGAAGCCCCCCTGCATCCGGTCGGATCTGGGCAGCGCGCCCAGGGTGCCGGGATTGTTCCATTCGGCCGCCGACAGGACCAGCGTTCCGCCCGCCAGCAGCACCACCGTGGCGGCCAGCGTGACGCGCGTGAGGATCGACCAGCCCCGCGGGTGCCGCCACTGCCGGGCCAGCTCGAACACCACCGGGAAGCCGAGCCCGCCGACGATGACCGCCGCGCAGATCGTCAGGATGATCCACGGATCGGCCGCGAAACCGATCAGGCTGTCGGGCCACAGGGTGAAACCGGCGTTGTTGAACGCCGAGACCGAGTGGAACACGCCCAGGTAGGCGGCGCGGCCGGGCGACTCGTCGTAGCCGATCAGCAGCCGCCCGGTGAGCACCGCCGCCACCGCCGCCTCGCACGCCAGGCTGAACAGGACCACCCGCCGGACGACACGTCGCACATCGGCCATCCGCAGTGTCTTGGTCTCCACCTGGGCCGCCATCCGGGCCCTGAGCCCCAGCCGTCCCGACAGCAGGATCGCGAACAGGGTCGCCAGGGTCATCAGCCCCAGCCCGCCCACCTGGACCAGCCCCAGCATGACGAGTTCGCCGAACGTCGACCAGTGCGCACCGACGTCCTCGACGACCAGACCGGTCACGCACACCGCCGACGTGGCGGTGAACAGCGCCTCAGTGAAGGAGGCCGAACCGGGGTCCGTCGTGGCCACGGGCAGCAAGAGCAGCAGCGTTCCCGTGAGGATCGTGACGACGAACCCGGTGACCACGACCTGCGCCGGATGTTGGAAGCGCTCCAGAAGCGCCGTCCCCCACGGCTTCGACCACCGCCCCAGCTCCCGCCGAAACAGCGTGCACACCCCCGCCTCGATTAGCCACCTTGGGACATATCACCACACCCCAGCGATTCGTAATGCCCGAATGGGATGTTATGACGTCCGCGCAGTGTCCCGGCGACCTTTCAGGGGTGGCGCCGCCGATCGGTGGTCCAGCCGCCGTACGGGACGGTCAGGACCTCCATGGCGTGCCCGCCGGGATCGGTGAAGTAGACGCCGCGGCCGCCGTCCCGGGTGTTGATCTGCCCGGCGCCGGAGCCGTCCGGGTTGGCGTAGTAGTGGGCGCCGGACTCCTTGATCCTGGCGAAGATGCCGTCGAACTCCTCGTCCGGCACCAGGAAGGCGCAGTGGTGCGGGCGGAACGCCTCAGCGTCCATGAAGTCGAGCGTGACGCCGTTGCCGGTCGTCACCGGAATGAACGGACCGGTCGGAGCGCCCGCCTCAAGCCCGAGGACGCGCGCGAGGAACTCGGCGGAGGCCCGTCTGTCCTTCGCGGGGACGATGATGTGATCGAGCTGGATGGACATGCCCCCTCCTTCGGACCCGGCCGATCCAGGCCCCTCAACCCCAGCCTGCTCCCTCAACCGCGGTCGAGGTCAACCACGACGTGCGCCGGGAGCGACCGGTAATTTGGCCGGGAATGCACATGAGCACGGTCGGAGGCGCCGGTGATGAGGGTCGTGGTCGATGATCTCTCTGGTCCCCGGATCGCCGAGTTCCTGGACGAGCACGTCCGGCAGATGCGGGCCATCACGCCGCTGGAGAGCAAGCACGCCCTCGACCTCGACGGTCTCCGCAGGCCGGAGGTCACGTTCTGGTCGGTCATGGACGGCGAGGCCGTGGTGGGCTGCGGCGCGATCCAGCGGCTGGACGAGGCCCACGCCGAGCTGAAGTCCATGCGCACGGCGACCACGCGAAAGCGCAGCGGTATCGCGTCGCTCCTCCTGGAGCACATCCTGACGGAGGCGGCCCGCATGGGCTTCACCCGGCTGAGCCTGGAAACCGGGTCGGCGGAATTCTTCGCTCCGGCCAGGAAGCTCTACGAGAAGTTCGGATTCGAGTACTGCGAGCCGTTCGGCGACTACAAGCCCGACCCCCACAGCGTCTTCATGACGAGGGAACTCCCCGAGAATCGCCACGAAACGCCGATCATGATCGATAACGTTCCGGGATGAGTGAAGTGACCCCTCGCCATGTCCTGTGCGTCCTCGGCTCCGGTCTCCGCCTCGCGGACATGGAACGGATCGCCGCCGGCTTCGGCGGATTCGTCCTCGACCGCGAGTACTCCGAGGCCGCGCCGGACCCACGCATGTCGGGCGCGTTCGAGGCCTGCATGGCGGCGGCGTCGTTCGACGAGGCGGACTGGGAGGCGGTGGAGTCCCACGACACCGTCGGCTACCTGCTGTCCGCGCCGATGATGCGGGACCTCGCGGCCGACACGTCGCGGCGGCTGCTGGCGGCGACGGCCGCCCTGCTCCGGGCCGGCGCCGCCGCGGTGAAGAACGAGAGCAGCGGGATCACGCACGGCCGGGACCGCTGGCTGACCCTGAACGACCAGGCCTCCGACGCCAAGGACGAGGACCTCGCCGCCGCGCTCACGGCCGCCTGGGTTAAGCGTCCCATCTCCGATGGCGGGGTCCTCTACAGCTGCGGCATGCACCTGCTCGGCGCGCCCGAGGTGGAGATCGAGGTCGCCGAGGAGCAGCTGACGCGGGACGGCGTTTCCGAACTGGTCACGCACCTGGACGCACTGGCGATCTACCTGCTGACCGATCCCCGCGCCCAGGAGATCGAGGACGGCGCCGGCTTCCGCCTGACCGAGGACGCCCCCCGCCACATCCTCCGCACCGGCCCCTGCACCCGCTACGACGAAGACGACCTGTTCTTCAACCCCTACGGCTACATCCGCCTGACCCAACCGGATTTGGGCCCCGCCTAATCGATGACGACGCCATGGTCCCGCGCCAGGCCGGCCAGGCCGTCCGCGTAGCCCTGGCCCACGGATCGCAGCCGCCAGCCGCCTTGGCGACGGTAGAGCTCGGCGCAGACCATGACGGTCTCCGTGGTGGAATCCGCCGCGAGGGCATGCGCGGTGCCGTTCTCCTCTGTCACCGTGAGCCGGACAGCACCCGGTGATCCGCTCGTCACCAGCAGGACGCTCGACACGTCGGTGGCCAGCCGCGCCAGGTCCGCCCGGATCCGGTTGGTTGCGGAGTCCAGATCAACGGCGCCGCCCGGGGAGACCGGCTGGTTGTAGAAGACGAAGTCGGCGTCGGACCGGACCTTACGGTCGTCTCCGAGGAGCAGTGCGCACACATCGTGGTCGGTGGAGGGAAGCGCGAAGGCGCACACGAGCGCCGACGAGGAGAGCTTGACGTTCCCTCCCGCGGGAAGCGGGCTCGGCGGGGCTGCGGAGTCGGCCCCGCCGGGGGCCTGGTCGTGGGCCGGGTCGCGCCAGCCGTCCGGCGCCTCGATCCGGGCGTCCACCCCCGCATGCTCTTTGAGCAGGTACAGCAGGTTCGCGCCGTCGAGGAGTTCGATCGGCTTGTTCTTCGCGAAGTCGAAGGAAGCCTGCCCGTACCCGCTGGTCGTCACGAGGATGCCCTTGGACGCGCCCTCGTTCTGCAGCGTCCCGTAGAGGTCGCGGACGGCCGAGACCCCGACGGTGTTTCGGTAGCGCTTCGCCTGGATCACGACCTTGCCGCCCATGATCGGCCGCGGGTCGTAGGCGACGCAGTCGACGCCGCCGTCCCGGGACGGCCTCGTCTGCCGGGACTCCAGCCCCATCCGGGTGAACAGGTTCTGGATCAGTCCCTCGAACTCGGTCGGGCTCATGTCGAGCAGGTTCGGCCGGTCGTCGAGGTCGCCGAGGACGTCGGTCTCCTCGACGAACCGCGGATCGACCATGCTGAACTCCAGCACCGGGCGCACGGGCGCCAGTTCGGCGGTGTTCCGGGACACGCCCGCGCCGAGGTGCTTCAGGCAGGCGCCGGGGTCGACCTGGGCGAGGTCGAGCTCGGCGAACGTCTCCTTCGTCGTCCGCAACGTCAGCAGGCACGGGCGGACGGGACGGCCCGTCGCCGCATCGACGGTGCTGACCATGCCGTTGAAGACGACGGTCGAGACGTGGCCGGCGGCATCGGCCTCGAAGAGGTCCCGGACCACCCGCAGCGCCACCTGACTGACGACGGAGGTGTACTGGCCCTTGACCTGCGTCGCGGGACGTTTGGTCTCGGTCACGGAGTCGGAGGTCTTGACGTACCTGTGGGCCTTGACCGTCGGGACGACGTCGAAGGCCGGCATCTCGTACTCCACGACGAGCTGGGCGGACTCGGGGACGTACGCCATGCGCCACTGCGCCGGGAAGCCGTCCGGGTAGGAGACGGTGTTCAAGACCAGGTCGAGGTAGGCGACGACGGCGCCGGGCCGTCCCTCGGCGAGTTCCCGTTTGAACGTCTCCACCTCGGCGTGCTGTTGCCGGATCCGTTCCTCTGCCACGTTCGTCCGCTGCGCATGCTCGTGCTGGAGATGGGCCAACGCGGCTTGACGGGCCTGCTCCCGCTGGGCGTGCTCGGCGCAGGCGCGCTGATAGTTCACCTGCCCCTGGCGGACCTGCTCCTCGTGCCGCGCCCCGCTCACCAGCCGGGACAGGCCCGACGGCGGGGGAGGCGCGAACGCCTCAGGGCGCGGCGGCGGCTCCGGCCGGCCCGCCGGGCCGGGGTCGAAGGGCGGCACGTCCGGCCTCTCCTTGAGCCGGTTGAGGTTGAACCTGGTGTCGGTGCGTAGCCCCGAGACCAGGATCGAGTCCAGTTCCTCCAGCCGCTGGGCGAGGCTCTCGTTCATCGCGGCCACTTCGGCGACCCGGGATTCGGCGTAGAGGCGTTTGCGCTCCTTCTCGTCGGCGGCCCGCGCGCGCTGGTAAGCCGCCTGGGCCCGCGCCGCCTCCCGCTGCGCGGCCGCCGTCTCCCGCTGCCGCGCCGCCGCCGCGCGCTCGGCCTCCCGCTGCATCCGCGCGACCGTAGCCATGAACCCCTGACGCCTCGCCATGTGCCCACCCCGTAAATCGCGCCCCAGTTCCCGCCGCCAACGTTAAGCACGTACCGGTGTGGACGACGAAGCTTTGCCTGATCAGGCCACCGCTAACCCGGACCGGTATCGGCCACGGACGAGGAGCTCCCCAACGAGTTGCGCGGCACCCTGCCCCGCTTGCCCGAAGGAAGCGAGGACATTGCGGCCACCGTCAACGTGTCCGAGCTGATCTGCGGCGGCCTCGTCCAGGTCGAGGGCGGACGCCCGATCTCCACCACCGATCAGCTCGACACGGACTTCCTGCTCGGTTTCCTCGAGAGTGCGGCGCTCGCCGCCGCCGAAGAGCACATCCGGAAGACGAACGAGAACGCGCACATCAACCTGCCAGGGCAGGAACTCAACGTCGAGTCCTACGCGATCTGCCGCGCTTCCAACTTTTTCTGGCAGGCATTGCTCTTTGAGTCCTGAATAGGAGTTTTGGGCGCTTTGGGTTGTCTGTTTGGGTGACATTAATCTAACCCTCGCAGGGCTTATCGTGGTGGCTGCTCCGGGGGCGGTGCGATAGCATTCGAACATGTGTTTGACGGGGAGTCGGGTTGATCGGGCCTCCACCTCAGAATTGGTGGACGTCCTGTCGGAGGTCGCCGCCGAACTCGCCCGGCGTACGGCACCCGAGTCCCCGGCCGCGTGCCTGGATCTCGCCGAGACCCTGTCGGCCGCCGGTGACATGACCGAGGCCGCCTTGGCCGGATTCATCTCCGTCGTGGACGCCGGCCGTGAGGCGCAGCGGTGGGGTTTCCCCTCAACCCAGTCATGGCTGCGCAACCGGCTCGGCATGCGCGATGGCCGCGCCAAGGAGCGACTCACCCTGGCCCGGCAGCGGCACCGCCTCACCGACGTCACCGGACGGTGGAGCACCGGCGCCCTGTCCTTCGGGTATGCCGCCACCATCGCGGGCGCGGTCGCCAGGCTGGATGATGACGATTGCCGGGCGGCGGAAGAGATTCTGCTCGGCATGGTCGACCAGGACTTATCTGCCGGAAAAGTGGCCTCCTTCGGGAAGCGGATCCGCGACGTGATCATCGAACGCGACGGCACCGAGACTCCCGATGGCGACTCCCGGCGCGGCTACGAGCGGTCCTGGGTCGACTCGACGCGTTCTCTGGACGGCGGTCGGTACATCAAGGGATGGCTGAACGCAGAGGACGCCGCAGTCTGGGAGGGGACGCTCGGGCCGCTGGCCAAGCCCGCCGGGACCGGCGACCGCCGCGACCTGTCCGAGCGGACGGCGGCGGCACTGATGGGCGTCCTGGCCGATGGGCACCGGGCCACCAAGGTCACCGTCATCTGCGACCTGGACACCCTCACCGGCGGCACCACACCCGGTCGCCTCACCGACGGCACCCCCGTCCCCGCCGCACATGCCCGCCGCATCGCCCTCAACGCCGGTGTATCCCCGCTGCTGCTGGGACGCGGAAGCATCCCGCTCTACTTGGGAAGACGAGTCCGCTTCGCCACCGGCCCCCAGCGGCAGGTGCTGGAGACGCTCTATCCGACCTGTGCGGTCGAGGGCTGCGAAGTTCCGGGCACCTCGTGCGAGGTTGACCACGTCCGGGGCTGGGCGCTGGGCTCGTCCACGGACATCGACCAACTGGCCCTGGCCTGTCGCTGGCACAACCAGTTCAAGCACACCCACCCCGATCGGTTGGACATCGAAAAGGGGCGGGACGGACGCTACGTCTATCGCCTCCCTCCGTCCGGGACGAGAATGCCTGCAATGATCAGCCGACCGCCACCTTGGGCCCAGGCCGCGTGATCCTCGCGTCGCGGCTCCCGAAGTCACCAGCCAAGATCCAAATGGCTGCCGACACGGGGTTATCAGGCTAACGGCTTTGCGTCACGGCCGATTGAGTGTCGACGATCACGTTATTGAGCACGCGATCACGTAATTGAGCACGCGATCACGTAATTGAGCACGGTGTCGTGAGCCGCGGTCAGGGTTTTGAGCATGGCGTGGGGGCCGCGATCACGTTATTGAGCACGCTCACGACGTGCGCGTGTCGGGTGGACCTGGTCATCGGTGACCCAAGATCCTCTGGGGGTCTTTCAACGGGTGTCGGGGGAACCGTGGCGAGGAGAACCTTAGATGGTCGATATCGCGGAGATTTTGACGCACCGGTATGCGGACCGGTCGATCAAGGACGTTTCGGCCAGTTTGGGTGTGGCGCGTAACACGATCAGCAAGTACGTGACGCCGGCGGTTCGGGCGGGGGTTGGCGCCGGGCGGGCCGCCGATCAGCGAGGCCGAGTGGGCCGAGCGGATCCGGGAGTGGTTCCCGCAGTTGCGGGATGGGCGGCTTCGGCAGGTGATTTGGCCGGCTATCGAGGTGCACCGTGATTACATCGTCGACCAGCTCAAACGGAACGTGACGATGTCGACGATTCATCAGCGGCTGGCCGATGAGCAGGGGTTGGCGTGCTCGGTGGCCTCGCTGCGCCGGTGGGTGCGCGCCAACCTGCCCGAGGACCTGCGGCGGGAGCGGGTGGCGGTGCTGCGGCTGAGTCCGCCGGAGCCGGGTGAGGAGGCTCAGGTCGATTACGGCAAGCTGGGGCGGTGGGTCGATCCGGCGACCGGTAAGAAGCACACGGTGTGGGCGTTGGTGATCGTGTTGTGCGCGAGCCGGCACATGTTCGTCCGCCCGGTCATCACGATGGACCAGCAGGCCTGGACCGCCGCGCATGTGGAGGCGTTTGAGTTCTTCGGCGGCGTGCCGCGGCGGATCGTGCCGGACAATCTCAAGACCGGGGTGGACAAGCCGGATCTGTATGACCCGAAGATCAACCGGTCCTATGCCGAGCTCGGCGCGCACTACGGGGTGCTGATCGATCCGGCCCGCGCCGGGAAGCCCAAGGATAAGCCGCAGGTGGAGCGGCCGATGCCGTATATCCGCGACTCGTTTTGGCGGGGCCGGGAGGAGACGTTCACCAGCCTGGCGCAGATGCGGGCCGAGGCGGTGCGCTGGTGCCTGCAGGTCGCCGGGCAGCGTCACCGTCGGCCGCTGGATGGCGCGGCGCCGTTGTCGGTGTTCCGCAGCGTTGAGCAGCCGGCGCTGATGGGCCTGCCGGGTCAGCCGTTCGAGCTGGCCACTTGGTCGCGGGGTAAGGTCGGCCCGGACATCCACGTCAAGGTCGGCAAGACCCTGTACTCGGTGCCGTGGAAGTACATCGGCAAGACCGTCGACGCCCGCTCCACGCAGAATGCGGTGCAGTTGTTCGTCGAGGGTGAGTCGATCAAGACCCACGTGCGCAAGCCGAAAGGCAAGCAGACCGACCTGAACGACTACCCACCGGAGCGGATCGCGTTCTTCCAGCGCACCCCGGTCTGGTGCCGCATACGCGCCGCCGAGGTCGGCCCGGCCTGCGCCGCGGTGATCGAGGAACTGCTGGCCGGTAACGCGCTGCATCACCTGCGCAGCGCCCAGGGCGTCCTGGGTCTGGCCGACCGGCACGATACCGACCGGCTGGAGGCGGCCTGCGCCAAGGCGCTGGCCGCCGATGACCCGTCCTACCGGACGGTCAAAGGGATCCTGGCCGCCGCACCCGAGCAGGCAGCCCATACCGGCGAGCAGCAGGCGAGGACGCCGGTGACGGTGGAGCGGACGCGTTCCTGCGCGGCCCGCAAGGCCTGTTCGCCGACAACGTCGTCCCGCTGACGGCGGCACGGTCAGCCGAAGCGTCCTGACGCCTGCGGGCACCACGCCCGCAGCAAGAGAACACGGGTGCCCGGCGTGGGGGCCGGGCACCCGAAACAACATCAGACAACCGATAAGGATACGGACTCATGACCAGCCAGCTCGAGACCGGCGCGCTGGACAAGGCGCTGCGGAAGCTGAAGCTGTCGGGGATGCTGGAGACCCTGGACGCCCGCCTGAGCCAGGCCCGAGCCGGGGACCTGGGACACGTGGAGTTCCTGTTGGCGCTGTGTGAGGATGAGATCAGCCGCCGCGAAGCCACCGCCATACTCCGGCGCCAGCGGCGCGCCAGGTTCGACGAGCAAGTCACCCTGGAAGAGTTCGACTTCAAGGCCTCTAGCAAGATCCCCGCCGCGGTGATCCGGGACCTGGCCACCTTGCACTGGCTGTACGAGGGCAGCTCGATCATCCTCTACGGGCCCGTCGGAGTCGGAAAGACGCACGTCGCCCAGTCGCTGGGCCAGCTCGTCATCCGCGCTGGACACGACGTCCGGTTCATCAAGGCCTCCCGCGCCCTGGCGCACCTGTCCGGCGGCCACGCCGACGGGTCCTGGCCCAAACGGCCGGCCGAACTCGCCCGCCCCGCCGTGCTCATCCTCGACGACTGGGCGATGCGCGAGCTCAAGGCCACCCAGGCCGACGACCTGTATGAGCTGGTCAGCGAACGTGCCGTCGCCCGCAAGCCGCTGATTCTAACCTCCAACCGGGCCCCAAGGACTGGTATCCGCTGTTCCCGAACAAGGTCGTCGGCGAGTCCCTGCTGGACCGGCTGATCAACAACTCCTACCAGGTGTTCATGGACGGCCCCAGTTACCGGCCGAACAAACGCCCCGGACGCCCCACAACCTCCGCCGACACCGACAAAGCACCGAGGTAGTGCTGTGACACTCCCTAACCTCATGCGGCATAGGTGATGACCGGCGATCACGCCGAACGGGGCAAGGCGCCCTCGGATAATCCTTTGCACGCCGAACCGATGCCCGCCTAGGCTCGCCCGGGTGCAGCGCACCATCATCATCGGCGACATCCACGGCTGCTTCGACGAGTTGCTCGAACTACTCGACAGTGTCGACCTCCACCCGGACGACTTGCTGGTAAGCGTCGGCGATCTGGTCGACCGCGGTCCAGCGCCCGGTGAGGTGGTCAGGTTTTTCCGTGAGCGCCCGAACTCGGTCGTGGTCATGGGCAACCACGAGCGCAAGCACGTGCGCGGAATCTTCTCCTACGCGCAAGAGATCACGCGCTTGCAGCTGGGCGACCGCTATGCCGAAACGGTCGAGTGGATGCGGACACTGCCGTACTACTTCGAGAACGACCATGTCCGCGTTGTCCACGCCGCGATGCTGCCCGGAATGCCGCTGGCCGACCAGAAAGAAGAAATCCTCTGCGGCTCGACCAGCGGCGAACGAGAGCTCACCGCGCTGTTCCCCGACAGCCACTGGCACGACCACTACACCGACACCAAGCCGGTCGTGTTCGGCCATCACGTAACCGGGCATGAGCCGATGATCCGCGACCGCAGGATCTTCGGCCTGGACACCGGTGCCTGCCATGGCTGGAACCTGACCGCGCTGTGCGTGCCGGGATTCACGGTGCACTCCGTGGAGGCGCACGCGGATCATTGGGCGATCGCCAAGCGCCAATGGCAGTTGCCCGTCCTAAAGACCAAGCCCTGGCGTGACTTCACCTGGCGAGAGCTGGCTGAAGCGATCGCGAGGTTCTCCTCGGCACCCGACGCCGCCACGCGCAGTTGGCTAGAAAAGCTCGAAACTTGGGCAGCGGACCTGCAGTCGTCCTTTCCTGCCCTGATTGCCACCGCGCATCGCATCGCCGACGAGCTCACCACAGACGAACTGCGGCAGCATCCCGCCGCACGCTTCCTGTTCCAAGCCCGTAACGGCCGGCTCGACCAGACCGGCCTGGCCAGGCAGTGCTCAACACCCCACAAAACAATCGACCTGGCGACCGCGCTCGGCCTGGTCATGCGCGAACTGCCCGACTGACGCGCAGAAGCCGACAGCGACCAATCGGACTCCGTACTCCTGGTCACACCTGCCCAAAGGATCTACATCCCCAAGCCGAACCATCCCCACCCTGGCGACAGATCAAGACAAATGCGGCTATCCCCGACGCGCATGTCGTGAGCATGCTCAATAGCGTGATCGCGGCACCCCTCGCACCACTGCTCAATAACGTGATTGCCGACCGCGCTCAATTAGCTGATCACCTACAATTGAGAATGGACCCGGAGCGGCTGCCGGCCCAGGGGAGGGAACCGTTCGGCGTCCTGCGCATGATTGGGGGCACGCAGGCGCCGTGCGCGGCGGCCGCTCCGGGAGATCAGCGGTGTTTGCCGACGTAGCCGGAGTCGGCGAGGGCCATGCTGATGAAAAGGATCAGCATCCACACCGAGAAGACGGCCACGAGCGAGGCGCCGGTGATCGCCAGCACAAAGATCACAAGGTTTCCTCGATCTTGCGCTGGCCGGCGAGGGCCTCGCCGAGCAACTCGTAACTGTCCTCGACGATGGTCGCGCAGAGGCCGTAATAGATTTCCCGCTGCGTGAGCGGACGGCCGAGGCGCGTGGCTACGAGACATTCCATCGTCGGCGGCCGGCGAATGTGCCAGCTCGGGTACTGATCCTGCAGACGTTCGCGTTCTTGATCGTTCACGGGCGGGGTCCCTGCGAATCGGTTCGGCTTTTCGAGGACGAGCCTGGCAGGGGAGAGTTACTCTGAGCTACGAACCGCTCACCCCCCGACGAGCACCCGAACAAGACAGGTGACACCCCCGAACAAGCGGGCCGACACCCGGGAGACACCCGATGGCACCCTCGCGTGACAACAGCCCCTCCGCCTACCAGGAGATGTTCGTCAACGAACTGCGGGCGCGACGTGAGGCGTCCGGGCTGTCCCGGAACAAACTCGCGGCCGCGTTGGGCTGCACACCGCAGTGGATCGCCAAGGTCGAGACCTTTGAAAAGCCTCCGTCCGAGGGCCTCTCCGACGACCTGGACACCTACTTTCAGCTGGGCGGTGCGTTCCGTCGTATGTGGGAGAAACACATGGAGGCCCGAAAGCGCGGCTTGATCCCCAGCGGCTTCCGCCCGCTGGCCGAGGCACAGCCCGAAGCGTCGCAGTTCAGCATCTTCGCGCCGCTACTCATCCCCGGGCTCCTCCAGACGGAAGAACACGCACGCCTGGTCTTTGAGGCAGAGCAGCGAGCGGACAAAGCAGAAGAACTTCTCGCTCTGCGGATGGAGCGGCAAGCGCTTTTGGCAAAAACGGATCCGCCTCTGTTGTTCCTCCTCATCCGCGAGGCCGTTCTGAGGGATCTTCACGGCGAGATCAAGGAAGGCCAGTGCAAGCGGCTGCTCGACATGTTCGGGGAAGCCGAATTTCTTCATCCAGGTCATCCCCTCCCAGGCCCGCGTCTTCCAAGGCGGAGGGTTCCAAGTGCTCTCGTTCAACGAGGGCTCAGACGTGGTGTACGTGGATGGTGCGGGTGGCAACGGACAAATGATCACGCATCACGCGGGAGTGCGCAGACTCACCGTACTCTTCAATAAGATCAGGGCTGCCGCGTTGTCGGCGGAAGAGTCCGAAGGCCTGGTCCGTACGATCATGGAGAGCACGTGAGCACATTGGACCTGTCATACGCACGTTGGCGCAAGAGCTCTCGGAGTGACTCCTCTGGAGGAGACTGCGTCGAGGTGGCAGGGGTGTCCGCAGTCGTGGCCGTCCGGGACTCGAAGGACCCGGAGGGGCCGAAGTTGGCGTTCGGGCGGGCGGCGTTCGGTGCGCTGGCGCGTGACATTCGCGCCGGACGGTACGACCGTTAGCCAGAGCTGGCCGGCGTTCCGGCGGCCCGGCTTTGGGGCATGCTGAAGGTCGCTGGAGAGGAGCGGTGATGACCCTGGCGATGAGCGCGTCCGAGCGCGAGGCATTTCTGGCCGAGGCCCATGTGGGCATCCTGAGCGTCGCGGACGGCACGGACCGGGCCCCGCTGGCGCTACCGGTCTGGTACCTGTACGAGCCGGGCGGCGAGGTGGCGTTCATCACCGGCCGGGACAGCCGCAAGATGGCACTCGTCCGCCAGGCGGGCCGGGTGAGCCTGGTCGCGCAGGAATCGGCACCGCCCTACAGGTACGCCTCGGTCGAGGGCCCGGTCGTCTCGATCGAGGACCCGGCGAAGCAGGACGATCGCAGGACCATGGCCGAGCGATACTTGGGCGCCGAGGGCGGCGCCCAATACCTGGAGTCGACGAAGGCCGTCGCCGACACCATGGTCATGGTCCGCGTACGCCCCGAACGGTGGTACACCCGCGACTACCGCAAGCAGTGAGACCCGGAACCGTCCCGAGGCCGCCCGCTTGAGCGAGCGTCGGCGGGCAGGGCGGTTCGTGATGCCGCTCCCGCCCGCCGACATGATCAGCGTTGGACGGCGTGGACGATGATGTCGTCCCGGTGGCTCCCGCAGGTCCGATCGAAGGCACCGCCGCAGGTGACCAGCCGGAATTCCCGGGCCGGACGCCGGCCGGTAGACCGAGTCGGGGATCCCGCTCTTGCTGTGCCGGACCGTCCGCGTCACCGAGGACCGGGCCGAGTCGCCGTCCACCCGGACGATCTCCACCCGGCCACCGGAGCGCAGCTCGCGAAGCCGGTGGAGCACCGCCGGGCGCGGCGCGCGTCGACATGCCAGGCGATGACGGATGTGCCGCGCTCGCCGGGTTCGGGCCACGCCTTGTTCCGGCTCGCCACGGGGTACTCCTTCGGCGCGGCCAGCCTGCCCGCCGGGCGATCGGCAGCGCGATAATCGCGGCGGACACGCCGATCGAGGGGATGCGGACCCGCATTTCCGCCATCTGGAACGCGCCTTCTCGTTCGTCGCCCGGAGGGGCTCCGAGGAGGACGGCGCGGACAGGCGATGGCCCCTCTGCGGGACGGGTTGACGCTATGGAGCTCGGGTCAATTCGGCTGCGGTGGCCGGCCAGCCTTCCCGGGCGCTCGGGTAGCGGGGGGCCCAGCCGGTCGCGGTACGGAACCGGGCGTTGCTCACGCGCAGGGAACGCGTCAGGGAGGTGAGCCGGTGGCCGAAGGCGAGACCGGCCCGTCCTGGTAGGCGCACCCATGGAGTGGTCTGCGCGGCCTGGGCGAGCGCGTCGGCGTAGCCGCGTTTGGTGAGGGGCTCGTCATCGACGATGTTGTACGTTCCCGCCGGGGCCCGCAGGGCGGCCGCGACGGCGGTGGCGGCGTCGGCCACGTGGATCGAGGACAGGTAGTTCTGAGGAGGCCCCAGTACCAGGCCGACGTGTCGGCGTGCCTGGGCGAGCATCTGCTTGCTGTGCGCGGCGCCGGGGCCGTAGAACAGCCCGAAACGCAGCACGATGGCGGTGCCGCCGGCCGCGGCGAACCGCTGCGCGCTGGCCTCGGCCGCGTGGTTGCCGGTCGCGGCCGGGTAGCGGTCGACCGGGGCGTCCTCGTCGATCCAGTCGGCGCCGTTGTCGCGGTAGAGCATGGCCACCGACTCCTGGACCAGCCGGTCGACGCCCGCGTTCAGTGCGGCCTCGGCGACCGCGGCCGAGCCCTCGGTCCGTACCCGCTCGGTGGCGCGCCAGGCCCGCCGGACCATGAACAGGGCGGTCGACGGCATCGCGGTGGCCAGATTGACGACCGCGTCATGGCCGGAGAACGCTTCGGCCAGTGCTGAAGGGTCGAACAGCGACACGGTGACCGGGATCGCGCCTTGCGCGGCCAGAGTGGCCGCCTTATCCGGGGTGCGAGCCAGGGCCGACACAGAGTGCCCGGCCCCTACGAGTTCCGGGACGGTGTGGCCGCCGAGTGCTCCGGTCCCGCCGGTGACGAAAACCTTCATGTCGGTCCATGCAACCCACTCCAAGCCCCGCTCGGCAAGGGAGGCTGGGCTTCCGGAGTTCTCGCGATGGGCTGGTTCGGGTGTCGTCGGGGGCCGTTGTCTAGGTGAGGCGATCCAGCAGGGCGCCGTCCGGGCCGAAGAGTTCGGTGCGCCAGTGGGTGAGGATGCCGGTGGCATCGAAGTCGTCGGGGTGGAAGCCGGGGCGCTGGTAGGCGCGGATGCGGGCGCGGACCTTCTCGTTCAGGAACGGCGAGTGGCGCAGGGCGCGCAGGCTGGCGGCGAGGCGCCGCGGGTTGTAGGTGGCCGGGTCGTTGAGCATCGACACGATCGTGAAGAAGATCGTCACGCCGAGCAGGCCGACGGTCGCCTCGATCATGGTGCGGCGGCGCAGGCGCTCCGAGCCGCCGGCGGCACGGTAGACGTCGAAGGCGACCGACTTGTGCTCCGACTCCTCCAAGGCGTGCCACAGCAGGACGTTGCGGACCTCGGTGTCGCCCAGGAGCGCCTGGGCGCGCGGGTCGGTGAGCAGGCATTCGGCGAGCGTCGCGGTGTAGTGCTCCAGGGCGGCGGTGTGGCCGAGCGCGGCGCGCGGCGGCATGAGCCGAAGGCCGAGCCGGGTGCTGCGCTTGACGAAGGCGTCCACCCAATGGGTGGGGTAGCCCATTCTGCGCAGCTGCCCGTTGAGGGTGTCGTGCTCGCGGCCGTGCACCACCTCTTGGCCGATGAACGCCTTTACCTGCCGCTTCAGTTCGGGGTCGGTGATCTGTCCGGAGCAGGCGCGGACGGAGCGGATGAAGAAGTCCTCACCCCTCGGGAACGTCGCTGAGAGCACGGCCACGACGTGGCTCAAGATCAGATCGTCGTCGGCGTAGTGGCGGCGCATCACCCCTTTCGGGTAGGTGAACCGCAGACGGCGCACCTTCATGGTCCTGGCGGGCACGGGCCGCGCGGGGGCGGGGTGTTCAGGAGCGGTCATGCGGACCTCGCCTCGGGTCGGTGGCCGTCCACTGCCGTTGCTGGATGGTCAGTCCAATAATCACCCGGGCGCTCACCTCGCCGCAACCCGGCGCTGGCGCCGCCGAACGAGTCCGGGAAGCCGCCCGGGAGCAGGCCGAGGACTTCGGCTTCCGCCGTTTCACCGCGGCCGACGTCGCCCGCCGCTGCCGGACTGTCCCGCGTGACGATCTACCGCTACGCTCCGTAAAGGACGCGTTGCTGGACGACTTGTTCACCGCGGCAACGTTTTTCAAGATCTAATTGTGCTGGATCCCAAATCCAGGGCTTTTCGACCCGGCTATAGGGGGCTGGGAAAAGGGCCGGAATAGGGCCCGTTGTTTTGGGTCGTCACATTGGGTCCGGGGGCCCTCGTGTCGCGGTGGGGGTGCGGCCACGCTTCCCTCATGCTGCAGCGCACCAGGGGTTTCCGCCGCGTCGCCGATCGTGGGGCGAGCGCCGCGGAGTACGGTGCCGTGCTGTTGGTGGCGGCCGTGGTCGTCGGGGTTCTGGCCAGTTCGCCGGTCATGGGCACGGTGGCGAGCGAAACGAGTGACGCTCTCTGCAGGCTGTTCGGTGGAGAGTGCGAGTCCGGCACGCCTTCCGGGCCTCCGGCGCTGAGCGCCTGCACCGTCCACCAGGGCATCGACCAGTCGACCACGGGCCGGAAGGTCATCCTCTTCGGCGACCAGGAATCACATTCCGCGCAGGTGGACAACAACGCGGACGGGTCGATCGTGGTCACCACCAGCGACTCCTCGGGCTCGGGCATCGACATCGAGGCCGGGCTGGGCGGCCGGATCGGCGGGACCGGCTGGGGGGTCAGCGTCGGCGGGGGCGTGCTGTGGACGGGAGAGAACCAGCGGCAGGTCACCGTCCAGAACGAGGACCAGCTTGAGGAGTACCAGGGACGGCTCCGCAGCAGGGCGACCGATCTGATCGACGAGCACGGCGGGCTCTGGGAGATGCTGGACGACGAGGAGGCCATGGCCGAATTCGAGGACATGCCGCTCCAGATCGCCGAGGAGATGGACCTCCCCGCGATGATCATCAATGCGGACGGCACCAACGCGTTCGTCGAGGTCGACGGGTCGGTGGGCAGCGAAGCCGCCGACACGGGACTGAGCGGCTCGCTCCGGCACGAGGAGAGCCGGCTGCTCGGCACCTCGGAGGCGATCGAACCCGGCGGGGAGCGCGTCCACGGCGAGTACTACGCGGCCACCAACACCGACACCGCGCGGCTCGGCGTGGAGGTGAGGCCCAGTCCCGTGTTGGGCGCGGGCCGGGAGGTCTCCTACGAACGGGTCGGCGGCAACGTGATCCATGTCGAGTACGACGACAACGGCGACCCGATGAAGGTCACCGCGGTCAACACCAGCGAGTGGCGCATCGGGGCGGGCGGATCGCTGGAGCTGGGGTTCGAGTCGGACCGCGGAAGCGGCGGAGGGGGCGGCGGCGTGCTGGTCGAGAACGGCGACGTCACCGTCAACACCACGACCATCGAGATCCCGCCGGATCAGCGCGGCGAGGTCGCCGATGATCTGCGCGCCATCTTCGACGGCGGTTTGGACGACCGCCTGCAGGGACGCCTCACCATCGCCGAACTCGCGGACGGCCCGAACGCCACGACCACGCGGCAGCACTACAACGCGACGGGGCAGACCGCGGAGGGCGGCGCGGAACTGGACCTGCTGATCGAATGGTTCGACTTCGGCTCCACCCACAGCGAGCGGAACATGAGCCTGGACGAGGCGCACTACCGTGACCCGGCCACCGGTGAGTGGCGGCGATGGTACTCATGCGAGCAGAGCGGAGACTGAGGCTCATGCCGCGACTGATCACGGCTGTGGCCGCCGTCCTGCTGGTCGTCGTCGCCGCCGGCTGCGGTGGGGAAGGCGAGGCTCCTCCGGTCGATCCCGGCCTGACCGTCTTCACCGGCAAGGGCTTCACCGTCGGGTATCCGAAGGGCTGGAAGCAGGACCCGGGCAACCGGATCTTCCCCGGTGCCGACTTCGAGGTCCTGCGGCCCGAGCCGCTGCAGCGTCCGCCGCAGGCCTCGTGGTCGGTCTTCACCGAGGAACGGAACCGTTCGCTGGGCCGCATGGTGGACGCGTTCGTCGCGCAGAGCAAGACCGCGCACGACTTCCGCCTTCTGGAGCGCCGGAGGCTCAAGGTGCAGGACGCCCCCGCGCAGGTGGTCCGCAAGTCCTACTCCGCCCCGGGCGGCAAGACCGGCTGGACGACGCTTCAGCAGGTGGATCTGTTCGTCGACCTCGGCACCGGGAAGGTGGCCGACGTCCGGATGATCGTCATCGATCCCGGCGCCGACGAGGCCGCGCGGCTGATCGACGGCGCCGCCGGCTCGTTCAGGATCACCGCATGAAGGGCGGCCTGGCCGCCGCGGTCGTCCTGCTTCTCGCGGTGCTGCTGATGACCACGCCCACCGGCAGAACCGGCTTCGGCGCGCTCTCGGACGCGGCCGGGGGACCGTCGGCCTGGACGGCCTCGCTCCTGGCGGGCGCATGGCTGGCGGCAGCGGCGTTCGGTACCTGGTTCGGGACGGTCCCGACCAGCCGCGGTGAGGGCGCCGAACTCTCGGCGAGCGTCTCGGCGGTGCTGGTCGCGCTCGCGGTCGTGATGGCGGGCCTGCTGGTCTTCTTCGTGACGGCGGGGGACTGGCCGGCGGGCAGCGCCCTCCTCGCGATGGCCGCCATCGCGGGTGCGGCGCTCGCCGGGGCCGGCATCGGCCGGGCGGCGGTGCCGCGGCCGTCCCTCACACCGGTCGTGCTGTCGGCGACCGCGGGGTCGCTGCTCGCTCTCGCCGCCCGGTTCGCGCTGGCCCGGACGCTCGCTCCGGACCTGCTGATCGGCCCCTCCGGCGAGGTGACCGCCGACGCGATGGACGCGCTCGGCCACCTTGACCGCTGGTCGCTCGTGGCGGCCGGCTGCTCGGCGGGGGTGGCGGGCGTGCTCGGGGCGCGCCTGATGCCGCGCGGCCCCGGTTCGCCGGCCGGTCTGCTTCTGGTGGCGGTGTCCCCGCTGCTGCTGAGGGCCGCCGGCGCCGCCCTGGGGACGATCTGGGCGGGCACGGCGGTCTGGTCGGCCGTCCCCGACCGGGAGTGGATCTACCTGTGCGTCGGCGGCGCCGCCGGCACCCTGGTCGCCGCCGTCGTCCCCGGCCGCCCGCGGATGTCCGGACGCGCCTCCGGGCAGTGGTGATCAGTCCGGCGGGGCCAGGGGGCGGGCGGCCTGTTCCAGGGCGGCCGTCACGGCGGCCACGCGGGGGTCGCGGGCGCTGCCGGTGCGGACGGCGACCGAGACGGTGCGGGTCAGTTCCAGACCGCTGACCTGGGACAGCCGGACGTGTGAGGCCAGCGGTTCGGTGACCAGGCGGGGCAGGAGGGAGACACCGATCCCGGCCTCCACCAGCGACATGATCACCGTGTAGTCGTCGCTGGTGTAGTCGACCCGCGGTTCGAAGCCCGCCGCCTGGCAGGCCCGTTCCAGGACGGTGCGCAGGGCGATGTCGCTGCGCGGGGCGATCCAGGGCCGGCCGCTCAGGTCGGCGAGTTCGGTCCGGCCGTCCGGCGCGTCCGGCGGGAGTGCCGCCAGGACGGGTTCGCGGAGGAGCGGGGTCAGCTCCACGCCCTCGTCCTGGATTCTCGGGAGCAGGTTGTACTCGTAGACCAGTGCCACGTCGCAGGCGTGGTGGCGGAGCGCGGTCACCGACTCGTCCGGTTCGGACTCGTCCAGGAGGACGCGGAGGTCGGGGTGCGCCGCCCGGCACGCGGCGACGGCGGGGGCGGCGAGGGCGACGGCGGCGCTGGGGAACGCGCTGAGCCGGACGGTGCCGCGTATCTCCCCGGTCAGGCCGGCGATCTCGGCCCGCGCCCGTTCGAGTTCGGCCAGGACGCGTTCGGTGTGCGCGACGAGGACCCGGGCCGCCTCGGTCAGGACCAGGCGGCGGCCGTCCCGGAGCAGGAGCGGCGTCCCGACCTCGCGTTCCAGCAGGCCGAGCTGCTGGGAGACGGCCGAGGGCGTGAGATGGCACGCGTGGGCGGTCGCGGCGATGGTGCCGTGCGCGGCGAGATCACGCAGCAGCCGCAGCCGCCGCACCTCGTAGACCATGTAGCAACGCTAACGCCGGACATCGGAAAAGATCGCTGGTGGTGGGCCGGACGCGCGCCGCACACTGGCGCCATGACAGCCGAACCGTCCATCGCCGCGGAGCCTGCTGAGCCCGCGGAACCCGCGCAGCCCGTGGTAGCGCCGCCGCTCGCCGTGCCCGAGCAGGAGTACCGGGTGCGCGCCGCGCGGCTGCGGCGGGCCATGCGACGGCGGGGCCTGTCCGCCGTGGCGCTGACCAGCCCGGAGAACCTGTACTACCTGCTGGGCCTGGATCACCTGGGGTACTTCGCGTTCACCATGGTCGTCGTGACGCCGCACGGGCCGCCGGTGCTCGTCGCGCGGCGCATGGAGCGGCACACGCTGTCGGCGCAGGTCCCCGGCGCGCGGCAGGCGCTGTACGGGGAGGGGCAGGACCCGGCGCGGACGGCGGCCCGGGTGCTGGCGGACGTGACGCCGCCCGGCTCCGTGATCGGGGTCGAGGAGGGTTCGATGACGCTGCCGCCGGCGGTGCTGTCGCGCGTCCGGGCGTCGCTCCCGGACCGCACGTGGTCGGACTGCACGGCGCTTCCCGCCCGGCTGCGGACGGTGAAGTCGCCGTCCGAGGCCGCCCTGGTGCGGCGGGCGGCCGTCGTCTCGGGGGCGGCGATGCGCGCGGCGGTGGAAGCGGCCGGGACGGGCGTCAGCGAGCGCACCGTCGCGGCGCGGGCGCAGTGGGCGATGACGGACGCGGGCGGGCACCAGCCGGGTTTCGTGCCGCTGGTCCGCTCGACCGATCGGCTCGCGCAGGAGCACGTCACCTGGAGCGAGCACCGCCTGGGACGCGGCGAGGGCCTGTTCGTGGAGCTGTCGGGCTGCGTGCACCGCTACCACGCGCCGATGAGCCGCACCGTGTACTGCGGTGAGGCCCCGCCGGACGCGGCGCTCGCCGCCGAGGCCGCACTCGCCGGTTTGCGGGCCGCCCGCGCGGCGCTCGTGCCCGGCGCCGTCACCGGCGCGGTCTACGCGGCGTGGGCCGGGGCGGTGGCCGCCATCACCGGGCGGCGGCCGCGCCGGCACCACTGCGGCTACCTCACCGGCATCGGTTTCCCGCCGAGCTGGGTCGGCGGCGGGTCGGTGCCCGGCATCCGCGCGGGCGGGCGGACGCGGGTGCGGGCCGGCATGGTCGTCCACCTGATGTCGTGGGTCGACCGCCCGGCCGGGCACGTGATCTCCGATACGGCGCTGGTGCTGCCCGACGGCGCCGAGCTTCTCACCGACGCGCCCCGGAACCTCATCGTCCAGCCCTGAACCTCATCGTCCAGCCCTGAACGGAGCAGGCCATGCGCATCACCGCGATCCGCGCCACCCCGGTGGCCGTCCCCTACCGCACCGACGAGGTGTGGGCGTTCGGCCGGCGCTCCGGTCTCGTGTCCGTCCTCGTCGAGGTCGACACCGACGAGGGGCTGACCGGTCTCGGCGAGGCCGCCGCGTACCCGTCCGCCGACATCGTGCTGGGCGCGCTGCGCAGCGTGGAGCCGCTCGTCGTCGGCTCGGATCCGCTGCGCATCGAGCAGCTGATCCAGCGCGTCGACGTCGTCGGCACCTGGCATCACATCGGCGCGAGCAGCCCGGCCGTCGCGGCGGTGGAGACGGCGTGCTGGGACCTGCTCGGCAAGTCCTGCGGCCGTCCGGTGGTGGACTTCTTCGGCGGGCGCTTCCGCGACGAGGTCGAGTTCTTCCACTACGTGGCGGCGGGCGACGCGGCGGACGTGCGGGACGAGGGGCGGCGCGCGGCGAAGGCCGGCGCCCGGGTGTGCTACCTGAAGGTCGGCGCCGACTCCCTCGAATCCGACGTCGAACGCGTCGCCGCGCTCCGGGACGGCGCCGGCCCGGCCATGGGCATCCGGGTGGACGCGAACGAGGCGTGGTCGCCGGGCGCGGCGATCCGGGCGGTGCGGGCGCTGGAAGAGTACGGCCTGGAGATGGTCGAGCAGCCGGTGTCCGGGCGGAACCTGCCCGAGATGGCCTATGTCCGCGGCCGCCTCGATACCCCGCTGCTCGCCAACGAGTCGTCGTGGACGCGTTCGGACCAGCTCGCCGTCCTCCGGCACGGCGCCGCCGACGCGCTCTCGGTGGACCAGCAGATGGACGGCGGCCTGCTCAACCTCAAGCGCTCGGCGGGCATCTGCGCCGCCGCCGGCCTCCCCGTGGTGAAGCACAGCCTCGGCGAACTCGGCGTCGCGGTCGCCGCCGCCGTCCACGTCATCGCGGCGACGCCCAATTTCCGCTACGCCAACCAGGGCTACGGGGCCCTGCTGACCGACGACGTGGTGCGCGGCGCGTTCGGCGGCCCGCTGGAGAACTACCGCGACGGGCGCCTTCCCGTGCCGGACGGCCCCGGCCTCGGCGTCGAACTCGATCCGGAGAAGGTCGCCCGCTACGCCGACCTCTACCGCACCTCCGCGGCGGACTTCACCTTCCACGACCCGAGCGCGCTCCTCGCCGCCCCCGCCCTCCCGAAGCGATAGGCGGCCTGGTCGGGGGACCGGCGGGGCCGGATGTGGTCATTGCCATTCAACAAACCGACCGGACGGTATGTAATGCGTTTGATCTTCTAGAGGAGCATCATGCGCATCCGAGCCCTCATCGCACTCGCCGCCACCGTCCTCGCCCTGGTCGTCCCGCTGGGCGCGGCGGGGACGGCCCATGCCGACCGGACGCCGGGCGACCAGCCGCTTCCCGGGTACACGATCGAGAATCCGCCGCTCCCGCCCGCCCAGGTGGACGGGGAGCCGACGCGGGTGTCGCAGGGCGTGCACCGCCATTCCGCCTACATCATCGAGGTGCCGCCGGACTGGAACGGCAAGCTGGTGCTCTACGCGCACGGGTACGCCGGCCAGGGGTTCGTGCTGCGGGTCGGGCCGCCGCCGTTCGGGCTGCGGCAGCGGCTCCTCGACCAGGGGTACGCGTGGGCGGCGTCGTCCTACTACCGCAACGGGTACGACGTCCGGGCGGGCGTGCTGAGCACGCGGGACGTCGCGGAGCTGTTCGCCGACAAGGTGGGACGGCCCGAGCAGCGCCTCATCGTCGGCGTCTCGATGGGCGGCCACGTCATCGGGCGCTCGATCGAGCAGTTCCCCCGCTACTACGACGGCGCGCTGCCCATGTGCGGGGTGCTCGGCGACCACGAACTGTTCGACTTCTTCCTCGACTACAACCTCGTCGCCCAGGACCTGGCGGGCGTCCGCGAATACCCGGTGACCGACCAGTACGCGACGGTGACCGTCCCGAAGATCATGGAGAACCTCGGGCTCACCGGGCTGACGCCCGGCGGTCCGGACACCACGAACGAGCGCGGGAAGCAGTTCCGTGCGATAGCCATCAACCGGACGGGCGGGCCGCGGCCCGGCGACGCGCAGGCGTTCGCGGTCTGGAAGGACTTCCCGTTCTCGCTGGCGTCCCCGCCCGTCCCGGACGCCACGCTGGCCGAGAACCCCGACCAGCTCTCGACCAACCTCTTCACCCGGTACGAGCCGAACGAGCCGTTCGACGTCAACGCGAGCGTGCAAAGGGTGCGGCCGGAGAACCTGCCGGCGCGGCTGTCGAACCGGCTCTCCCAGATCCCGCGCATCAACGGGCGACCGCAGATTCCGGTGCTGAGCCTGCACGGTCTGGGGGACATGTTCGTCCCGTTCTCCATGGAGCAGATCTACGCCTCCGAGGTGGCGCGGCATCACCGGTCGCGGCTGCTCGTGCAGCGCGCCATCCGCACGATCCAGCACTGCGAGTTCTCCGCCACCGAGGCGGGGACGGCGTGGGACGACCTGGTCCGCTGGGTCGACGCCGGCAGGCGCCCGGCCGGTGACGTGACCACGAAGCCGCAGGTGGTCGCCGATCCCGAATACGGGTGCGGGTTCAGCGACCGCGCCGCCTACGACGCCGGCGCGGGCACCCGGCGGCTGTTCCCCGCCTGCCCCTGACGTCCGTTCACACGGGTTCCGGTCCCCGGCCGGAACCCGTGCCGGACCTGCGGATGAGGAACGTCCCGGCGATCACGATCAGGCCGGACAGGGCCAGCACGAGCCGCGCCGGGGCGACGCCGAGCGGAGTCGGGTCCCACTGTTCGAGCAGGTCGGCCGCGGCGCCCGACAGCAGCGCGGCCAGGGCCAGCCCGAACCGCAGGACGGCGTGGAACGCGGTGAGGGCCAGGTTCCGGCGGTAGCCGTCCAGGCTCTCCTGAAGGTAGGTGATGGCCCCGACGAGCGCGGCGGTGGCGGCGCCGCCGAACAGCACGGCGCCGAGGAACGACCAGGTCGTCGAGGCGAGCACGCCCATCGCGGCGATCACCGCGCCCTGCAGCGCGGTCGCCGTCCGGATCTGGGTCATCAGGTTCCACGTCCCGCGCCGGACGATCACCAGGCCCATGATCGCGCCGACGCCGAACAGCGCCACCAGCACACCGAACCCGACCGCGCTCGCGTCCAGGACGTTCCGGACGAAGACCACGCCGAGCGAGAACAGCGCGCCCAGCCCGAGCGCGACCACCGCGACGCCGGGCAGGACCCCGCGCACCACGGGGAGCCGCAGCGCGTCGATGAACCGGCCCTGCTTCACCTCCCGCTCCTCGGCCCGCCGCTCCCCGGCGGCGGGGCCGAGGTCCGGGATGGACCGGATCACGAAGTAGGACACCAGGTAGCTCAGCGCGTTCAGCCAGAACACCAGGACATAGCGCCAGTGGCCCTCCCAGCCAGCGTTGTTCGACAGCCACAGCAGCAGCCCGAACAGCCCCGCGCCCACCGGGATCATGCCGTAGGACGTGGCCATCGTGATGCCGTTGGCGACCTCCAGCGTGCCGGTGTCGTGCTCCTCGCGGTCGCCGCGCCGCCCCTCGCTGCGGTCGCGGATGAGGTAGGGGATGGCGGCGTCCCGGGCGGGGAGGAACACCAGGCCGACGACCTCGATGGCGAACGCCCAGAAGTACACCCACCACAGCCACGGCAGGACGGGCAGCGCCAGCGCCATCCCGATGCGCACCAGGTCCGAGTTCATCATGACGCTGCGCCGCCGCCACCGGGTGACGATCCGCGCCGCCACCGGCGCGCCCACCGCCGAGGGCAGCAGGCGCAGCACCAGCACGCCGCCGACCGCCGTCGTGGACCCGCTCAGCTCCAGCACGAAGTACATCAGGGCGAGCGTGCCCATCCAGTCTCCTAACGAGGAGACCGTCTGGCCCACCATGAGGCGCCGGAAGTCGCGGCGGTTCAGCTGCTCCTTGAGTCCCATGCGGGGCTCACCCTCCGTGCCGCGTCCCGAAGCCCCGTTCCCGGCCGGGCCGCCGGCCCGGTGGGTCCCGCCGTTCCGGCGGGTTCGGCGGGGGCGCCGCGGAGGAGGTCGGCGAGCCGGGCCGCCGCGCGGTCCCAGCTCCAGTCGTCGCACACCCACCGGCGGCCCGCCTCGCCCATGCGGCGGGCGCCGCGCGGGTCGTCCAGCAGGCCGTTCAGGGTGCGCGCGAGTTCGCGGGGGGACGCCGCGTCGATCACGGTCCCGGTCCGCCCGTCGAGGACGGACTCGGGGCTGCCGCCGGACCGGCCCACCACGACCGGCAGCCCGGCCGCCGACGCCTCCAGGACCGACAGGCCGAGGCCCTCGACCTGCAGCCCGCGGCGGTCGTCCCGGCACGGCAGGACGAAGGCGTCGGCGGCAGCGTAGTAGCGCGGCAGGTCGGCGGCGGAGACGGGCCCGGTCACCGTGACGGTGCCGGGGGCCAGCCGCGCCGCCTGCTCGGTGAGCCGCCGCCGCATCGGCCCCTCGCCGACGATGACGAGCCGGGCGTCCGGGTGCCGCCGGACGACCTCGGGCCAGGCGTCCAGCAGCCGGTCGTGGCCCTTGCGGCGGACGAGGCGGGACACGCTGACGATCACGGGCCCGTCCCCGAGCCCGTGGCGCCGGCGCACCGTCGCACCGTCCAGCCCTGGGCGGAACCGGGTCGCGTCGACGGCGCCGGCGAGCTGGACGAGCCGCGTCCGGTCGCCGAGGACCTCCGCCATCTCGTCGCGGCTCACGGCGGTGAGGAAGGTGAGCGCGTCGAAGGCGCGGGAGACGGCGCGGAACGCGCCGCGGGTGGGCGCGGCCCGGAACCAGCCGAGCTCCTGGCCGTGCGTGGAGCCGATCAGCCGTGTCACCCCGGCCGCCTTCACCAGCGGCGCGTACATGGCGAACGGCGCGGCGGCGGGAATCCAGCCCACGTCCGTCCCGTGCTCGGCGACGAGCCGGCGCAGGCCCCGGAACAGCAGGTAGGCGTGCCGCCGGACGACGGGGAAGTCCAGTCCGGCGTCGAACTCGGCTGCCCCGGGCCAGGCGGGCGCGACCACGAGCAGCCGGTCGGCGGGGAGCCTGCGCACCAGTTCCCAGGTGAAGGTCTGCACCCCGCCCGGCTCCGGTGGGAAGTGCCCGGTGAGCACCAGAGTCCGGGGAATGTCCATGGGGACCCGTTTCCCCGGCAGGAGCAGGCCATTCACCGGACGTCCGGCCACACGCGCCCGTGGCCGGACCGTCGTCAACGGCGCGTCAAAGGAACGGTCACAGATCGGTCGTGATGATCTTTTCGATGTTCCGCTCGGCGAGGGCGGTGATGGTGACGAACGGGTTCACGGTGGTGTTGCCGGGGATGAGCGAGCCGTCGATGGCGTACAGGCCGGAGTAGCCGTGCAGGCGGCCGTAGTTGTCGGTGGCCTTGTTGAGGACCGCTCCACCGAGCGGGTGGTAGGTGAGGTGGTCGCCCCAGATCTTGTAGACGCCGAACAGGTCGGTCCGGTAGATCGTCCACTCCTTCTGGTTGATCTTGTCGAAGATCGACTTTGCCATGTCGATGCCCGGCTGCTTCCACGCGGTCTGCCAGTTCAGGTCGACCTTGCCCGCCCCGGCGTTCCAGGAGAAGGCGGCCCGGTTCGGGTTCTTGGTGATCGACAGGTAGAACGAGGCGTAGGTCTCGATGCCGGTCGGCAGCGGCGCGACCTCGGCGAACGCACCGCCGGCGTCCCAGTTGTCGATGCCGCCCGTGGGGATGGACGACTGGAGGCTGCCGGTCGCGTCCCACATGTGGTTGGCGCGGCCGCACATGACGTTGCCGTTGTCGCCCCAGCCCTTGCCGACCTCGTTGTTCAGACCGGGCAGCGCGCCCGTGGCCTTCAGCTTGGTCAGAAGTTTGCTGGTGCCGACGCTGCCGGCCGCGAAGAACACCTTGTCCGCGGTCACGGTCTTGGTGCCGGTGACGTCGCCGCTGGTGTTGAGCAGCTCCATGGCGACCGTGTAGCCGCCGCCGGACGCCGGGGACACCGAGGTCACCCTGTGCAGCGGTGAGATGGCGACCCTGCCGGTGGCCTTGGCCTGGGCGAGGTAGGTCTGCTGCAGGGACTTCTTGCCGTGGTTGTTGCCGTAGAGGATCTCGGCGTCCAGCGCCGATCTGGGAACGTTCCCGGCCGCCTCCTGCTCCATGTAGTTGAAGTCGTAGACGTTGGGCACGTAGACGAAGTCGAAGCCCGAGCGCTCGGCGTGCTTACGTCCGACCCGGGCGTACTGGTAGCAGTCGGTGGTGTCGAACCAGGCCCGGTCGATCTGGTTGACGCCGAGCCCGGCGTTGGCGCGCGGGTAGTAGACGTTGTACATCTCGTTGGCGTCCACCGACGGGAGGACGTAGCCGAACCGGCTGCGCTCCGGGGTGACGGCCATCCCGCCGTTGACCAGCGAACCGCCGCCGACGCCGCGGCCCTGGTAGACGGTGATGCCGCTGAAGTCCTCGGCGTCCAGGATGCCGGTGTAGCGGGGGACGTTCTTGTCGAGCGGGAAGCCCAGGAAGTTGCTGAGGGGCTGCTTCGTCCTGGTCCGGAGCCAGTACGACCGGTAGTCGGGCGTCCTGGTGTTGGCGAAGATCTTTCCGTCCGAGCCGGGGGTGTCCCACGCCATCCCCATCTCGATCATGTGGACCTGGACGCCCGCCTGGGCGAGCCGCAGGGCGGCGACGGAGCCGCCGTAGCCGGTGCCGACGATCAGCGCCGGGACGTGCGCCCCGTTGCCGATCGGACCGGCGGCGGCGGTGGTCGCGGCACGGGCGTGACCGGTTCGGCCCAGCATGCCCAGTCCGACGATAGAACCAGTTCCAGCTAGCAGGGCACGGCGCGAGATGGCGGTGGATTGACCGGCTGGCATGGTGGAGTCAGCCATGTGACCTCCCTCACTCTGGACGAGATTGAAACAGGTTCTACCTCTCGAAATGAGGGAAGTCACTAGATACCTGAAAGTAACTTTTGTTCGATCACGCACGCGTAGCAACAGGTTACGGGCTGTCGACCAAATGCTTGCTTGGCAAGGCGGCGGGGGCTTGTTAGCCTCTGGCCATGATCTCCGCCGTCGTATGGGGCACGGGCAATGTCGGCAGGCTGTCCATCCGCGCGGTGGAGGCCCACCCCGCGCTGAAACTCACGGGCGTGATCGTCCACGACCCCGGCAAGGACGGACGGGACGCCGGCGAACTCGGCGGCCTCGGCCGCGACCTCGGCGTCGCGGCGACCACCGACGTCGACGCCGTCCTGGCCACCGGCCCGCAGGCCGTCGTGTACGCGGCGTCCGGCGACATCCGCCCGGACGACGCCCTCGCCGACATCGTCCGCGCGATCCGCGGCGGGGCCGTCGTCGTCACCCCCGCCCTGTACGCGCTCTACGACCAGCGCAACGCCCCGCCCGAAATGCGGCAGGCCGTCCTGGACGCCGTCGCCGAGGGCGGCGGCTCGCTGTTCGTCTCCGGCGTCGACCCCGGCTGGGGCAACGACGTCCTGCCGCTGATGATCAGCGGGCTCGGCGGCACCATCGACGTGATCCGCTGCCAGGAGATCTTCGACTACTCCACCTACGACCAGCCCGACTCCGTCCGGTACCTCGTCGGCATGGGCCAGCCGATGGACTACGAGCCGCCCATGCTCATGGCGACCGTCCCGACCATGGTGTGGGGCGGGCAGGTCCGGCTCATGGCCCACGCCCTCGGCGTCGACCTCGACGAGATCCGTGAGACCGTGGACCGCCTTCCCCTCGACGCCACCGTCACCACGACGTCCATGGGCGACTTCGAGAAGGGCACCCAGGGCGCCGTGCGCTTCGAGGTGCAGGGCATCGTCGAAGGCGAACCCCGCATCGTCATCGAGCACGTCACCCGCATCCACCCGTCCTGCGCCCCCGACTGGCCGGCGCCGCCGGACGGCGACGGGGCGCACCGGGTCGTCATCGAGGGCGACCCGCGCATCGAGGTCACCGTCGAGGCCACCGACGGGGAGGGGAACCGCGCCGCCGGCGGCAACGCCACCGCGGTCGGACGACTGGTCGGCGCCGTCGACTGGCTCGTGAATGCCGAACCCGGCCTCTATGACGCGCTCGACGTCCCCATCCGTCCCGCGGTCGGCAAGCTCGGAGGCACCCGCCCATGAACCTCGACATCCCCGACGGCAAGGACCCGATCCAGTACGCGTGGGGCGAGATGGTCCCCGGCATCGGCCCCGCCGCCGCGAACCTCTCCCTGGCCGTCTACGAGCACACCACCCTCGGCCTCCGCGAGTTCGAGGCCGCGCGGCTGCGCATCGCCCAGATCAACGGGTGCGTGTTCTGCCTCGACTGGCGCACCGAACGCGACGGCCAGAAGGTCGAGGACGAGTTCGCCGACGCCGTCACCGAATGGCGCACCACGACCGCGTTCGACGACCGCACCCGCCTCGCCGCCGAGTACGCCGAACGGTACGCACTCGACCATCACAGCCTCGACGACGAGTTCTGGGACCGCATGACCGCGCACTACACCCAGCGCGAGATCGTGGAGCTGAGCATGTCCATCGGCTCCTGGCTGGCGTTCGGCCGCCTCAACCACGTCCTCGGCCTCGACACCATGTGCATGCTGCCGAGACCCTGACTCACTCGTCCTCGATCCGGGAGAGCTTGTCCGGGTTGGCGACGGCGTAGACGCCCTGGATGCGGTCGCCCTCCGGCGCGAGGTCGAGGACCATGACGCCGAACGGCGCGTCCGCGTCGAACAGCACCGCCGACGGGTCGCCGTTGACCGTCCGGTAGCGGACGTGGAGGTTCTCGGGCCGGTGGCGGGTCGCCGTCCCCACGATGACGCGCGCCACCTTGTCGCGGCCGTGGACGGGCCGCAGCATCGTCCCGGCCCGGCCGCCGGCGTCCCGCCACAGGGTCACGTCCGGCGCCAGCATCTCCAGCAGCGACTCCAGGTCGCCGCCGAGCGCCGCCTGGAGGAACCGCTCGGTCACCTGCCGCTGCACCTTCGGGTCGGCCTGAAAGCGGGGGCGCCGGGCGTGGACGTGCTCCCGCGCCCGGTGCGCGAGCTGCCGGACCGCCGACGGGCTCCGGTCCAGGATCGGGGCGATCTCGGTGTGCGGATAGCCGAACACCTCGTGCAGGACGAACACCGCCCGCTCCAGCGGCGTCAGCGTCTCCAGGACGACGAGCAGCGCCATCGACACCGCCTCCGTCCGCTCGGCGGCGTCACCGGCGTCGGCGTGGCTCACGAGCGGCTCGGGCAGCCACGGCCCCACGTACGTCTCCCGGCGCCGGTTGATCAGCGACTGCCGGGCGAGTGCGGTGTTGACCGCGATCCGCACCAGGTAGGCGCGCGGATTCTGGATCTCCTCCGCGTCCTCGGCGCCGTTCCTGGACGCCCATGACAGCCACGTGTCCTGAAGGACGTCCTCGGTGTCGGCGACGCTTCCGAGCAGGTTGTAGACGACCGAGAACAGCAGCTCCCGGTGATCGGCGAACACCCGCGTCGCGGCGTCCTCGGCGGTGCCTTCGAGCATGTCCCGACCTCCTGTGCGCTCCCCCCTGAGAGACGTGCCGCCACCGCGAGTGTGACATCCCCGCCCGAAATGTGATGTGGGCCTCATCCCGGCCGTCCGCTGTCACACTCCCCGCCCCGCCTCCGCTCATGGGTCGCGAAAACTCGCAGAAGGGGGTCACCATGACCGATTCACCACCGTCCTTCCTCGCGACCGGACGCGGCAAGCTCACCTTGACGCTGCTGTGCGCGATCGCGTTCCTGGACTTCATCGACGCCTCGATCGTCAACGTGGCGCTGCCCGCCATCCGCGACGACCTGGACTTCTCCGTCCAGGACCTCACCTGGGTGCCGTCCGGCTACCTGCTCACCTACGGCGGGTTCATGCTGCTCGGCGGCCGTCTCGCCGACCTGCTGGGCCGCCGCCGCGTCGTCGTCGCCGGGACGGTGCTGTTCTCGCTGTCCTCGGTCGTCGGCGGCCTCGCGACCGACTCCGGAACCCTGATCGGCGCCCGGCTCGCCCAGGGCGTCGGCGCCGCGCTCATGCTGCCCGGCACCCTGTCGATCCTGACGACGATGTTCAAGGAGGGCGGCGACCGGGCCAAGGCGCTCGGCGTCTGGGGCGGCGTCGCCGGAGGCGCCTCCGCCGCCGGGGTGCTGCTCGGCGGGCTGCTGACCGAGGGACCGGGCTGGCGCTGGGTGATGCTGGTCAACGTCCCGGTCTGCGTGCTCGTGATCGCCGGCCTGTTCCTCCTCGTCGAGGGCGACCGGCGCAGCGCCCGCCTCGCGAACTTCGACGTCCTCGGCACCGTCCTGGTCACCGGCGGGATGATGCTGCTCGTCTACACCCTGGTCAAGGCACCGGATGTCGGCTGGGACACGACACGCACCATCGGCGGTCTGGCCGGTTCCCTGGCCCTCCTCCTCGCCTTCCTCCTCAACGAACAGCGCGGCCGCAACCCGCTGCTGCCCCTGTCGATCTTCCGGATCAAGGGCCTCGCGGCCGCGGACGTCACCCAGCTCGTCGCCGTCGCGGGTTTCCTGTCGATGTTCTTCTTCCTCAGCCTCTACATGGTGAACGTCCTCGGCTACTCGCCGCTGGAGACCGGCTCGGCCTACCTGCCGCTCTGCTTCGGCGTCGGCATCGCCGCCGGCATCTCGACCAAGCTGATCCCCCGAGCCGGGACCCGGCCGCTGATGATCATGGGCTTGCTGCTCGCCGCGACCGGCCTCTACCTCCTGTCGCGCATCCCCGTGGACGGCCACTACCTCACCGACCTGCTGCCCGGCCTGATGCTCGCCTCGTTCGGGCTCGGCTTCACGTTCGTGTCCGTCACCGCCGCCGCCAACGCCAACGTCCCACCGGACAAGGCCGGTCTCGCCGCCGCCCTGCTCAACGCATCGCAACAACTCGGCGGCGCACTCGGCCTCGCGATCTTCTCCGCGGTCGCGGCGTCCCGCACCGACGGCCTGCTCGCCGACCGGACCCCGATGCCCGAGGCGCTGACGTCGGGCTTCTCCCGGGCCCTCCTGGCCGGCAGCCTCTTCCTGCTCGGCGCGGCAATCGTCGCCCTCCGCGCCGCCAACACCCACGGCGAAGCCCACGAGGTCTCCCTGGACGCCGCCCCCGAGCCCGTCCCCACGCGCTGACGGCGAGAGTCCTGTTCGTGACCACCGCGAGGGCCCGCCTGGTGGGCGTCAGGACATCGTCAATGCGCCTGGACGCTCCACCGCCGGTGGAGCTCGGCGGCGACCTCGTCGGCGTGACGGTTACGCGTCTCGGGGACCCAGATGGCGACGAACACCACGCCGGCGGCGCAGACCCCGGCGAAGAGCCAGAACGTCGACGCCTGGCCGATGGCGTCGATGAGAGGCAGGAACACAAGGCTCACCAGGAAGTTGGAGAGCCAGTTCACGGTCGCGCCCGCACTGGAACCCTCGGCGCGCAGGGAGGTGGGGAAGATCTCGCCGAGCAGGACCCAGAAGACCGGGCCCATGCCGATTCCGAACGCCACGATGTACAGCAGCATGAACAGGAGGGTGATCACCGGGCTCAGTTCCGCGGCGAACGCCACCCCCAGCAGCGCGATGGAGATCCCCATCCCGACGAGGGAGACGAGCAGCAGCGGGCGGCGGCCGATCCGGTCGATTTGGCTGACGGAGACCATGGTGATGATGACGTTGATGACGCCGATGAACACCGAGTAGTAGATCGCGTTGGAGGCGGACAGACCGGTGGTCTCCATGATCGTCGGCGCGTAGTAGAGGATCGTGTTGATCCCGCAGAACTGCTGAAGCGCGGCAAGGATCACGGCGACCAGCAGCGCGGGGCGGACCGTTCTCGTCAGCAGCGCCCGCGCGCGGCCGGACTCCCCTCCGGTCCCGTCCCGGTCCCCGCGGTCGGGCTCTTCGTAGCGTGCGATGACCCTGTCCGGGATGCCCGGCCTGGTGACCCTTTCGAGAGTCTTTCGGGCTTCGGCCGTTCTGCCGCGGTCGATCAGCCAGACCGGGGACTCGGGCAGCCACACGCACGCGATGACGAGGAGCGCGGCGGGGACGGCGCCGACCAAGAACATCGCGCGCCATTGCTCAGAGTCGGCGAAAGCCCAGTTCACGATGTACGAGGCGAGCAGACCGACGGTGATGAGCAGCTGGTTGAGGGTGAGGATGCGGCCCCGGATCTGGGGCGGCGCCATCTCCCCGAGGTAGGTCGGCACCGTGGCCGACACGCCGCCGACCGCGAGGCCCATGACGAACCGGCCGAGCATCAGCAGCCAGTAGCCCCCGGCGATGGCGGCGGCCACGATCCCGAAGAAGAACACCGCGCCGAGGGCGGCGAGGAGTGGCCGCCGTCCGTAGCGGTCGGCGATGCGCCCGCTGACGAGTGCGCCGGCGACCGCGCCGAGCAGCAGGACGCTCACCACCGAGCTCTGCTCGAAGGAGGTGAGGCCCAGGTCTTCGCGGATGAACAGCAGTGCGCCGGAGATGATTCCGGTGTCGAAGCCGAACAGGAAGCTACCGATGGTGATGGAGATCGCCCATCTGCGGACGGTCCGGAGCCCTTGCGGCGTGAGCTCTTCGAATCGGCTCTCCGCTGCGGGGCGCACGTTCATCGGTTCGCAGGTCATGTCGGCCAGTCCCCCCATGTCTGCGGGCCGGCACTGCCGGCCCGGTAGTGGTCGAGGGGGACGCGGCCGGAGTGCCATGCGTCCAGCACCGGCTCGACGATGCGCCACGACTCGACCGACATGTCGCCGCGCACCGACAGGGGCTTCTCGTCCTGGAGGACGCCGCGGAGCACCTCGCCGTACTCCAGGAGGTCGCCGGGGCCGAATCCGGCGTCGAGCGTCACCGGTTCGATGGTGAACGGGTCGCCGGGGCCGTTGATGTTGAGGTCCAGTTGGAGGCGCCGGGGGCCGATGCCGATGCGGAGCCGGTTGTCGATGGCCGTTCCGGTGAGGCCGGGTGGGACGTGCGGGGGGCTTTTGAACGTGAAGGCGACTTCCTGCCGGGGCGACCCGATCGCCTTCCCCGAGCGGACGCGGAAGGGCACCCCGGCCCACCGCCAGGTGTCGACCGCGAAGACGACCTCGGTCAGCGTCTCGGTCTGGCGGGACGGGTCGATGCCCGGCTCGTCGAGGTACGAGGGGAGTCGGCGGCCGTCGACCTCGCCGGCGGTGTAGCGGGCGCGGCGGCTGAACTGCTCGGGGCGCCGGTCCCAGACGTGGGTGGCCCGCAGCACCTGCGCCTTGGCGTCCCGCACGTCGAGCGGTTCCAGCGTGCTCGGCGCGACCATCGCCACCAGCGACAGCACCTGCAGCAGGTGGCTTTGGATCATGTCGCGCAGGGCGCCCGTCGCGTCGTAGAAACCGGCGCGGCCTTCGAGCCCCAGCGTCTCGTCGAAGACGATGTCGACCGCGTCGACGTGCTCGGCGGTCAGCAGCGGTTCGATCACCCGGTTGGCGAACCGGACGCCCAGGATGTTGAGCACCGTCGACATGCCGAGGAAGTGGTCGACGCGGTGGACGTGGTCCTCCGGCACGAAACCGCGGAGCACCTGGTTCAGCGCGGCGGCGTCGGCCGCGTCGGTGCCGAAGGGCTTCTCCAGCACCACGCGGGTACCGTCGGGCACACCGATCCGGGCCAGCGCCCGGCAGGCCTGGGCGATCACCGCCGGGGGCAGCGCGAAGTACAGCGTGAGGCGGCCGCGGCGGCAGTCCATCAGGCGACGCAGATCGCCCTCGTCGGTGGCGTCCGCGGCCACATAGCGGGCGTTGCGGATCACGGTGTCGACGGCCGGTCCGCGCGCGCCGCCCGCCGCGAACGCGTGCGCGACGACCGATCGCCACCCGTCGTCGGTCCACTCTCCCCGGTTGCTGCCGACCAGGAACAACTCCTCCAGCCCGGACGCGGCGACCAGGCCCCCCAGCCCCGGAAGCAGCAGCCGCGCGGTCAGGTCACCGCGTGCCCCGAGAATGACCAGCGTCTGCGTCCGCCCGCTTGGCGGGCCGCCTGCGCCGCTCATCCGGCGAACTCCCGTACTGGGACGCCCCGCACGCCAGGTGTGCAGGCGAACAACGCGCCCGCCTCCGGTTCGGCACCGGGATCCAGGTGCTCGCGGGACGTGGTGATGAACAGCCGGTCGAGCCCGCGCCCGCCGAAGGTGCACGCCGTCACTTTGGTGACGGGCAGCTCCACGACCTCGTCGAGGGTGCCGTCCGGTGCGTACCGGCGCACGGAGCCGCCGCCGTACAAGGCGACCCACACACCTCCCTCCTCGTCGACCGTCAACCCGTCCGGGCCGCCCGGCGCGGCGGCGAACGCGCGACGCCCGGTCAGCCCGTGCTCCCGGTCGTAGTCGAAGACGTCGACCCGCTCGGTCGCGGTGTCGACGTAGTAGGCGCGGCCGCCGTCGGGGCTCCATTCCAGGCCGTTGGAGATCGTCACGCCGTCGAGCACGACCGTCGCCGAGCCGCCGGGGTCCAGGCGGTGCACCGCGCCCGCCCCTTCCCGTTGGTCGTAGGCCATGGACCCGCAGTAGAACCGCCCATCGGGATCACATCCGCCCTCGTTCATCCGGACACCGCGGTCGCTCCACAGGGGATCCAAGGTGGTCACCGCCCCGTCCGCGTCCTCCAAGGTGAAGCCGCGTTCGACGCCGATGACCGCGCCGCCCTGCCGTCTGGGCCGGATCGCGGCGACCACGGTGCCGACGTTGCGCCGCGCGACCGTGCCGTCCGGGGCGAGCGACAGCACGTCCCCCGCCAGCATGTCCAGCCACCGAAGACCGCCCCACGCGTCGGACCAGACCGGCCCCTCACCGTGGTAGGCCACCGGCTCGGTGATCTGCTGGACCTTCACCGCCGGCCACCCTTCCGGCATCGGCCGAGGCAGTCGAACGGCGCCGTGTGGGCATGATGAAGCAGGTGAGAGCGCCGATGCCCCATACCGCCCGCGCGGTCATGCATCGTGCGGCGGCGAGTCTCGCGGCGGCCGGTCATCGAGCCGCCGCGGACTGGTGGGTCCTCCTGCAGGCGACCGCCGGCGCCGGCGCGGCCTGGGGGATCGCCCGGTACCTGTTCGACCATCCCGCACCGTTCTTCGCCCCGATCGCGGCGATCATCGTGCTGATCGCGACCCTCGGCGAACGCGGCCTGAACGCGGTCCGGCTCATGCAGGGCGTGATCCTCGGTCTCGTGATCGGCGATCTCGTGCTCATCACCATGGGGACCGGTCTCGGCGTGATGACGTTCGCCATCTTCAGCTCCCTGGCCATCGCGCGCGCCGTCGCGGACCCGCCGCTCGTCGCCGTCCAAGCCGCGTTCAGCGCCATCCTCGTGGTGGCGGTCGGGGATGTGGCGAACGGTCTCGAGCGCCTGGTGGACGCCGTGACCGGTGCCGGCATCGCGCTCGTCATCACGCAGCTCCTCTTCCCACCGGAACCACTGGCATTGCTGCGCCGCGCCGAGAAGGCGGCGCTCACCGCGATCGCCGGCGGTCTCGCGACGACCGCCCGAGCCATCGCCCGGGACGACGACGAACTCGCCCACCAGGCCGTCGAGGAGCTCCGCGACGTGCGCGACCGCCTGGCCGAGCTGCGCCGGGCCGGGCGGGCGAGCACAAGCGTCACCCGCCGTGCGCTGGGATGGCGGGCGCACGCGGCGGTCATCGTGCGCGAGAACGAGAACGCGGAGCACCTCGACCTGCTCAATGCCAGCTGCGCCAAACTCGCGCGCCTTGTCGCGTCGGCCGCCGGCACCCGTCGCCGGTTCGAACAGCCGGTGCGCGACCTGGCGGAAATCATCGCCTCGCTGGCCCGTGAGCTCAGCGACCGAGAGACACGCCAGCACGCCGCAGACCGCTCGCTGGAACTCGCGACTCATATCGCCTCGCAGGACCTGCCGACCGGCTCGGAGCAGGCGCCCCTGGCGGACAGCCTTCGCATCGTCGCGACCGATGTCATCACGTTCGCCGGCGTCGACCTCGCCGATGCGATCGAGGCGGTCCGTCAAGGCGTGCTCGAGCAGCGCGTGCACCAACCGGTGACCGCGCCCGGCCGGTTCTTCGGCTGGATCAGACGGCACCAGGGCGGAACCCGCTAGCGGTCCCCGGATCGGACGGCCGGCCCATGCCCCCTCGATGGCGGTGAGCAAGGCAACCCCCGGGGCCGACGTAGGTCATCTGGAGGCGGCGCAGGGCCGCCACCAGTGCGAGTACCCGGTTTCAGGCGATGCTCACCTCGTGAAGTCACCGTCGGTCATCTGACGATGACGGTCAGGTGTTGACGCCGTGGTCGCGCAGGATGTCGTTGAGGGACGCCTTGTCGTGCCGCTGCCCCTCTTCGAGGCGCTTCAGGATGAGCACCGCCGGGAGCCCGAACGTCCCGCCCTTGAACTCCTTGGTGCGGGTGCCGCCGACGGCGACGCACCAGTCCGGGATGCGGCCGCGGCTGATCTCCTCGCCCGTCTCCACGTCGATGACCGGCATGGACGCCGACAGGTTCGTGCCGGAGCCGACGACGGCGCCCTTCCCGACCCGCGCGCCCTCGACGATCATCGAGCGGCTGCCGATCATCGCCTCGTCCTCGATGATCACCGGCTTGGCGTTCGGCGGCTCCAGGACGCCGCCGATGCCGACGCCGCCGGACAGGTGGACGTTCTTGCCGACCTGGGCGCAGGAGCCCACGGTCGCCCACGTGTCGACCATCGTGCCGGAGTCGACGTAGGCGCCGATGTTGGTGAACGACGGCATCAGCACCACGCCGGGCGCCAGGTAGGAGCCCCAGCGGGCGATCGCGCCGGGGACGACGCGGACGCCGTCCAGGCGGCTCTTCAGCGGGATGCGGTCGTGGTACCGGAAGTCGCCGACCTGGGAGCGCGCCATGGCGAGGACCTTGAAGCTCAGCAGGATCGCCCGCTTGGCCCGCTCGTCGACGATCACTTCGTCGGACGCGGGGTCGATGTGGGCGACGCGGGCCTCCCCGGCGTCGATCTGGTCGACGGCGGCCACGATGGCGGCCCGCGCGTCGGCGTCCTCAGGGGTGAGGTCGGCGCGCCGCTCCCACAGCTCGTCGATGCCGCCGGAGATCGGGCTGGTGAACGATTCGGTCATGCCTCCTGAGCTTACTGGTGGCCATCTCCCGGTACCTTCGTCGCGTGGCTGTTTGGGCAAGGTTGAGGACACGCCCCGATGGGGGCGCGGACGACGGCGGCGGGCGCCGCCGCCGCGGCGGCCTGGGCTGGGCCGCGGGCCTGTCGGTCATCGTGGTGCTGCTGACCGTGGGCGGCTATGTGCTGTTCCAGCGCGCCCGCCCCTACCTGCACGGGTCCGGCTGCGAGGTGACGTCGAGCGCCGGCAAGATGCCGCTCGACCTGGAGCAGGGCGCGAACGCCGCCACGATCGCCGCCGTCGCGTTCCGCAAACGGCTGCCGGAGCGGGCCGTGGTGATCGCCTACGCGACCGCGATCCAGGAGTCGCACATGCGCAACCTCCCCGGCGGCGACCGCGACTCGGTGGGCATGTTCCAGCAGCGCCCGTCGCAGGGCTGGGGCACCCCCGACAAGCTCCGCGACCCCGTCCAGTCCACCAGCAAGTTCTTCGACGCCCTGGTCAAGGTGAAGGACTACCTGGACAGCGACCTGCACGTCGCGGCGCAGGAGGTGCAGCGCAGCGCCGACGGCCGCGCCTACGCCCAGCACGAGGACGAGGGCGAGGTCCTCGCGCTGGCTTTCACGGGACGCGAGCCGGGCACCGCGCGCTGCTGGTACCCGCCCGACAAGCGGACCGAGTCCCGCCGCCCGGAGGCGATCCGGGAGATGCGCCGCGCGTTCGGCAGCCGCCTCCAGGTGGGCGGCCCGAGCCCCCTCACGGCGGGCGCGCCGTCACGTCCGGAGTCCTGGAACGCGGTGAAGGTGACCAGCGCGCGGTTCGGCTGGGCCGTCGCCGCGTGGGCGGTGACGCACGCGCAGGTGTACGGGCTCACCGAGGTCCGCTACGCCGGCAAGCACTGGCAGGCCGAGGCGGGCCACGACGGCTGGACGCCGGACGGGTCGGCCCCCGACGACGGCGTCATCGTCAAGTGACTTCGGTGATCTTGAGGGGGCGGCCGGTGAGGACGGCGGCCGCGGCGGCGTAGCCGGGGCCGGGGTCGAGGTCGGCCAGGCGGACGGGGGAGACCGCCGCCTCGCCGTCCCACGCCAGGACCTCGGCGGGCTCGTCGGGTGCGGTGACGCGGATGGCCGTCATCGGGGCGGCCAGGCCGTGGCCCGTGGCCTTCAGCAGCGCCTCCTTGCGGCTCCAGTAGGAGTGGAAGCCGCGCCTGCGGTCCGGCATGGCCGCGAGTGCCTCCCGCTCCGGGGCGGTGAGGACCATCTCGGCGAGCCGGTCGATGTCGCGGTCGCTCTCGCGCTCCACGTCCACGCCGACCTCGGCGCCCTCGGCGAGGACGAGCACGACCCGGTCACCGGAGTGGGAGAGCGAGAAGTCCACGCCGGCGCCAGGGAGCCTGGGCTTGCCGTGGGCGCCGCCGCAGTGGCGGCAGCCGGTGGTGAACCGGATGCCGCGCGGGTCGCGGCCCGTGACCTCGGCCAGCGTCGTCCGCGCGAGGAACCGGCCGGTGACGAAGCGGGCCCGGTCCTCGGCGCGGCGGAAACGCTCGTAGCGGTCGCGTTCCGCGTCGTCGAGGAGGGCGCGCATCCCGGGCTCGTCGGCCGGGACCGCCCAGTGGACGGCGCACTCCAGCACATTCATGTCCACGACGCGATGATAAGACTTGAGCATGGGCCTGGATCTCTTCTCCGACGTCGCGGACCTGACGGCGGCGATCGTCGACATCGAGTCGGTGAGCGGCGCCGAGGAGCCCCTCGCCGACGCCGTCGAGGCGGCGCTGCGGACACTGCCGCATCTGGCGGTGGAACGCGACGGCAACAACGTCGTCGCCCGCACCGGCCTCGGACGCGCCGAACGCGTCGTCCTGGCCGGGCATCTCGACACCGTGCCGCTGAACGGCAACCTGCCGTCCCGCGTGGTGGGCGACCGGCTCTACGGCTGCGGCACGACGGACATGAAGAGCGGCGTCGCCGTCGCCCTCCGCCTCGCCGCGACCGTCACCGCGCCGACGCGCGACATCACCTACGTCTTCTACGACTGCGAGGAGATCGAAGCCGAGCGCAACGGGCTGCGGCGGCTCGCGGAGACGCGCCCCGACCTGCTCGCCGGCGACTTCGCGGTGCTGATGGAGCCGACCGGCGCCCAGATCGAGGGCGGCTGCCAGGGCACGTTGCGCGCCGAGGTCACGGCGAAAGGGGAGCGGGCCCACAGCGCGCGGGCGTGGATGGGCTCCAACGCGATCCACGCCGCGGGAGCGATCCTGGACGTGCTCCGCGCGTACGAGCCGACCCGTCCGGTCGTGGACGGCCTGGAGTACCGCGAGGGCCTGAACGCCGTGTTCATCGGCGGCGGCGTCGCGGGCAACGTCATCCCCGACGCATGCGTCGTCACGGTGAACTACCGGTTCGCGCCCGACAAGTCCGCCGCCGACGCCGAGGCGTACGTCCGGGAAATCTTCGGCGGCTTCGAGGTGAAGGTCACCGACAGCGCCGCGGCCGCGCGTCCCGGGCTGACGCATCCTGCGGCCGCCGCGTTCGTCGCGTCCAGCGGCGCCGAAGTCCGCGCCAAACTCGGCTGGACGGACGTCGCCCGCTTCGCCGAACTCGGCGTCCCGGCCGTGAACTACGGGCCCGGCGAGCCCACCCTCGCCCACACCAAGGACGAGTACGTCGAGATTCCTCTGATAGCGGAGTGCGAGCGACGTATGCGCACGTGGCTGGAGGGGCCTACTAACGTGGCCCCATGCCTTTGAATCCTGATTCCCCCATGCGACGGTCGGGGCCCGCCATGCTGCGGGGCAGAGCCGTCCCGAAGACCACCACCGACCAGCGGCTGCTGGAGGCGCGCGGCCCGGTCGACTGGGTGCACGCCGACCCGTGGCGCGTGCTGCGGATCCAGGCGGAGTTCGTCGAGGGCTTCGGCCTCCTGGCGGAGCTGCCGAAGGCGGTCAGCGTGTTCGGCAGCGCCCGCACCAAGCCGGACTCCGACGAGTACAAGCTCGGCGTGGAGATCGGCGCCCTGCTGCACGAGGCGGGCTACGCCGTGGTCACCGGCGGCGGCCCGGGGATCATGGAGGCGGCCAACAAGGGCTGCGACGAGAACGGCGGCCTGTCGGTCGGCCTCGGCATCGAGCTGCCCTTCGAGCAGAAGCTGAACGACCACATCGACATCGGGCTGGAGTTCCGCTACTTCTTCGTCCGCAAGACCATGTTCGTGAAGTACTCGCAGGCGTTCGTGGTGCTGCCCGGCGGCTTCGGGACGCTGGACGAGCTGTTCGAGGCGATCACCCTCGTCCAGACCAGGAAGATCACCCGGTTCCCGATCGTCCTCGTCGGCACCGAGTTCTGGGGCGGCCTGATCGAGTGGATCCGCTCGACCATGCTCCCCTCCGCCAAGATCTCCCCTCACGACCTCGACCTGATCCACCTCACCGACGACCCGGAGGAGGCCGTCCGCATCATCGTGGAAGGCCACACCCGCGCCGAGCAGGAGATCATCGAGGCCCGCGCGCAGGCCGAGGCGGGGGAGACCGGGGCCGAGTGACTCACCGGCGGCGCAGGCGGCGGGACGAGGGCTCGGGGGCCAGCCGCCCGCCGACGACGACGCCGTACAGCAGATGGTCCAGGGCGACCACGGTCCGCCACGCGAAACCGTGCTCGTGCACATGCCTGACGCCGAGCGCCGGGGCGATGCCGACCTCGAAGCCGAGCCAGATCGCCAGCCCGTAGACGGGCCCGCTGACGGGGTTGCCCCGGACCCGGCGGGGCAGCAGCCCGTACACGGCGCCGCCGGCCGTGCCGTACGTCCAGTGGAAGAGTTCGGTGAGGGCCTCCCGATGCCGTTCGGGCAGCTTCCGGAGGAACGGCAGATGCTTCTCCACGATCGCCTCGGGCGGTGTCTGCTCGTGCGGCCCGACGGCCGCGGTCACGGTCCGCACGCCGGTCATCGCCATCGCGGCGACGAGCCCGCGCGCTCCCGCGCGGACGATCGTGCCCGCGTCCCTCTCCGGCATCCGTGTCCCCATGACGACCTCCCCGTGGGGTCGTCTGCCCTCTCCTCCGGCGCCCATGCGCCGAGCGGCCGGGTGGGCGTAGGGATCGCGTGAAGATCGGGGACGTCGGCGTAGGGAAAGCGTCAAGACGGGCGAGAATCGCCTGAACCGGGTGTTTTCTTCGGGCATGGCAGATTTTGCGCTTCTCGCGCTGACGCTCGCGGTGTTCGCGGTGCTCGGCCTCGTCGTCAAGGGGGCGGGACGGCTGTGAGCCCCGAGAACGCCGTCGGGCTGGTGCTCGCGTCCGGGCTGATCGTCTTCCTCGTCGTGGCGCTTCTCCTTCCGGAGAGGTTCTGATGGGGCCGGCGACGGCCGGGATCCTCTTCATCGGATCACTCGCCCTCGTCCTGGCGGCCGTGCACGTGCCGCTGGGCGACCACATGTACCGGGTGTTCACGTCCCGCCGGCACTGGAAGGTGGAGCGGGCCGTCTACAGGGCCGTCGGAGTCGACGCCGAGGCGGAGCAGAGCTGGGGCGGCTACGCCCGGAGCGTGCTCGCGTTCTCGCTCGTCTCCGTGCTGGCCCTCTACGGACTGCAGCGGCTGCAGGGCCATCTGCCGGCCGGCCTCGGCTTCGGCGGCGTCGACCCCGACATCGCGTGGAACACCGCGATCAGTTTCGTCACCAACACGAACTGGCAGGCCTACTCCGGCGAGAGCACCATGGGGTACCTGGTGCAGATGGCCGGGCTCGCGGTCCAGAACTTCGTGTCCGCCGCGGTCGGAATCGCCGTCGCGATGGCGTTCGTGCGGGGCCTCGCCCGCCGCAGGACCGGGAACCTCGGCAATTTCTGGGTGGATCTCACCCGGGCCGTGCTGCGGGTCCTGCTGCCCATCGCGGCGGCCGCCGCGATCGTGCTGATCGCGGGCGGCGCGATCCAGAACTTCGCCGACCCGCACACCGTCTCCACGCTCACCGGCGGACGGCAGACGATCACCGGTGGGCCGGTCGCGTCCCAGGAGGCCATCAAGGAGCTCGGCACCAACGGCGGGGGCTTCTACAACGCCAACTCCGCGCATCCGTTCGAGAACCCGACGAGCTGGACGAACTGGGTCGAGATCCTGCTGATCCTGCTGATCCCGTTCACGCTGCCCCGCACGTTCGGGCGGATGGTCGGCGACCGGCGCCAGGGCGGCGCGATCGTCGCGGTGATGGCCACGCTGGCGCTCCTCAGCGTCGTGGCGCTGAACGCCGCGCAACTCGCGCACCACGGGACGGTCCCGGAGTCGGTGACCGCGGCGTCGGAGGGCACCGAGTCCCGGTTCGGGGTCGCGAACTCCGCGACGTTCGCCGCGGCGACGACGCTGACCTCGACCGGCGCCGTCGACTCGTCCCACGACTCCTACACGAGCCTCGGCGGCGCGGTGGCCATGCTGAACATGATGGTCGGTGAGGTCGCCCCCGGCGGCGTCGGATCGGGCCTGTACGGGATGCTCATCCTGGCGATCATCACCGTGTTCGCGGCGGGGCTGATGGTCGGCCGCGCGCCCGCCTACCTCGGCAAGCGGATCGGTACCCGCGAGATCAAGCTCGCCTCGCTGTACTTCCTGGTCACCCCGGTGATCGTCTTGGTGGGCACCGGCATCGCGATGGCGTTCGAGACGCCGCGCGAGAGCATGCTGAACGTGGGGCCGCACGGCCTGTCCGAGGTGCTGTACGCGTTCACGTCGGCGGGCAACAACAACGGCTCGGCGTTCGCGGGCCTCACCGCCGCCACCCCGTTCTACGACATCGCGCTGGGCCTGGCCATGGCGTTCGGCCGGTTCCTGCCGATGGTGATCGCGCTGGCGCTGGCCGGGTCGCTGGCGAGGCAGACGCCGGTGCCGGAGTCGGCGGGCACGCTGCCGACGCACCGTCCGCAGTTCGTCGGCCTGGTCGCCGGCGTCACCCTCGTTCTCGTCGCCCTGACGTTCCTTCCCGCGCTGGCGCTCGGGCCGCTCGCGGAGGGGATCCGCTGATGTTCACGAACATGCTGCTCGCCTCGCTGCCCGCCGCGCTGCGCAAGCTCGATCCGCGGGTCATGTGGCGCAACCCGGTGATGCTGGTCGTCGAGATCGGCGCGGTGTGGACGACGGTCATGGCCGTCCTCGACCCCGCCGTGTTCCCGGTGCTGATCGCGGTCTGGCTGTGGCTGACCGTGCTGTTCGCCAACCTCGCCGAGGCCGTGGCCGAGGGACGCGGCAGGGCGCAGGCCGACACGCTCCGCAGGACGCGGAAGGACACGGCGGCCCGGCGGCTGACCGGGTGGGAGCCCGGCGGGACCGGACGGGAGGAGACCGTCCCGGCGGCCGGGCTGCGCCGCGGCGACATCGTGGTCGTCGAGGCCGGGGAGATCATCCCGGGCGACGGGGACGTCGTCGAGGGCATCGCCAGCGTGGACGAGTCCGCGATCACCGGGGAGTCCGCGCCGGTCATCCGGGAGTCCGGGGGCGACCGCAGCGCGGTGACCGGGGGGACGCGGGTGCTCTCGGACCGGATCGTCGTGCGGATCACGCAGCGGCCGGGCGAGTCGTTCGTCGACCGGATGATCGCCCTGGTGGAGGGGGCGTCCCGGCAGAAGACCCCGAACGAGATCGCGCTGAACATCCTGCTGGCGGCGCTGACGATCATCTTCCTCGTGGCGGTCGCGAGCATGCAGCCGCTCGCGGTCTTCTCCGTGGCGAACGATCCGGGCGCCGCCGGCGGTACCGCGATCGACGCCCACGGCGTGACCGGGGTCGTGCTGGTCTCGCTGGTGGTGTGCCTCATCCCGACGACGATCGGCGCTCTGCTGTCGGCGATCGGCATCGCGGGCATGGACCGCCTCGTCCGGCGCAACGTGCTGGCGATGTCGGGACGCGCCGTCGAGGCCGCCGGAGACGTCGACACGCTGCTGCTCGACAAGACCGGCACGATCACGCTCGGCGACCGGCAGGCGTCGGAGTTCGTCCCCGTCGGCGGCATGTCGCCGGAGGAGCTGGCCGACGCGGCGCAGCTGTCCTCGCTGGCCGACGAGACCCCCGAGGGACGCTCCGTCGTGGTGCACGCCAAGGAGGTCTACGGGCTGCGCGAACGGCTCCCGGGTGAGCTGTCCCACGCGGAATGGGTCCCGTTCACGGCGCAGAGCCGCATGTCCGGCGTGGACGTGGACGGCCACCGGCTCCGCAAGGGCGCGTCCGGCGCCGTCACCGACTGGGTCCGCGGCCAGGGCGGCGTGGTCCCTCCCGAGCTCGCCGGCATCGTGGACGGCATAGCGGCGTCCGGCGGCACCCCACTGGTCGTCGGCGAGGCCCGGGACGGCGCGGCGGGGCCGGTGTCGCGCGTGCTCGGCGTCGTCCATCTGAAGGACGTGGTCAAGCCGGGGACGCGCGAGCGGTTCGCCCGGATGCGCGCCATGGGCATCAGAACGATCATGGTCACCGGCGACAACCGGCTGACCGCGAAGGCCATCGCCGACGAGGCCGGGGTGGACGACTTCCTCGCCGAGGCCAGGCCCGAGGACAAGATGGCCTTCATCAGGGCCGAGCAGGAGGGCGGCCGGCTCGTCGCGATGACCGGGGACGGCACCAACGACGCGCCCGCGCTCGCGCAGGCCGACGTCGGCGTCGCCATGAACACCGGCACGAGCGCCGCCAAGGAGGCCGGGAACATGGTCGACCTGGACTCCGACCCGACCAAGCTCATCGAGATCGTCGAGATCGGCAAGCAGCTGCTCATCACGCGCGGCGCGCTGACGACGTTCTCGATCGCCAACGACGTCGCCAAGTACTTCGCCATCATCCCGGCGCTGTTCGTGGGGCTGTTCCCGGGGCTGGACGCGCTGAACGTGATGCGGCTGTCCGGCCCGCAGTCGGCGATCCTGTCGGCCGTCGTCTTCAACGCGCTGGTCATCGTCGCGCTGATCCCGCTGGCGCTGCGGGGCGTGCGCTACCGGCCGGGCCCGGCGTCCCGGCTGCTGAACCGCAACCTGCTGGTCTACGGGCTCGGCGGCGTCGCCGCCCCGTTCGCCGGCATCAAGATCATCGACCTTGCCGTCCAGTTCGTCCCGGGGGTCCACTGATGAACGCGCTGCCCGCCCGGCTTCGCGGGCACCTCGCCGCCCTGCGCGCGGTGCTCGTCTTCACCGCCCTCTGCGGCATCGTCTACCCCCTCTTCGTCACCGCCGTCGCCCAGCTGCCCGGCCTGAAGGACCACGCGAACGGCTCCTACGTCCGCGTGGACGGCCGGCGGGCCGGCAGCGAACTCATCGGCCAGCCGTTCACCGGCGCCGACGGCGCGCCGCTCAGGCAGTACTTCCAGAGCCGTCCCTCGGCCGCGGGCGACGGCCACGACCCGACCGCGACGTCCGCGAGCAACCTCGGCCCCGAGGACATCGTCGACACGAACGACCGGGAGAGCCTGCTCACCGCCGTCTGCGCGCGCAGCAAGGCGGTCGGGGAGCTGGAGGGCGTGGACGGGTCCCGCCCGTACTGCACCGACGGCGGCGCCGGTGCGGTCCTGTCCGTCCTCGGCCCCCGGGACGCCGCCGGCGTCGTCGCTCACCCGACCAGGGTGATCAGCGTCAACGAGCCCTGCCCGGCCGTCCCGTTCCTCGCCGGGTACAAGGGGGTCAGGGTGGAATGCGGCGCGCCGGGCCAGGACCCCCGCGCCGGGCGGATCGTGCCGGTCCGGGGGGACGCCCCGGCGGAGCCCGCGGTCTCGGCCGACGCGGTCACCGCCAGCGGCTCCGGTCTCGACCCCCACATCTCCACCGCCTACGCCGAGCTCCAGGCGAAGCGCGTCGCGGCCGAGCGGGGCGTCCCGGTCGGCACGGTCCGGAAGCTGATCGACGACGCGACCACCGGCCGCGCCCTCGGCTTCATGGGCGAGCCGGCCGTGAACGTCCTGAACCTGAACATCGCCCTCGACCGGGTCGCCCCGTTCCGGGGCTGAGAGGATGACGCCATGGCCAGGGGGCAGCTCCGCATCTACCTGGGCGCCGCCCCAGGGGTCGGAAAGACCTACGCCATGCTGGCGGAGGGGCGGCGCCGGTCGGAACGCGGCACCGACGTGGTCGTCGGCTACGTCGAGACGCACGGCCGGCCGCGCACCGCCGCCCTCCTGGACGGCCTGGAGGTCCTCCCGCGCGCGACGACGACCCACCGGGGCGCCGAGTTCACCGAACTCGACGTCGACGCGGTGCTGCGCCGCGCCCCCGACGTCGTGCTCGTGGACGAGCTGGCGCACACCAACGTGCCGGGCGTCCGGCACGACAAACGCTGGCGGGACGTCGAAAAGATCCTCGACGCGGGCATCGACGTCATCTCCACCGTGAACGTCCAGCATCTGGAGTCGGTCAACGACGTCGTCGAGAACATCACCGGCGTGCCGCAGCGGGAGACCGTCCCGGACGAGGTGGTCCGCAGCGCCCAGCAGGTCGAACTGGTCGACATGGCACCCGAGGCGCTGCGCCGCCGGATGGCGCACGGCAACATCTACCGGCCCGAGAAGGTGGACGCCGCGCTGTCCAACTACTTCCGGGTCGGGAACCTCACCGCGCTGCGCGAGCTGGCGCTGCTGTGGCTCGCGGGCAAGGTCGACGAGCAGCTCGACCGGTACCGCGCCGACCACGGGATCGGCGGCACCTGGGAGGCGCGCGAACGGATCGTCGTGGCGCTCACCGGCGGGCCGGAGGGCGAGACGCTGCTGCGCCGCGCGACCCGGATCGCCGCCAGGTCCAAGGGCGCCGATCTGCTCGCCGTCCACGTGACGCACGGCGACGCGCTGAGCGGGACGCGGCCCCGCGACCTGGCGCGGCAGCGGGAGATCGTGGAGGGGCTCGGCGGCACCTTCCACCAGGTCGTCGGCGACGACGTCGCCCGCGCCCTCCTGGACTTCGCGCGCGCCGTCAACGCGACCCAGCTCGTCCTCGGCGTGTCCCGCCGGGGAAGGTTCGCCCAGCTGCTGCGGCCGGGGATCGGGGTGACGACGACCGCGCTGTCCGGCACGATCGACGTCCACATGGTCACCCACGACCAGGCCAGGCGCGGCGTGGGGCGGCCGGCGCGCGACCGGGGGCTGGCGCCCGGCCGCCGCATCGCCGGGTTCCTGCTCGCCGGCTGCGGTCTGCCGCTGCTGACGTTCGGGCTGGCGCAGGCGCGTCCCACGCTGTCGCTGCCGTCCGACATCCTGTTCTTCCTCGCGGCCGTCGTCGCGATCGCGCTGGTCGGCGGGATGCGGCCGGCGCTGTTCACCGCGGTCGCCGGGTTCCTGCTGCTCAACTGGTTCTTCACCCCGCCCCTGCACCGGTTCACCGTCGCCGAGCAGGAGAACCTCATCGCGCTCGCGGTGTTCGTGCTGGTCGCCGTCGGCGTCAGCCTGGTGGTGGACCATGCCGCGCGGCGGTCGCGGGAGGCGGCGAGGCTCGGCGGCGAGGCCGGGCTGCTGTCGGCCCTGGCCGGGAACGTCCTGCGCGGCGAGCGCGCGCTGGACACGCTGCTCGGGCGGATGCGCGAGACGTTCGGGCTGACGTCGGTGACGCTGCTGGAACGCCCCGTCCCCGCCACGCCCGACAGCCACGGCGACCCCGCCGACTGGCGGATCGTCGCGACGGTCGGCGGCCGTCCCTGCACCTCGCCCGGCGAGGGCGACACCGAGATCCCCGCCGGCGACGGCCTCACCCTGGCGATCCGCGGCCGTCCGCTCCCGGCGGGCGACCGGCGCGTGCTGGAGGCCTTCGCCGTCCAGGCCGCGGCGGCGCTGCGCGGGCAGCGGCTGGAGGCGGAGGCGGAGCGGGCCCGGCCGCTGGAGGCGGCCGACCGGATGCGCACCGCGCTCCTCAACGCCGTCAGCCACGACCTCCGCACGCCGCTGGCCTCGGCGAAGGCCGCCGTCGACAGCCTCGCCACCACCTCGATCGACTGGACGCCGCAGGAGCGCGCCGAACTGCTCGACACGGCGGTGCAGTCCCTCGACCGCCTCGACCGGCTGGTCGCCAACCTGCTCGACATGAGCCGCCTCCAGGCCGGTGTGCTCGGCATCGCCGCGCAGCCGATCGCCCTGGACGAGATCGTCCCGCGGGCCCTGGACGACCTCGGCGACGACGCCGCGGGCAGGGTCACCGTCCAGCTCGGTGACGACCTGCCGGAGGTGACCGCCGACCCGGCGCTGCTGGAACGCGTCCTGGTCAACCTGATCGCCAACGCCCTGCGCTACGCCCCACCCGGCGAACCGTCCTCCAGCCCCCACCCGCCACCATCCAATCGACGAGCTTCGCTCGGCGAACCCGTGCTCGTCACCGCGGGGGTCATCAGAGACCGCGTCGAGTTGCGGATCGCCGACCGCGGTCCCGGCGTCCCGCAGGGGGAGCGCGAACGGATCTTCCTGCCGTTCCAGCGGCTCGGCGACCGCGACGCCCACACCGGGGTCGGGCTCGGTCTCGCGCTGGCCCGCGGGCTCACCGAGGCCATGGGCGGCGAACTCGTCCCCGAGGACACGCCCGGCGGCGGCCTCACGATGATCGTCGCGCTGCCCGTCCACCGCACGGAGGGATCGTCATGACGCGGGTCCTCGTCGTCGACGACGAACCGCAGCTCCTGCGCGCCCTGCGGATCAACCTGCGCGCCCGTGACTACGACGTGGAGGTCGCCGCCGACGGCACCACCGCGCTCCGCCGGGCCGGGGCGTCACCGCCCGACCTGGTCGTCCTCGACCTCGGCCTGCCCGACATCCCGGGCATCGACGTCATCCACGGCCTGCGCGGCTGGACGCGGGTGCCGATCATCGTCCTGTCCGGCCGGGCCGGCAGCCAGGACAAGGTGGAGGCGCTGGAGGCGGGTGCCGACGACTACGTCACCAAGCCGTTCGACATCGCCGAACTCGTCGCCCGCATCCGCGCGGTGACCCGCCGCGTCTCCGTGACCGGCGCGGGCCGGCGGGTGGACGTCGGCGAGCACACCGTCGACCTCGCCGACAAGACGGTGACCGGCGGCGTCCACCTCACCCCGACCGAGTGGCACCTGCTGGACGTCCTGCTCCGCAACCCCGGAAAGCTGATCAGCCAGCGGCAGCTTCTCACCGCCGTCTGGGGCCCCTCCTACCAGCGCGAGACCCACTACCTGCGCCAGTACATGGCCCAGCTCCGCCGCAAGCTCGAAACCGACCCCGCGCACCCCCGGCACCTGCTGACCGAACCCGGGATGGGCTACCGCTTCCAGCCTTGATCACGAGTCGGGCGGCGGCCCGATGCCTGATCTCCGGGAGACGGGAAAGGGACTGTCCGGAGGTGGAGTGTGAACAGGAACGCGAAGACAAAGGGGTGTGCGGCGGCGCTGGGGCTGCTGCTGGTCGCCGGATGCAGCGGCGGCGAGGACGCGGAGCGGGTGGGGGCCGGGACGCGGACTCCGGTGCCGGCGACCGGGGCGGCGGTGCAGCTCCAGCAGCAGTACGAGCAGGTCGTCGATGCCGTGCTGCCCTCGGTGGTGAAGATCCAGACGGACCAGGGCGAGGGATCGGGGGTCGTCTTCGACGATCAGGGGCATGTCGTGACCAACGCTCACGTGGTCGCCGGAGCGCGCCAGATCCGGGTCACCGCGTCCAGCGGCGGCTCACCGCATGAGGCGGACCTCGTGGGCGCCTTCGCGCCCGACGACCTGGCCGTGGTCAAGGTGGACGGCGTGTCGCTGAAACCGGCGCAGTGGGGTGACTCCAGCAAAGCGGAGGTCGGGCAGATCGTCCTGGCCATGGGCAACCCGCTGGGCCTGGCCGGGAGCGTGACCAACGGCATCGTGTCCGCGCTGCACCGGACGGTGTCGACTCAGGGTGAGGGCGACTTCCCCGGCTCGACGATCGCCGAGGCGATCCAGACGAGCGCGGCGATCAACCCGGGCAACAGCGGAGGCGCCCTGGTCACGCTGAACGGGAACGTGATCGGCGTCCCGACCGCCGCGGCCTCGGACCCGTCGATCGGCGGCGCGGCGGCCGGCATCGGGTTCGCGACGCCGAGCAACACGGTCAAGCGGATCGTCCCGCAGCTGATCCGGACCGGGGAGGTGTCCGACTCCGGGCGGGCGGCGCTCGGCGTGGTGGTGCGCACGCTCGTCGACCCGCAGAGCGGGCAGGGGTCCGCGGTCGCCGTCGTGGAGGTCACGGAGAACGGCGGGGCCGCCAAGGCGGGCATCGAGGCGGGCGACCTGATCCTGTCGGTGAACGGCACCGCGACGCCCTCGCAGACGGCGCTGTCGTCGGTGCTCGCGAACATGAGTCCCGGCGATGTCGTGACCGTCGAGATCCAGAAGCGGGACGGCTCGAAGAAGAAGGTGAAGGTGACGCTCGGCGAGCTCCCCGGAAACGCCTGACCCCTCCTGGACGCCCCCGCCTGTACGGAGGTACAGTGTACGGACGTACAGGCTACTGAACATGCGTACAGGCGGTGGGGGATGTGTCGGGACGTGAGCGGCCCGAGGACCTGACCGGCCGCGCCCGGATCAGGGACGCGGCGCTGCTGCAGTTCGCGGAGCTGGGCCTGAGGGGCGCGACGATCCGCGGCATCGCGAAGGCCGCCGGCGTCTCGCCCGCCCTGGTCCAGCACCACTACGGGACCAAGGAGGCGCTGCGCCGGGCGTGCGACGAGCACGTGATCGAGGTCATCCGCGAGGTCAAGCAGGAGGCGCTCAGCGGGGGAATGGCCAACCCCGGGTTCATGGCGATCGCCGTGCGGACGGCCCTGCCCATCCAGCGGTACGTGGCCCGCGCCCTGACCGACGACTCCGAGGCCGCTCGCGCCCTGTTCGACGACGCCGTGGAGTTCAGCGAGGAGGTCCTGAGCCGCGGATCGCCGGGCATGTCCGAACCGCAGACCGACGATTTGCACGCCTACGCGACCGTCCTGACGGCGATGAACTTCGGGCTGATCGTCCTGCACGAACACCTCTCGCGAACCTTGGGCGGCGACGTCCTGAAGGGCGACGGCTATCCCCGGATGGCCCTCGCGATGATGGACGTCTACGACGACAGACTGCTGACACCGGAACTGTCCGAGCAGGCGCGCACCGCCCTGAAGTCCATGCTCGCCAAGGGCGGAACGCCCCCTCATGAGGAGAACCGGTGACCATGAAAACGCCCCCCGTCGAGGTGTCCGGCCTCGTCAAGAACTTCGGCCGGACCCGCGCCCTGGACGGTCTCGACCTGACCGTCGAGCCCGGAGAGGTGCACGGCTTCCTCGGCCCGAACGGCTCGGGGAAGTCGACCACCATCAGGATCCTGCTCGGCCTGCTGCGCGCGGACGCGGGCACGGCCCGGCTGCTCGGCGGCGACCCCTGGCACGACGCCACCGAACTGCACCGGCGCATCGCCTACGTCCCCGGTGACGTGACGCTGTGGCCCAACCTGTCCGGCGGCGAGGTGATCGACCTGCTCGGGCGGATGCGCGGCGGGACGAACGCGGTCCGCAAGGCCGAGCTGCTGGACCGGTTCGAGCTGGACCCGCGCAAGAAGGGCCGCGCCTACTCCAAGGGCAACCGGCAGAAGGTCGGCCTCGTCGCCGCGCTCGCCTCCGACGCCGAGCTGCTGCTGCTGGACGAACCCACGTCCGGCCTGGACCCCCTCATGGAGGAGGTGTTCCAGGAGTGCGTCCGCGAGGCGCGCGGCGAGGGACGGACCGTCCTGCTGTCCAGCCACATCCTGTCCGAGGTCGAGGCGCTGTGCGACCGGGTGACGATCATCCGCAAGGGCGCCGCGGTCGAGTCCGGCACCCTGGACGAGCTGCGGCACCTGACCCGCACCTCGATCCACGCCGAGCTCGCGTCCCCGCCGGACGGCCTTCCGCTGCCCGGCGCCCATGACGTCCGCATCGACGGCACGACCATCACGTTCGAGGTGGACACCCCGCGGCTCGACGACGCGCTGCGGCAGCTCACCGAGATCGGCGTCCGCAGCCTGACCAGCCGGCCGCCGACGCTGGAGGAGCTGTTCCTGCGGCACTACAAGGACGAACTGGCCGAAGAGGTCGCGCGATGAAGGGGCTCGCCGGAACCGGCGGGCTGATCCGGCTGATCCTGCGGCGTGACCGGTTCCTCCTCCCGGCCTGGACACTGGTGGCCGCCCTCATCCCGATCAACTTCGCGGCGGCCACCGAGGAGCTTCTCCCGACGGCCGCCGACCGCATGCAGTACGCGGGCACCACCGGGACGAACCCGACGTTCCTGGCGCTGTACGGGCCGCTGTACAGCAACGACCTCGGCGGCATCATCGCCCAGCGCGCCGGGTTCCTCCCCGTGGTCGTCGGGTTGATCAGCGTGCTCACGGTCATCCGGCACACCCGCACCGAGGAGGAGGCGGGACGCCGCGAGCTGCTCGGCGCCACGGTGACCGGCCGCGGCGCGGGCCTCGCCGCGGCCCTCATCGTCACGATGGCGGCCAGCCTCGTGATCGCCGTGCTGCTCGCCGCCGGGATGGCGGCGCAGGGCCTGCCGCTCGCCGGGTCGCTGGCCTTCGGCCTGCAGCTCGCCGCCGGCGGGTGCGTGTTCGCCGCGGTCGCGGGCGTCGCCGCGCAGCTCAGCGAGGGCGCCGGCGCGGCCAGGGGAGTGGCCGTCGGCGTGCTCGGCGGCGCGTTCGTGGTCCGGATGGCCGCCGACGTCGGCGGCGCGGGCAACGGGCTGTCGTGGCTCGGCTGGCTGTCCCCGTTCGGCTGGGCGCAGCGGATGCGTCCCTACGGCGGGGAGCGCTGGTGGACGCTCGCGCTGATCGCCGCCCTCGTCGCCGCCCTGGTGGCGGCGGCAGCCGCGCTGTCGGCCCGCAGGGACGTGGGTGCGGGGATCATGCCGCCGAAGCTCGGGCCCGCCGGCGCCCCGCCCCGCCTGTCGGGTCCGTTCGGGCTCGGCTGGCGGCTGCAGAGCCGTCCCCTGTACGGCTGGGTCGCGGGGTTCGCCGCGCTCGGCGTCGTGTACGGCGGCGTCGCGGGCGGCGTGAAGGACATGGTGGCGGACAACCCCGAACTGGAGGAGATCTTCACGGCCCTCGGCGGGCAGTCCGGTATCACCGACGCCTTCTTCGCCTCGGCGATGAGCATCCTCGGCCTGATCGCGGCGGCGTACGCGGTGTCGGCGACGCTGCGGCTGCGGACCGAGGAGGCGGGGCAGCGCGCCGAGCCGCTGCTCGCCACGGCGACCGCGCGGCTGCGGTGGGCGGCGAGCCACCTGGCGTTCTCGCTGCTGGGGCCTGCCGCCGCGCTGGCCGTCGCCGGCGCCGCCGCGGGGCTGGCGCACGGCCTGAACGTCGGCGACGTCGGCCGCGAACTGCCCCGCGTCCTCGGTGCGGCGCTGGCGCAGCTGCCGGCGGTCTGGCTCGTCGCGGCGATCGCGCTCGCCCTGTTCGGCCTGGCGCCCCGGTTCGCCGGCGCCGCCTGGGCGGCCGTCGCGGCCTTCGTGGTGATCTCCATGTTCGGGGCGGCGCTCGACCTGAACCAGTGGATCATGAACCTGTCGCCGTTCACCCACATCCCGAAGCTCCCCGGCCACGCGCTCACCGCCGCGCCCTTCGGCTGGCTCGTGGCGCTGACCGCGGTGCTGTCGGTCGCCGGGCTCGCCGGTTTCCGGCGCAGGGACGTGTCCGCCCACTGACCGGTCACCGGTTAGATTGGCCCGGTGGAATCCGCGAAGCCGCTTGCCATCTGTGTGTTCTGCTCGTCCAGCGGGAGGATCGACCGCCGCTACGTCGACCTCGCCGCGCAGGTCGGCACCGAGCTCGCCGGGCGGGGGCACAGCCTGGTCAGCGGCGGCGCCCAGGTGTCGTGCATGGGAGCCGTCGCCCGCGCGGCGCGGGCCGGCGGCGCCCGCACCGTCGGGGTGATCCCCGAGGGGCTGGTCAGCGTCGAGATCTCCGACGAGGACAACGACGAGCTGATCGTCACCGGCGACATGCGGGCCCGCAAGGGCGAGATGGACCGCCGCAGCGACGCGTTCCTCATCCTGCCGGGCGGCATCGGCACGCTGGAGGAGCTGTTCGAGGTGTGGACGGCCCGGGTCCTCGGGATGCACGAGAAGCCGGTCGTCATCCTCGACCCGACCGGCGTGTACGACCCGCTCCGCGAGCTGATGGAGGGCCTCACCGAGCAGGGCTTCGCCCGCCACCGGATCTGGGACGCGATCGGCTGGACGGCCACGGTCCCCGAGGCGTTCGACCTTCTGGAGCGTTCGCAGCCCCGCATCGAGTTCTCCCCCGGGGACTACGCGGAGACCCAGCTCTGACCGCGCCGCCGCGGGGCGGCCGCCGGCGAGCGCACCGGTTCAGTGCTTGCGGCCCGGCATGTTCTCGTACATCTCGGTGAGCTTCTGCCGGAAGCCGCGCGCGGCGATGCCGATCTTCTGCGGGTCCCGGACGCCGGCCTTGACCGCCTTCTTCGCCTGGTCCTTCATGATGTGCGGCGGGATCGGGGCGATCTCGTTGTCGACGACGAACTCCAGCACCACGGGACGGTCACTGGCCAGGGCCTCCTCCCAGGCCTCGGTGACCTTCTCGGGCTTGTCGCAGTAGATGCCCTTGAGCCCGCACATCTCGGCGTACTTGGCGTAGGGGAAGTCCGGGATGGACTGCGAGCCCTCGTACTTGGGGTCGCCGCCCATCGCGCGCTGCTCCCAGGTGACCTGGTTGAGGTCCTGGTTGTTGAAGACGCAGAAGACCAGCGGCGGGGAGCCCGCCATGCGGTCGGCGTACCGCTTGACCGTGAGCATCTCGTTCATGCCGTTCATCTGGAACGCGCCGTCGCCGACGAAGCAGATCACCGGGCGGTCCGGGAAGGCGAACCGGGCGGCGATCGCGTACGGGACGCCGGGTCCCATCGTGGCGAGGGTCCCCGACAGCGACGCCTTCATGCCGTCGCGGAGCTTGATGTGGCGCGCCCACCAGTTGGTGGCCGAGCCGGAGTCGGCGGTGAGGACCGTCCCGTCCTGGAGCAGCGGGGACAGCTCGTGCGCCACGGCCTGGGGGTTGATCTTGCCTTCGAAGCTCTGCCCGGCCCGCTTCGCCATGACGGTGTTCCAGCTGCGGACGTTCTCCTCGATCTCCTCGCGCCAGGACCGGTCCTCCTTGCGCCGCAGGAGCGGGATCAGCTCCCTGAGCGTCTCCTTGGCGTCGCCGACGACATGGGCGTCCATCGGGTAGCGGATGCCGATCATCCGGCCGTCGATGTCGATCTCGACGCCGCGGCAACTGCCCTCGTCCGGCAGCCACTCGGCGTAGGGGAAGCTGCTGCCGATCATGAACAGGGTGTCGCAGTTCATGATCATCTCATCGCTGGCCTTGGAGCCGAGCAGGCCGATCGGGCCGGTCACGAACGGCAGGTCGTCCGGGACGACCTCGCGTCCGAGCAGCGCCTTGGCGATGCCCGCGCCGAGCAGCTCGGCCGCCTGCACGACCTCGTCCCGCGCGTTCGCGGCGCCCTGGCCGATCAGCATGGCGACCCTCTCGCCCTCGTTGAGGATGTCGGCGGCCTTGCGCAGCTCCTCGGCGTCGGGCAGGACGCGCGGCCGGCTCCACCCCACGCTGGAGTACACCGACCCGTGCTCCTTCGGCGGCGAGGGCATCGCCTCCGACTCCTGGACGTCCTCGGGAATGATCACGGTCGCGACGCCGCGGGTGGTCAGCGCCGTCTTGAACGCGCGGTCGATGACATGCCGGACCTGCCCGGGATGCATGCAGATCTGGCAGTACTCCGACACGTCGGCGAACAGGGTCTCCAGCGCCACTTCCTGCTGGTAGTGGGTTCCCTGGGCGAGGCGCTTCTGCTGCCCGACGATCGCGACGACGGGCTGGTGGTCCAGCTTCGCGTCGTACAGGCCGTTCAGCAGGTGGATCGCGCCCGGCCCGGACGTCGCCACGCAGCACCCGACCTCGCCGGTGAACTTGGCGTGCCCGCAGGCCATGAACGCCGCCATCTCCTCGTGGCGCGTCTGGATGAACTCCGGTCTCCCCTCGGCCCGGTCGAAGGCGCCGAGCATGCCGTTGATGCCGTCACCCGGATATCCGAAGACCCGCTCGACGTCCCATTCGGTCAGCCGCTGGAGGACGTAGTCGGCGACTTGCTGAGCCATTGATCTCTCCTCGTCGGTGATGTCGTCATGCCCGCCTTCCGCCGCGCCCCGTCAGCGCCGCAGCAGCTTCGCCGCGCCGGCCGCGGCGCCCGCGGCGGCTCCGGCCGTCGCGGCGCCCACCAGGTACTTGTGCCGCCCCGCCCACATCTGCGGGCTCCTGGCGTGCGACCGCTCGTCGAACCGGCCGTGGCTTCCGCGGTCGTGGCCGGGCGCGTCGTCGGCGGGCTCCCACAGGTTCGCCGGCTGGTCCGGGCGGGTGGGCTCGTCCGTCTGCTGCGACGCGAACGCCGTCCGCGCCAGATAGCGGTCCAGCAGCCCGGCCGCGAACTTGTTCGCGACGATCGTGCCGACCGTGCTGCCGCCGACCCAGTACTCGCGGCGCCGCGGATGCTCGGCGGCGTAGACGAGCGCGTCCGCCGCGATCTCCGGCTGGTAGATCGGCGGCACCGGCTGCGGGCGCCGCGGCAGCCGCGCCCGCACCCAGTCGAACTGGGGGGTGTTCACCCCCGGCATCTGCACCATCGTCACCTTCACCCCGCTGCCCTCGTGCATCAGTTCCGCGCGCAGCGAGTCGTGGAGCCCCTGGACGGCGTGCTTGGCGCCGCAGTAGGCGCTCTGCAGCGGGATCCCGCGGTAGGCCAGCGCCGAACCGCACTGGACGACGACGCCGCGATCGCGCGGCATCATCCGCTTCAGCGCCGCCCTGGTGCCGTTGGCGTAGCCGAGGTAGGTGACCTCGGTGGTGCGCTTGAACTCGTCCGGCTCGATCTCCCAGAACGGCGCGAAGACGGAGGAGAAGGCCACGTTCACCCAGACGCCGATGGGCCCCAACTCTTCCTCGACCGTCTGCGCCGCCCGCTCGACCTGGCCCATGTCGGCCACGTCGGTGCTGATCGGGAGTGCGTGCCCGCCGGCGGCCTCGACGTCGGCGGCGGCGCCCGCCAGCCCCTCCTCGCCTCGCGAGAGAAGGGCGACCCGGGCTCCCCGCCGGCCGAACGCCGCTGCGGCGGCCCGGCCGATCCCGCCACTGGCGCCCGTGACCACGACGACGGTGGCTTCATCGATCTCGTGTCTCATCTCGTCCCCATGGCGGCGGCTGGATCCGGCACAGAGAGCCACTGCCCGAGCCGAGCCCTCTGTAACGCGCCCGCCCGCGCCGCCGTCACCGGGGCGTCCGTGCCGCCGGACGGGGCGTCAGGTCGCGATGACTTCAAGTCAGAACGTCAAGATGTAAGAACAAAGTATTGACTGACGTTCGCCGCGGGGCTAGAAATGCACCCAAGCCTCGGAGATGACGAGCGAGTGAACGACCGGTGTCCGCCGCCGGTCGGCCAGGTTAATGACAAGTGAACTCGCCATCCCGATCGGAAGGCCATGGAGGCACAGCATGCGGGTCGGACTGTTGGGCGCGGGGAGGATCGGGGCGTGGCACGCCCGGTTCCTGGGCGGGCACCCCCTGGTGGGCGACCTGCTGATCGGCGACGCCGACCGGCGCCGCGCCGAGGCGCTCGCCGGCCCGCTCGGAGCGCGCGCCGACGTCCCGGACGCCGTGTTCGGCGCCGGCCTGGACGCGGTGGTGATCGCCACCCCCACCTCCACCCACGCCGAACTGCTCGTCCGCGCCTGCGACGCGGGCGTCCCCGCGTTCTGCGAGAAGCCCGTCGCGCCCGACCTGCGGACGACGCTGGAGGTCCGCGACCGCGCCGCCAAGACGGGCGTCCCCGTGCACATCGGCTTCCAGCGCCGGTTCGACGCCGGCTACGCGGCGGCCCGGCGCGCCGTGCAGGACGGACGGCTCGGCAGCCTGCACCGCGTCCACCTCGTCACCGCCGACCCCGCCCCGCCGGGCGCCGACTACGTCCGCTCGTCCGGCGGGATCTTCCGCGACTGCCACATCCACGACTTCGACATCCTGCGCTGGGTCACCGGGCGGGAGGTCGAGTCGGTGACCGCCGTCGGCGCCAACCGCGGGGACGCCTACTTCGCGGCGGCGGGCGACGTGGACACCAGCGCCGCCGTCATGGTCCTGGACGACGGGACGATCGTGACGCTGCAGGGCTCGCGGTACAACGGCGCCGGCTACGACGTCCGGATGGAACTGTCGGGCACCGCCGGAACATGGGTCGTCGGCCTGGACGAGCGCGCCGCGATCCGGTCGGCCGAACCCGGCGTCGACTGGCCGTCCGGCGACGCGTGGACGGACTTCTGGGAGCGTTTCGAACCCGCCTACGCGAGCGAGATTGGAACGTTCCTAGAAATGGCCAAGGGAACCGTGGCCAGCCCGTGCACGGTCGACGAGGCGCTGGAGGCGTTCTTCATCGCCGAGGCGGCCACGCTGTCGCTGCGCGAGGGCCGCCGCGTCGCACTCGCGGAGCTGCGATGACCTGGGCGATCGCGTTCGCCGCTGTGGCGCTGGCGTTCGTGTGGGTCACCGGGGTCAACGACGGCGCGGCGCTGCTCGGCCTCAGCGGGCGCTTCCCCCGCTCGCCGATGCTGCCGCTGGCCGCGCTGCTGCTCGTGCCGCTCGTCGTCGTCCCGCAGTTCACCGTCACGGTCGCCCGGACGTTCACCGAGGGCCTCACCGACCTCGGCGACCGGCGCGGCGCGCTCGCCTTCCTCCTCGGCGTCACCGTCGCGCTCGCCGTCGTCGGCGGCCTGTCCAGACGGGGGCTGCCGACGAGCCTGACGCTCGCGATCGTCGGCGGCATCGGCGGCGCCGGGCTCGGCATGGGCCTGGACGTCTCCTGGCGCGGGATCGCCCTCGTCCTGCTCATCGGGGCGGCGGCGCCGCTGGTCGGCCTGTGCGCCGGGTACGCGCTCGGCCGCGCCTCGCGGCGCGTGCCGTCCTTCACCCGGATGTCCGGCGCGCTGCGAGCCGTCCACGTCCTCGCCTACAGCGCCCAGTGCGCCGCCTACGCCGCCAACGACGGGCAGAAGATGCTCGCCGTCGTCAGCGTCGCGCGGCACGTCGTGTCCACCCGCAAACTCGGCGCGGTCGGGCCGGTCCAGCCGACCCCGCTGGTGCTCGCCGCGATCGCGGTCGTGTTCTGCGCCGGGGCGCTGAGCGCCGTCCACCGGGTGGGGGACCGGCTGGGACGCGGGCTGGTGCTCGCCCGCCCGCTGCACGTGGTGTCCACCGAGGCGGCCGCCGCCGCATCGGTCGCGGCCAGCTCTATCGCCGGCGCCCCCGTCAGCATGACGCAGTCCATCACCGCCGGGGTCGTGGGCGTCGCCGCCAGCGAGGGCACGTCCCGGGTGCGCTGGCAGAACGTCCTCGGCATCGGCGCGGCGTGGGTGTTCACGCTGCCGCTCGCGTTCGCCGCCGGCGCGCTCGGCGGCCTGGCGATGAGGACGCTGTGAGCGCGGCGATCCGGCCCGTCCGGCGGATGAGGCTCGTCTGGGACGATCTGCGCGGCCGGACGGGTGACCGGGTGATCGGGCAGGTCGCGCTGCAGGTCAGCGCGGCCCGCGACGGCGCCGAACTGGCCCGCGAGATGGCCGCCGGGCGCACCCCGTCCGGCCGGGCCCGCGCCCGGATGGCCGACATCGAGCACGCCGGCGACGCCGAGCGGGCCGCGCTCGCCGCGATGCTGCGCGGCGTCCTCGCCACCCCCATCGACAGGGAGGACCTCTACCGGCTCTCCCGCTCCGTCGACGACGTCCTGGACAACCTCCGCGACTTCGTCCGCGAGGCCGACATGTTCGGGCCGCCCGGACTCGGCTTCGCCGTACCCCCGCTGGACGCGGTGCTGGAAGGGCTGACCGCCCTCGACACCGCCGTCCGGAAGGTCCTCGCCGAGCCCGCCGCGGTCACCATCGCGGCGCTGGGCGCGCGCAAGGCCGGCAACCGTGTCCGGGAGACCCGGCAGGCGGCCCTCACCGAGTTGTTCGGCGGGCCGCTCGACATCGACGTCCTGCGCAAGCGGGAACTGCTCGACCGGCTCGACGCGGTCGGTCGGCGCCTCGGTGAGGCCGCCGACGCGCTCTCGGACGCAATGCTCAAACGCAGTCACTAGCCGTACCCATGAAGCCGCAGGTCCGGGGGCCCACGGCGATCCGCAAGGAGAGAACCCACCATGATCCGCAGCAATCCGAGAGGCCACCGGGCACGGGCCGGCGTAGCCGTGCTGGCCGCGCTCGCCACCGCGGCGCTGGGCGCCTGCGCGCCGTCGAGCAGCGGCGAGGCCGGGGCCGGCGAGCCCCTGCCGTCCGTCACCGTCGAGGACGCCGCGTCCTTCGACCTGCAAGCGCTCATCGCCGCCGCGAAGAAGGAGGGCAGCGTTCTGGTCTACGACGGCAGCGGCGACGTCAAGGACATGGCCAAGGAGTTCGAGAAGAAGTACGGGATCAAGGCGGAGGGCGTGAAGTCCAAGGCCGCCGCGACCGCGGAGAAGATGACGCGGGAGGCGCAGGCCAAGAACGTCACGATCGACGTCAGCCTGTTCGAGGACGGCCCGATGCTCGTCTCGCAGCTCCTCCCGCAGAAGATCGTCAAGACCTGGATCCCGCCGGACCTGGCCGCGAACATCGAGGAGAAGGACCGCAACCCGCTGGTGATGATCTCCAAGGGCTACGTGTTCCTCTACAACCCGAAGCTCAGTCCCGACGGCTGCCCGGTGAAGAACATGTGGGAGCTCACCGACCCCAAGTGGAAGGGCAAGGTGATGATGCAGGACCCCCTCGGCAAGGGGATCTTCATCCAGTGGTTCACCCAGATGTCGGAGAAGGGCGGGGACAAGCTGGCCGCCGCCTACGGCAAGCTCGGCAAGGGCGAGCTCAAGACCGACGAGAAGGACGCCGTCCACGAGTGGGTGAAGCGGCTCGCGAAGAACGACCCGATCCTGACCGGTGAGGACGAGGACGTCGCGGCCGGGATCTCGGCCCCCAACCAGACCCAGGTGAAGATCGGCCTGCTGTCGACCGCGAAGTTCCGCGACATCGAGCAGAAGAAGTACGACATGCGGGTCTGCGAGGGCCTCACGCCGTGGTCCGGCTTCATGTACCCCAAGTACGCCACGATCGCGACCGGCTCCAAGCACCCGAACGCCGCCAAGCTCTTCGTCCACTTCGCGATGACGAAGGAGGGCTTCAGCCTGGAGGCCGGTAGCGGCGGAGTGTCGGGCAACAAGTCGGTCGGGCAGAGCCCGAACACCCCTCCGGGGCTGACCGACTGGCCGACCGAGCTGTACACGTTCTCGCCGGAGTCGCTGCCCGCGGACTTCCGCGCCCGCCAGGGGATGCAGGACTTCTGGCGCGTCAACCACTCCTGATCTCTCGTCCCGGCGGGTCGCGTTCGTGACCCGCCGGGCCCCACCCCGGAGGAATCGTCCATGGCGGTCGCCGCCCCCGCACGGCCGTCACGCGGCCGGCGCGTGCTCTACAAGCTGCGCGTGCTTCTGCGTGACCCCACCGTGCTGCTCGGCCTCGTGCTGAGCGTCGCGCTGCTCTACCTCGTCATCGCCCCCCTCGTCTCGGTCATCTCGGACGCGGGACGCGTCCAGTACGGCGACGACACCCGCACCGGCCAGGAGTCCGGCTCGTGGACGAGCTACTACCTGTGGCGGGTGTTCCGCTCGCCCGTCAGCCGGCTGCTGTTCTGGGAACCGCTGGTGCACACCCTCACGATCGGGGTCGGCGTCATCGTGTTCGCCCTCGTCGTCGGCGGGTCGATGGCGTGGCTCGTCACCCGCACCAACGTGCCCGGCCGCAAGTTCCTGGCCGGGGCGCTGGTCGTCCCCTACATGCTGCCGTCCTGGACGTTCGCGCTGGCGTGGCTGTCGCTGTTCAAGAACGAGCGCTCCGGCGGGCAGGTCGGCTACCTGCAGGGCGCCGGGATCCACACACCGGACTGGCTCGCCTACGGGCCGGTGCCCATCATCATCACGCTCGGCCTGCACTACTACCCGTTCGTCCTGCTGCTGTTCGGCAACGCGCTGCGCCGCATCGACTCGCAGCTCGAAGACTCGGCGCGCATCCTCGGCGCCGGCGGCCGGACGGTGCTGCGCCGTATCACGCTGCCGCTCATGCTGCCCGCCCTGTCATCGGCGGTGCTGCTCGTCCTCGGCCGCGTCCTCGGCACGTTCGGCACCCCGTACATCCTCGGCCTGCCCAGCGACTACAAGGTCCTGTCCACGAGCCTCTACCACGCCATCAGGGACCGCAGCACCGGCGTCGCCTCGACCCTGGCGGGCGTGATCGTGCTCGTCGGCGTGCTCGTCGTGATCATCGACACCCGGCTCGTGCGGGAGCAGCGCCGGTTCGTCACGGTCGGCGGCAAGGGCGCGATGGACCGCCGCAGCGACCTGCGCCGCTGGCGCTGGCCCGCGTTCGCCCTCGCGGCGGGGGTGTTCGCCGTGAGCGTCGTCATCCCCGTGCTGACGCTGTTCTTCTCGACCATCACCAAGACCCCCGGCGTCTTCAGCGCCGACAACTTCACCCTCGACTACTGGTTCGGCGCCAAGATCGAGGGCGCCGTCGGGTTCCCGCACGGCGTGCTGCGCGGCAACCAGATGTGGGACGCGGCCTGGAACAGCCTGCGGATCGTCGGCCTCGCCGCCCTCATCTGCGGCTTCTTCGGGCTGCTGATCGGGTACGTGGTGGTGCGCGGCGCCGGAAGCCGGGTCTCCGCGTTCCTGCGGCAGGTGTCGTTCCTGCCCTACCTGGTTCCCGGCATCGCGTTCGCCGCGGCCTGCCTGTCGCTGTTCGCCGTCCAGCGCGGCCCCATCCCGGCCCTCTACGGGACGATCACACTGCTCGTCCTGGTGATGGTCGTGACGCACCTGCCGTACTCGTCCAGGTCGGGGATCTCGGCGATGATGCAGCTCGGCCGGGAACCGGAGGAGGCCGCGCAGATCAGCGGTGCGCGCTGGCCGACCCGGATGATCCGGATCATCATCCCGATCCAGAAGGGCGCGCTCGTCACCGGCGTGGTGCTGCCGTTCATCTCCGGGCTGAAGGAACTCAGCATCGTCATCATGCTGACGACGTCCGGCACGCAGTTGCTGACCACGCTGTCCATCGGCCTCGTCGAGTACGGCTACACCCAGCTCGCCAACGGGGTCGTGCTCATCATCGCCCTGCTCTCGTTCACCATGACCTACCTGGCCCAGCGGCTCACCAAGAGCAGCCTGGCCTCGGGCATCGGAGGTTGATCAATGCCGGACATCACGCTCAGCGGGGTGGTCAAGCACTACGGCGGCGGCGGCCGCGCGGCGGTGCAGGATCTCGACCTCACCATCCCCGACGGGTCGTTCACCTGCCTGCTCGGACCGTCCGGCTGCGGCAAGACGACCACCCTGCGCATGATCGCCGGGCTGGAGCAGCCGACCCGGGGTGAGATCACCGTCGGGGACCGGGTCCTGGACTCGGTGGAACGCGGGATCTACGTGCCGCCGGAGAAGCGGGACATGGGCCTCGTGTTCCAGAACTACGCGCTCTGGCCGCACCTCACCGTCCTCGGCAACACCGAGTTCGGGCTGCGGATGCGCAAGGTGCCGGCCGAGCGCCGCAAGGCCCGCGCCAAGGAGGCGCTGGAGAAGGTGCACGTCGCCGAGTGCATGGACCGCTACCCGTCCCAGCTGTCCGGCGGGCAGCAGCAGCGTGTCGCGCTGGCCCGCATGCTCGCCGTCGACCCGGACGTCCTCCTGCTGGACGAGCCGCTGTCCAACCTGGACGCGCGGCTCCGCCTGGAGATGCGGACGGAGCTGAAACGCATCCACGAGGAGACGCGCGCGACCGTCGTGTTCGTCACGCATGATCAGATGGAGGCCATGACGATGGCCACGCACATCGCGGTCATGTCCGAGGGGGAACTGCAGCAGGTGGCGCCGCCGATGGAAATGTACGAACGTCCCGTCAACCGGTTCGTCGCCGAGTTCGTGGGGAGCCCGCCGATGAACATCGTCGGCATCGGCGAAGGCGAGCCGGACGGCGTTGCCGGCTCCCTCCTGCGGTACGTGGCGGAACACGCCGGCGTGGGGAGGCCGGGGTGCGCGGGCATCAGGCCCGAGGCGCTCAAGCTGGCGCGGTCGCGGGACGACGTGCCCGAGGGGGCCTGGTCGGACGAGGCCGTCATCGAGACCGTCCTGCCGACCGGGTCGAGCTGGACCGTCCAGCTGCGCGTCCTGGACACCGAGATGTTCGCCGTCACACACGAGAGCCCCGAAGCCGAGCCGGGCGACCGGCTCCACTGCTGGGCGCGGCCCGCCCGCCTCCACCTGTTCGGCCGGGACGGCTCCCGGATGGACGCGTGGGACGACGCGGCCGCCCCCGTCCAGAAGGCGGCGTCGTGACCCCTTCCCTTCCCCGGCCGCGGGCGCTGCTGCTGGACTTCGGCGGCGTGCTGGTCGAGACGTCCCGGCGCCCGGGATGGTCGGCGGCGCTGGCCAAGGAGGTGCACGCGGCCCTCACCCGGGCCGGATGCCATGACCTCGACGCCGCAGCCGTCGAGGCCGACATCAAGGCGGGCTCCGCGGCGGACAAGTACTGGAAGGACGCGATGTCCCGCCCGTACGCGCCGCCGGAGATGACCCACACCGCGTTCTGGGGCGACTACGTCGCCGCCGACTGGCCCGCGCCCGCCCGCCAGTTCGTCGTCGCGCAGGCGACGCCGCTGTGCAAGCGGATGGGCGAACTGCGTCAGGACCGCCGCACCCGCCCCGGCATCCCCGAACTGCTGGACACCGCCGCCGGCCTCGGCATCGCCTGCGCGGTGGTCAGCAACTCGCTGTCGGGCGCCGTTCACCGCGACTACACGGCGGCGACGGGTCTGGCGGGCAAACTGGCCCTGGAGGTCTACAGCGACGAGGCCGGCGTCCGCAAACCCAACCCGGAGATGATCTGGATCGCGACCCGTGCCCTCGGCGTCGACCCCGGGGACGCCTGGTACGTCGGCGACAACTTCGACCGGGACGTGGTATGCGGGCGGCGCGCCGGTGTCGGCGGCAACGTGCTGATGGTCGCCAAGGGCACCTACGACGTTCCGTACGAGGTCAGGTACCGTCCAGACGCCGTCGTCGACGACGGGCACGAGCTGCTCGAACTGCTCACCAACGCGATCGAAGGAGACGAATGAACGTCGATGTGCCCGCTTCGCGGGAGCTCGCCGGAATCGCCGAGCTCGCCGCTCGCGCCACGGGGGACCGGCTGCGGGCGGCGTTCCGCTCGCGTCCCGAGGTCGACACCAAGCGCGACATGCACGACCCGGTCACCGAGCACGACCGCGCGGCGGAGGAAACGATCCGGGAGGTGCTCGGCAAGGAGACCCCGGGCAGCGTCGTCGTGGGCGAGGAGGGCGGCGCGCAGGGGGCCGACGGCGACATCCGCTGGTACGTCGACCCCATCGACGGCACCGCCAACTTCGCCGTCGGCCTGCCGTTCTTCTGCGTGTCCATCGGCGCCGTCGCCGGCGGCGAGGTCGTCGCGGGCGCGGTGTACGACCCGGTGCGGGACGAGATGTTCAGCGCGTCCCTCGGCGGCGCGACCTGCGACGGCGAGCGCATCGAGAGCAGGGGCGCCGCCCGCGACGCGACCGCCGTCGTCGCCACGTCCTATCCGAGCGCCCGCGAACTGGCCGGCGACCGCGACGACGCCCTGCGCCGCTTCGGCATGATGGTGGACGCGTTCGCGACGCTGCGCCGCCCCGGCAGCGCCGCGCTCACCCTCGCGCACGTCGCCGCCGGCTGGACCGATGTCGCGTTCGACCCGTCCATCAACGCGTGGGACGTCACCGCGGCGCTGCTGCTGGTCCGGCAGGCGGGCGGGACGTACCTGCCGCTCGGCGGCGCGCCCGGCGCGCCCGACCACGAGGCCCCCGGCTACCTGGCGTGCGTCGGCGGGTTCGACCTCGACGGCTCCGTCATGCTCGAAGTGACCGGCGCATGAGCACCACCGGCGTCCGCACCGTCGACTGGATCGTCACCGACCTGGACGGGACCCTCGTCGGCCGCGACCTGAAGATCGTCGAGGCGAGCCTGGCCGCGCTGCGCCGCTTCGCCGCGGCGGGCGGGACGGTCGTCATCGCCACCGGGCGCGGCGAGGAGGCCGCGCTCCCGTACTACCGCACGCTCGGCCTCACCACCCCGGCGATCCTCTACAACGGCGCGCGGGTGGTCGACCTGAGCACCGGCGCCGTCCTGCACCGGCGCTGCCTGAGCGTGGTGGTGTGGGCGAAGCTGACGTCGCTGTTCGGCGAGCTGCCCGAGGGGGTCTGGCCGGTCGCGTTCAGCGGCGGCCGCGCCCACGTCCGGGCCACCTCGCCGACGCTGGCGGAGTACGCCCGGCGCGACGGGATCGGGCTCACCGAGATCGGCTCATGGGGCGAGCTGCCGTTCGACGACATCATCAAGGTCATGCTGATCTGCGACCGCCCCGAGCTGATGGACCCGGCCGAACGGACCGTGTCCGAGGCGATCCCGGGCGCCACCCTCGTCCGCTCCGAGGACACCTACCTGGAGGTGCTGCCCACCGGCGCCACCAAGGGCACGGCGCTGCGCGAACTGGCCGCCGCGCGGGGCGTGGCGCTGGCCGAGATCGCGGCGATCGGCGACAACCCGAACGACCTCGACATGATCCAGGCCGCCGGGCTCGGCGCGGCGGTCGGCGACGGCGCCGAGTCCGTCCGCGCCGCCGCCGATCTCGTGGTAGGCGCGTGCGCGGACGGCGCCGTCGCCGACCTCGTGGCACGCGTCCTGCCGTGATCCTGACCGTCGTCGGCTGCGCGGGAACGGTCCCGGGGCCGGAGGCCGCCTGCTCCTGCTACCTGCTGGAGCGCGACGGCTTCCGGCTCCTGCTGGACGCCGGGACGGGGTCGCTCGGCCCGCTGCAGCGCTTCGCCGACCCGTGCGCGATCGACGCCGTGGTCGTCAGCCATGCGCATCGCGACCACTGCTCGGACCTGATCCCGCTCGCCTACGTCCGGGACCGCCGCGGGCCGTCGGCGCCGCTGCCCGTCCTGGCTCCGGCGGGGACGTGCGCGAAGGTGGCCGGCCCGTCGCCGCCCGCCTACGCGGACGGCCTGCGGTGGGTGGACGCGGCCCCCGGCCCGTCCGTGTTCGGGCCGTTCACCGTCGAGACGGCGCCGGTGCGGCATTCGGTGCCCGCCCTGGCCGTCCGGGTCACGGCGGGCGGCGCGTCCCTCACCTATTCGGGCGACTCCGGGGAATGCGACGAGCTGCTGAAGCTCGCGCAGGGCACCGACGTCCTCCTGTGCGAGGCCGCCGCGTCCGTGGCGACGCCCGGCTCCGACCGGGCGCATCTGACTCCGGCGCAGGCGGCCGGCCTGGCGAAGGAGGCCGGCGCCGGGCATCTCGTCCTCACGCATCTGCGCCCGTGGGCGGACCCGGCCGAGGCTCTGCGCGCGGCGCGGGACGTCTACGCGGGCCCGATCTCGCTGGCGGCCCCGGGTCTGCGCGTCATCGCCTGACCGGGCCGGTGGTGCCGCGCTCGGTCAGCAGCGGCGGGACGGTTAGGCGCCGCGCCTTCGCCGGGGCGCCGTCGCGGATCCGGTCCAGGAGGGCGGCCATCGCCAGGCGCCCCAGCTCGCGGGGCGGCGGGGCGATCGTGGTGACCGGCGCCGAACGGGCGCCCGGGGGATCGCCGTGGACGATCAGGGACACGTCCCCGGGGACGTTCCGCCCGGCGCGCAGCAGGGCGGTGAGGGCGGCGGCGCCGGTCGCGTCGCCGAGCGCGAGCACGGCGGTCGGCGGCTCCGGTGCGCGCCACGGCTCGTCCGGATCGGTCAGGACGGCGGTGCGGCCGAGCACGGCCGCGCAGGTGCGGCGCAGCGGGGACGGGCGGGAGCCGAGGTCGAGGCAGGCGATGCGGCTGTGCCCGAGCGACGTCAGGTGCGCGATCGCCCGGTCCACGGCCGCGGCGTCGTCGCCGGTGACGCAGTCGACGCCGGCCGACCGGAGCGCGCGTCCGACGACGGTGACCGGCGAGCCGGCCGCGGCCCGGCCGATCTCGGCGGCGGTGATGCGGGGGTAGGCGAGGACGACGCCGTCCAGGCGCAGGTCGAGAAGGTCCTCCAGGGCGGTGCGCTCCAGTGCGGGACGGCCGCGTCCCGTGGTCAGCAGCAGCCGGACGTCGCGCCGGGCGGCCTCCTCGGCCAGGCCGTCGTGGATCGCGGCGCTCACCGGCTCGTGGAGGTCGGCCAGCAGCACCCCGACGATGCCCGTCCGGCCCGCCGCGAGACCGCGCGCCATGGCGTTGGGCCGGTAACCGAGTTCGCGGGCCGCTTCGAGCACGGCCTCGCGGCGTTCCCGGCCGACCTTGGGGGAGCCGCGCATCACCAGGGACACCAGCGCGCGGGACACCCCGGCGCGGGCCGCGACGTCCTCCAGGGTCGGGTGGGCCATGCGGTGCTCTCCAAGGGTCGGCGGTGAGCCGCCGCCATGGGGGGCTCCATGACGGCGGCTCACCGGGTCGGGTGCGGCTCAGATTCTCGGGTCGCTCAGTCTCCCGGGTCGCTCAGTCTCTCGGGTCCCAGTCGCCGGGCGTGACGTCCAGGTCGAGCGGCTGGGCCACATCCTCCCAGGCCACGAACTTGAAGTTGGTCTTCTCGCGGACCTCGCCGTCCCCGTCGACCTCGTCGGGGGTGTCGACGCCGTCGTGGACGACGAGGAGGCCGTCGGAGAAGCCCCCGATCGGGGCGCTGGTCACCATCGCGCCGTCGCACACCTCGGAGCCGTCCACGGTGGCGCCCGGAGCGATGCGGAAGCGGCCGATGTAGTCCTCCGGGTCCTCGCGGTCGAAGACGGCGAAGGTGTTGTCGCCCTGGCTGGAGGCGATCAGGTAGCCCTCGCCGTCGTCCTGCCGGTAGACGCTGAGCCCTTCGGCGTCGGCCGTCAGGTGCTCGCCGCCCACGCCCGGGTCGGGCCCGCTCACCTCGCACTCGTCGGTCACCGGGTTGTAGGTGGCCGGGACGCCGTACTGCTTGACCTTGTGCAGGAGCACCGGCGCGCCGCCGGACATCGGGATGCGCCAGATGCCGACGTCCTCCTGCGCGGCGAACAGGGCGCCGTTCTCGGTGTCGGCGACCATCCCCTCGACCTGCGGGCCCTCGCCGGGATCGCCGCACGGCGTCCAGGTGCCGCCGCCCGGCAGCGAGAACGACGTGGGCAGGTCGACGTTGCCGAGGTGCCGGTAGGTGACCGTGCCGGTGCGGGTCGCCTCCAGGCGGACGAGGCCGAGCCGCGAGGTGTCGGCGCGGCTGACCGCCGCGTAGGACCTGCCGTGCGAGTCCGTCCAGGACGCGAGCCCGTAGGCGGTGCGCTCCTCGTTGACCTCGTCCTGGGAGGCCGAGAAGACGGGTGTGACACCGGGGTCGGTGACGTCGGTGAGCGGCGCCTGGCCCTGTTCGGCCAGGTCGGGGTCGATCGCGTACGTCCGGACGGTGTCCCGGCCGCGGTCGGACACGACGGCGAGGTCGGTCCTCTCGCCGCCGAGCCGGAAGCCGTAGACCAGGTCGACGTTGTTGAACCGGCCGACCGTGTCGCCGGGTCGGGGCGCCGCCGGTGCGGCGAGGCGCTGGATCTCGTTGCCGGCGGCGTCGTACACCGCGAGCCCGCCCTCCTTGAGGGTGGCGATGACCAGGTCGCCGTCCCGGTCGTCGGGGTGGCTCCAGATGGCGGGGTCGTCGGCGTTGGCGTTGCCGCCCGCGTCGTCGTCGAAGACCGGAGGGGTCTCCAGGCGGGCCTGGACCAGGGCGAGCTCGTCGCCCTGGGCCGCCGCGGGGACGGCGGGCAGGACGGCGGCGGCGAGCGCCACGGTGGTGGCGGCCGCCGCCAGGCGGGGTGCGCGGCGGATGCCTCGGGGGGTGGGTTTCAGGTGCATCGGGTTCCTCCTGATGCGAGGTGCGGACGCCTGAACCGTAAGCGTTAGAGCGCTCTAATTCAATAGAGCGCTCTAATCGATCAACCGGATTTCACCGGAGGTTCGCCCGCGGCCGCGCCGCGGGGTCAGCGTTCGACGAGGGTGAGGGCGAAGGAGTAGCGGTCCGCCCGGTAGACGTGGCAGCCGTACTCGACCGCCGCGCCCTTGTCGTCGAAGGCGGTGCGGTTCATGGTCAGCAGGGGGACGCCGCGCCGCTCGTCCAGCAGCCGGGCCTCGGCCGCCGTCGCGCCGCGGGCGCCGATGGTCTGGTTCGCGATGCGCAGGTTGATGCCGGTGCCGCGGAGCAGCTCGTACAGGCCGTGCTCGGTGAGGTCGGCCTCGGTCACCTTGATCAGGTCGAGGGGCAGGTAGTTGGTGAGCAGGGCGAGCGGCTCCTCGCCGGTGTAGCGCATCCGGCGCATCCGGGTGACCTCGGCGCCGGGCGGGACGCCCAGCTCCTTGGCGACCTTGTCATCGGCCGGGACCGGGCCGAGTTCGAGGACCTCCGTGCGCGGGTCCCGGCCGGCCGCCGCCAGGTCGTCGTGCAGGCTGCTGAGCTCGACGGGGCGGCGGATCTCCGACTGCACCACCTGGGTGCCGACGCCGCGCTTGCGCACCAGCAGGCCACGGTCCACCAGGTGCTGGATGGCCTGGCGGACGGTCGGTCGCGACAGCCCGCAGCGGTCGGCGAGCTCCACCTCGTTCTCCAGCCGGGTGCCCGGGGCGGGCTCACCGGCCCGGATCGCCGCCTCGAGCTGCTGGGCGAGCTGGTAGTACAGCGGGACGGGGCTGGCCCGGTCCACGGTCACGCGCGGTCGGTACACGCATCGCCTCCTCTCCTCGGAACGATCGTACCCGCGTTTGTGTGTTTAACTTATTACCTCATAATGTCCTAACAAACTATTGACATGCCTTCAGCATGTTCAGCAGACTCGGCGGGGCCGGTTCCGGCTCCGGGGCCGGGCGCCTCGCTGGGGAGATGGTAAGCCGATGATCAACGACCGCGTCGCGGGAGCCCCGATCTCGTGGGGGGTCTGCGAGGTCCCGGGCTGGGGGCATCAGATGGCGCCCGGACGGGTGCTCGCGGAGATGCGCGACCTCGGGCTCGCCGCCACGGAGTTCGGCCCGGACGGCTTCCTGCCGCCCGGCGCGGCCGAACGCGCCGCACTGCTGGCCGAGCACGGGCTGCGTCCCGCCGGCGGCTTCGCGCCCGTCGTGCTCCACGATCCCGGACGCGACCCGCTGCCCGAGATACGGCGGATTCTGTCCGGTTTCGGTATGGAACGCTCCAAACCGGGCCTGACGCTGGTCCTGGCCGCCGTCCACGGCCTCGACGGCTACGACAGGCGTCCCCCGCTCGACGCGGCGGGCTGGACGGCCCTGCTCGCCAACCTCGACCGGATCGACTCCCTCGCCGCCGAGGCGGGCGTCCGCGCGGTGCTGCACCCGCACGTCGGGACGATGGTGGAGGGGTCGGGCGAGGTCCGGCGCGTCCTCGACGGCTCAGGCGTCCCGCTGTGCCTGGACACCGGCCACCTGCTGATCGGCGGCACCGACCCGGCCGAGCTGGCCGCCCGCGTCCCCGGACGCGTCGCCCACGTCCACCTCAAGGACGTCGACGCCGCGCTCGCCGACGCCGTCCGCCGCGGCGCGACGCCCTACACCGACGCCGTCCGCGCCGGCGTCTACCGGCCGCTCGGCGCGGGCGACATCGACATCGGCGGCATCATCGGCTCCCTCGAAGGCGCCGGCTACGACGGCTGGTACGTCCTGGAGCAGGACACCGTCATCGACCACGAGCCCGACCCGGGCGCCGGTCCGCTGGAAGACGTGCGCGCATGCGTCGGCTTCCTCGCCGGGATCACCTCATGACGGACGGAACGGCGTCCTTCGACGTCATCACGATGGGCCGCGTCGGCATCGACCTGTATCCGCTGCGGTCCGGCGTCGGCCTGGACGAGGTCGACACGTTCGCCAGGTTCCTCGGCGGAAGCGCCACCAACGTCGCGGTCGCCGCCGCCCGGCACGGCCGCCGCACCGCCGTGATCACCCGCACCGGCGCCGACCCGTTCGGACGCTTCGTGCGCCGCGCCCTCGCCGAGTACGGCGTCGACGACGGGTTCGTCGCGGAGGTCGCGGAGCTGCCGACCCCGGTGACCTTCTGCGAGCTCTTCCCGCCCGACGACTTCCCGCTGTACTTCTACCGCCACCCCAAGGCACCCGACCTGGAGATACGGGCCGAAGAACTCGACCTGCCCGCGATCGAGGCGGCCGGGGTGCTGTGGGCGACGATGACGGGCCTGTGCGCCGAACCGTCCAGGACGGCGACGCTCACCGCACTGGCCGCCCGCCGCCGCGCGGACCTCACCGTCCTCGACCTCGACCACCGGCCCACGTTCTGGGAGTCCCCGCAGGAGGCGCGGCGCTGGGCGGACGAGGCGCTCCGGCACGCCACCGTCGCGGTCGGGAACGTCGCCGAATGCGAGGTCGCCGTCGGCGAGAACGACCCGGAGCGCGCCGCCCGCGCGCTGCTCGACCGGGGCGTCCGGCTCGCCGTCGTCAAACGCGGACCGGACGGCGTCCTCGCGGTCGCCGCCGGCGGCGAGACCGCCGAGTCGCCGCCGCTGCCCGTCGAGGTCGTCAACGGCCTGGGCGCGGGCGACGCGTTCGGCGGTGCGCTCTGCCACGGGCTGCTGTCCGGCTGGGACCTGCCGCGCGTCGTCGGCTTCGCCAACGCCGCCGGCGCGATCGTCGCCTCCCGGCTGGCCTGCGCGGCCGCGATGCCGGACGGCGACGAGGTTACGGCGCTGCTGAGGGGGACCGCCGCGTGAGCGTCGAGATGCGGGACACCGGTGACGCCCGCGCGGGATCGCGGGCTGGACGGATCGCGGCGCTGGCCGACCGGCGCGCGTTCCGCCCCGAGTCCATCGCCGAGGCCGCCGCCGAGCGCGGCAGGCGCCCGGCGCTGCTCGGCGAGACCGGGCGGCTGATGCTCGTTGCCGCCGACCACCCGGCCCGCGGCGCCCTCGCCGCCGGCGGCGACCCGCTCGCCATGGCCGACCGCGGCGAACTGCTGGACCGGCTGTGCACGGCGCTGGAACGGCCGGGCGTCGACGGCGTCCTCGCCACCCCCGACGTGGTCGAGGACCTGCTCCTGCTCGGCGTCCTCGAAGGCAAGACCGTGATCGGCTCGATGAACAGGGGCGGCCTGACCGGGGCGTCCTTCGAGATCGACGACCGCTTCACCGCCTACAGCGCCGACGCGATCGCCGCGTCGCGGCTCGACGGCGGCAAGGTGCTCCTGCGCGTCGACGACGACGATCCGGCGACCGCCCGCACCCTGGAGAGCTGCGCGCGGGCGGTGTCCGCGCTCGCCGGGCACGGCCTGATGGCGATGGTCGAGCCGTTCATCGCGCGGCGGTCGGGCGGCCGGGTCCGCAACGACCTGTCTCCCGAGGCGATGATCAGGGCGATCTCGATCGCGTCCGGGCTCGGCGCCACGTCGGCGCACACCTGGCTGAAGGTGCCCGTCGTCCAGGACATGGCGCGGGTGATGGCCGCCTCGACGCTCCCGGCGCTGCTCCTCGGCGGCGAGGTCGCCGACGACCAGCGCGCCGCGCTGGACGGCTGGCGGCGGGCCATGCGGCTGCCGACCGTCCGCGGCCTGGTCGTCGGCCGCTCCCTGCTGTACCCCGCGAACGGCGACGTCGCGGGAGCCGTCGACGCGGCGGTGGAGATCCTGTGAACCACCTGGCGGAGGGACGGTCATGAGGCTGACGGTGGGTCAGGCGCTGGTGCGTTTCCTGGCGGCGCAGTACAGCGAGCGGGACGGGGAGCGGCGGCGGTTCTTCGCGGGCTGTTTCGGCATCTTCGGGCACGGCAATGTCGCCGGTGTCGGGCAGGCACTGCTGGAGTACGCCGAGGATCTGCCGTACTACATGGCGCGTAATGAGCAGGCGATGGTGCACGCCGCCGCCGGGTATGCCCGGATGAGCGATCGGCTGGCCGCGTTCGCGTGTACGACGTCGATCGGGCCTGGGGCGACCAACATGGTGACCGGGGCGGCGCTGGCCACCGTCAACCGGTTGCCGGTGCTGCTCTTGCCGGGTGATGTGTTCGCTACGCGTCCAGCCAATCCGGTGTTGCAGGAGCTGGAGGACGCCCGGTCATACGACGTGTCGGTGAACGATTGTTTCAAGCCGGTGTCGAGGTACTGGGATCGGATCAATCGTGCTGAGCAGTTGCCCAGTGCGTTGCTGGCGGCGATGCGGGTGCTGACCGATCCGGCCGAGACGGGCGCGGTGACGTTGGCGCTGCCGCAGGATGTGCAGGCCGAGGCGTATGACTGGCCGGATGAGTTGTTCGCGCCGCGGGTGTGGCGCATCGCGCGGCCGGTGCCCGAACTCGCCGCGCTGGAGGAGACGTCGGCCGTCCTGCGGGGCGCTGAGCGTCCGCTGATCGTGGCGGGCGGCGGGGTCATCTACTCCCGCGCCACCGACGATCTGCGGGCTTTCGCCGAGCGGACCGGTATCCCGGTGGCCGAGACCCAGGCGGGCAAGGGCGCTCTGCCGTGGGATCACGCGTGTGCGGTGGGCGCCATCGGCGCGACGGGCACGACGGCCGCGAATGCCCTGGCGCGTGAGGCCGATGTCGTCATCGGCGTCGGCACCCGTTACAGCGACTTCACCACCGCGTCCCATAGCTTGTTCGCCGACCCGGGCGTGCGGTTCGTCAACGTCAACGTCGCGGGGTTCGACGCCGCCAAACTCGCGGGCGTCTCTGTTGTCGCCGACGCGCGGGAGGGCATCCGGGGCCTGAACGCGGCAGTGGACGGCTACAGCGTCCCGGCCGCCTACCGGGACCGGACCCGGGCCCTGATGACCGACTGGAACGCCCAAGTCGACCTGGCGTATGCGCCCCGGAACGCGGAAACACCGGCGCAGCCGGAGGTCATCGGGATCGTCAATGCCGAGGCCGGGCCCCGGGACGTCGTGGTGTGCGCCGCCGGTTCCATGCCGGGCGACCTGCACAAGCTGTGGCGGGCCGGCGACCCCAAGGGCTACCACGTCGAGTACGGCTACTCCTGCATGGGCTATGAGATCGCCGGCGGTCTCGGCGTGAAGATGGCCGCCCCGGACCGGGAGGTGTTCGTCCTGGTCGGGGACGGGTCGTACCTGATGATGGCCCAGGAGCTGACCACGGCGGTCGCCGAGGGGGTCAAGCTGATCGTCGTCCTGGTCCAGAACCACGGCTACGCCTCCATCGGGAACCTGTCGGAATCGGTCGGCGCACAAAGGTTCGGCACCCGCCACCGCACCCGGACCGACACCGGACTCGACGGCGAGACGCTCCCGGTCGACCTGGCCGCCAACGCCGCCAGCCTCGGCGCCGACGTGATCCGCGCGGACGGCGCCGACGGATTCCGCGCCGCGCTGCGCAAGGCGATCGCCTCGCCGCGGACGACGGTCGTCCATGTGGAGACCGACCCGCTCGTCCAGGCGCCGGACAGCGGCGCCTGGTGGGACGTCCCGGTCGCCGAGGCGTCGGCGCTGGAGCACACCCGGCGGGCCCGCGCCCGCTATGACGACGGCAAGAAGACCCGACGCCGCTACCTGTGAGGGGAACCCCATGACTTCAATCCAGCACCGGATCGGCGGTGTCCCGGTCGGCGGGAGCATCGCGGCGCCGGTTCACGACCCGGCGACCGGACGGCGGCGGGGGGAGGTGGTCCTCGGACGCGAAGCCGAGGTGGACCTGGCCGTGGGCGCCGCCGCGCGGGCCTTCGAGTCCTGGCGGGAGGTGTCGCTGACCCGCCGGACACGGGTCATGTTCGCGCTGCGCGACCTGCTGGAGCGGCACGAGGACGAGCTGGCCCGCCTCGTCACCGCCGAGCACGGCAAGGTGCTCGACGACGCGCGCGGCGAGGTCGTCCGGGGGCGGGAGGTCGTCGAGTTCGCGTGCGGGATCCCGCAGGCGCTCAAGGGCGAGTACTCCGACCAGGTGTCGTCCGGCGTCGACGCGTTCTCGTTCCGGCAGCCGCTCGGGGTGTGCGCCGGGATCGTCCCGTTCAACTTCCCCGTGATGGTGCCGCTGTGGATGCACCCGATCGCGATCGCCTGCGGGAACGCGTTCGTGCTCAAGCCGAGCGAGCGCGTCCCGTCCGCGTCCAACCTGATCGCCGAGCTGTACGCGGAGGCCGGGCTGCCCGACGGGGTGTTCAACGTCCTGCACGGCGACGGCGAGACCGCGGACGCGCTGATCAGGCACCCGGACGTGGCGGCGGTGTCGTTCGTCGGGTCCACGCCCGTCGCCCGGCGCGTCCACGGGACGGCGAGCGCCGAAGGCAAGCGGGTCCAGGCCCTCGGCGGCGCCAAGAACCACGCGGTCGTCCTCCCCGACGCGGATCTCGACGTGGCCGCCGACCAGATCACCGCGGCGGCGTACGGGTCGGCGGGGCAGCGCTGCATGGCGATCTCGGTGGCGGTCGCCGTCGGGGACGCGGCGGACCCGCTGATCGACCGGCTCGCCGGCCGGGCCCGCGCGATCAGGGTCGGGCCGGGCACCGACCCGGCCACCGGGATGGGGCCGCTGATCAGCGCGGCGGCGCGGGACCGCGTCGCCGGGCACGTCCTGGCGGCCGAGGAGGCGGGCGCGAAGATCGTCGTGGACGGACGCGACCTGCCCGGCCCCGGCTTCTTCGTCGGCCCCTGCCTCCTCGACGGCGTCACCACCGGCATGCCCGCCTACGAGGAGGAGATCTTCGGGCCCGTCCTGATCGTCCTGCGCGCCGGGACGCTCGGCGAGGCGATCGCGCTGGTGAACGCCAACCCCTACGGCAACGGGACGGCGATCTTCACCTCGTCCGGGGAGGCGGCGCGGCGGTTCCAGCGGGCCGTCCACGTCGGGATGATCGGGGTGAACGTCCCGGTCCCGGTGCCGATGGCGTTCTACTCCTTCGGCGGCTGGAAGGCGTCGCTGTTCGGCGACACCCACGTCCACGGGCCGGAGGGCGTGCGGTTCTACACGCGCGCCAAGGCGGTCACGAGCCGGTGGCCGGAGCCGTCCCGGCCGTCCGAGGCGCCCGGCATGGCCTTCCCGACGGCCCGCTGAATCAAGATTGTCCTGGGGGTTCGCCGCCCGGCCGGTGATCGTTCATCGGTGGTTCAGGGGCGGCGACCAGGCTCCCGCGTGATCCCCTCACGTGAAGGAGTGCCCATGTCCGTGACTCGCCGTGGAGTCGTCAAGGGCGGCGCGGCCGGCGCGCTGTCCATCGCCCTCGCCGGAAGCCTGGACGGAATCTTCCAGACGTCCGCAGGTGCCGACACCGGGGAGGCGTACGGCTACGGTCCGCTCGTCCCCGACCCCGAGGGCGTCCTGGACCTGCCCAAGGGTTTCTCGTACAAGACGCTGTCGACGGAGGGCGACCCCATCTCCGACGGCGTCGTCGTCCCCGGCCACCACGACGGGATGGCCACGTTCTCCGCGCGCGGCCACGGCCGCGGCGACCAGGGCCGCGGCCGGGGCGGCCATGGACGCCCCGGCAACACCCTGCTGGTCCTCAACCACGAGCAGGGCACCAACGGCACCCGTGCCGTCGGGACCCCGGCGCTGACCTACGACCCGGTCGCCAACGGCGGCACGAGCACCCTTGAGGTCGACCGCCACGGAAACCTCCTGTCGCAGTACGTCAGCCTCGCCGGGACGGCGGTGAACTGCGCCGGCGGCCGCACCCCCTGGGGGACCTGGCTGACGTGCGAGGAGACCGAGGGGATCGGCGGAGAGAGCAAGAGCCACGGCTGGGTCTTCGAGGTCGACCCGTACGGCCGGCGGACCGAGCCCGTCCCGCTGACGGGGCTCGGCCGCTTCGCGCACGAGGCCGTCGCCGTCGACCCGCACACGCTCACCGCCTACCTCACCGAGGACGCGTCCAGGCCGTTCGGCCTGTTCTTCCGGTTCCGTCCCCGCGCCCACCGCGGCGGCTACCACGCCTACCTGGCGGGCGGGAAGCTGGAGGCGCTGAACGTCCCCGGCGTCCCGGACCTGTCGCTCGTCACCGAGCCCGGGACCCGGCTGCGCGCCCGGTGGGTGGACGTCCCCGACCCGCTCGCGAAGCAGACGTCCATCCGCAAGCAGTTCGAGGACGGCGACGTCACGCGGAGCCAGAAGCTCGAAGGCGCCTGGTGGGGGCACGGCAAGGCGTACTTCGTCGCCAGCTTCTCCAGCAAGGAGGACGGCGCCGCCGGCGACCACGCGGGCCAGGTCTGGACCTACGACCCGCGCCGCAACGAGGTCGAGCTCCAGCTCATCTTCAAGCCGGGCGGCCGCTTCGACGGCCCGGACAACATCACGGTCTCCCCGTACGGCGGCGGCGTGATCCTGGCCGAGGACGGCGACGGCGAGCAGTACCTCGTCGGCACCACACGTAAGGACGAGCCGTTCGCGATGGCCCGCAACGCCCTCAACGGCAGCGAGTTCACCGGCGTCACGTTCTCCCCGGACGGGCGCACGCTGTTCTTCAACCGCCAGTCCGGCCCCGGCGCGACGTTCGCCGTCACCGGCCCCTGGCACCGCCTGCGCGGCTGACCCCTCGCCGACTTGCGGCGTGTTGTCGTCATCGGAGCGCCGGTGGCGACGGCACCCCGCGGTCGGCGTTCTCGCGTGCCGCGACAAACCGCTGTGTCAGGCGGCCCACGCCTTCCAGTTCGCTGACCAGAACCTCACCCGGACGGATGAACCGCTTGGGCGTGCGGGCGTTGCCGACGCCGGACGGAGTCCCGGTGAAGACGAGGTCGCCGGGGAACAGCCGGCAGACCCGGGAGAGCCGGACGAGCAGCTCGGGAACGTCGTAGATCATCGCCGAGGTGCGCGCGTTCTGCATGGTCTCGCCGGAGAGGCTGCACGAGACGGACGCGGACGGTGTCGCGGGCGACCGCGACCACCATCTCCACCTCCCAGTCCACGGTGCCGGACGGCAGTTCGACGTCGCAGACGGGTCCGGCGAGGCAGCTGGGGAACTTGGTGAAGGTCACGGGCGCGGACTCGGGCGGGTACCCCGCCTCGTGCGCGTGCTCGGCGTAGTTGATGCCGATCGCGAACACCTGGGCCGGGCGGGGAGCGGCGGTCCGAGGTCCTCCACCGCGAACGGCTCGCCGCGCGCCGCGTCCAGGGCCGCCGCCCAGTCTCTGAACGCGTCCCATTCGGCGAGGACGGCCTGCGGGTCGGCGGGGAACCGGCCCCCGCTCGCCCCGGCGACGTCGACGGCCGCGTCCCCGGCGATGACGGCGGCCCGGCCGTTCAGGTTCGCGAACCTCACCAGCCGACCCGTTCCGGCGCCGGCTCGCCGTAGGCGTCCCGCCAGGAGACGACGGGGTTGCGCAGCAGGCCGACTCCCTCGATCTCGGCCTCCACGACGTCCCCGGGACGCAGGTAGAAGCCGAACGGGTCAGGCTGGACGGCGGCGACGCCCGACACGGTCCCGGTGGTGAGGATGTCTCCGGCGCTGTAAACCTGGGGGGAGTGGTAGGCGACCAGATGCGGGATCGACACCCGCATCTGCTTGGTGTGCCCGGTCTGCCGCGTCTCGCCGTTCACCCGCAGTTCCATCGCGAGGTTCTGCATGTCGCCGATCTCGTCGGCGGTGACGATCCACGGGCCGATCGGGCAGAACGTGTCGATGGCCTTGCTGAAGGAGAAGACCCCGGACTCCATCTCGCGGCGCTGGATGTCGCGTGCCGTGATGTCGTTGAAGACGGTGAACCCGGCGATGTGCTCCAGCGCCTGCTCGGGTCCGAAGAACTTGCCGGGCTTGCCGATGATGACGGCCAGCTCCAGTTCGTAGTCCAGCTCCTTCGTGAGGTGCTCGGGGTAGACGACCGGGTCGTCCGGGCCGATGATCGCATCGACGTTCTGGAAGAAGACGATGCCCTTGTGCACCGGGTGGGACCAGTTGACGGCCTGGAGTTCCTCGTGGTGGTCGGCGAAGTTGCCGGCGGTGTGGAAGAACTTCTTCGGCCGGATCGGCGCCCGCAGCCGGACGTCGCGCAGCTTCAGCCGCTCCCCGGTTTCGCCGACGCGTCCCTCGCGTTCGAAGTACGCGCGCGTGGAGGGGACGTCGAGTTCGATGACGTCCTCGCCGTCCAGGCGGCCGACCCGGCCGTCGTCAAAAGTGATCAGTTTCATCGTTGTCGGTTCCCCGAATCGTGAGGTGAAGGACCGTGAGGTGAAGGAAGGTGTGCGGTCAGGAACGCCCGCGTGACGCACGCCGCTCGGCCGCCGACAGCGCGGCGTTGACGGCGAGCGCCCCCGCACAGACGACGATCACCATGGCGTCCAGCGCGGCGGCCCGCTGGTTGGTGATCTGCAGGGCGATGAACGTGCCGACGCCGTCGACCGAGATCATCAGCTCGGCCAGCAGCACGCCCAGCAGCGACAGCGCCGCGCCGATCTTGAGTGCGCCGACGATGTCGGGCAGGCAGGCCGGGACGATGAGGTGCAGCGCCCGGCGCAGCCGGCCGGCGCCCATGGCCCGGCCGGAGTCCAGGACGGACGGCTCGACCGCCGCGGCGGCCGTCATCGTCATCAGGATCACCGGCATGATCCCGTGGATGGCGCCGAACGCGATCTCCGAGCCGTCGCCGAGCCCCAGCCACAGCACGAACAGCGGGTAGAAGGGCGCCATCGGCAGCGCGTACAGGATGGACACCACGTCCCGGCCGCCGAGGTAGACGTGCTTGTTCAGGCGGCCGAGCAGCAGGCCCACCGCGGTGCCCGCGACGGCGGTGATCAGGAAGGCGATCAGGAACCGGTAGGTCGTGTACCCCACGAGCGTCAGCGACTCGCGGGTCAGCACGTCCGGCAGCCCGTCGGCGACGATGAGGCTGGGCGAGGTGAGGTAGTCGCCGCCTCCCGAAGCGAAGCGGGTCAGCGCCTCCCAGGCGCCGATCAGCCCGAGCACGGTCGCCCAGCGGACGAGCTGGGCGCCGGCGGCCTCGCCGCGCCCGGCGCGCGACGGCTCGCGCGCCGTCGCGGACCGGGTGACGGTGGTCATGGCCTGCTCATTTCGCCGTGATGATCTGGGTGCTGAGGTAGGACTCCTCGGCGGGCGACGAGGTCGCGATGCCGAGCTTGGGCAGGGCCTTGGCGTAGTCCGCGAGCCCCGCCGTGCTCAGCGCGCCGTCCGGTGTGAAGTCGCCGATCAGCGCGTCGTAGGTCTGTCCCGCGAGCGGCGCCGGCATGCCGACCTCGGCCACCGCGAGGTCGATGGCCGGCTGCCGGTTGGCCTTCATCCACTCGATCGACCGGGTGTAGGCCTTCGCGAGCTTGCGCAGGTTCGCCTCGTTCTCGCCGATGTAGGACTTCTTGGCCATCAGCAGCGCGAACTGGGACTCGGGGCCGAGCACCTCCGACGCCCGCTGCGCGATCTTGCCCTCGTTCTTGGACGCCAGCAGGAAGCCGAAGTTGACGGGCAGGACGAACGCGTCGATGTCGCCGCGCTTCATCGCCGCCATCGTCGCGGACGGGGCGCCGAGCGGAACCTTCTTGATCTCCTCGGCGGTGACCCCGGAGGCGTCCGCCGTCGCGCGGATCATGTAGTCGGTCAGCGACCCCACCTTGGAGATCCCGACCTTCTTGCCCGCGAGGCCGGAGAAGCCCGTGATGCCGGAGTCCCGCGGGACGATCAGCGCCATCGGGCTCTTCGCCATGACGCCGAAGAACGCCTGCGTCTCCAGGTTCTTCGCCGCGCCCGACACCGCGTCCAGCCCGGTCGCGGCGCCGACGTCGATGGAGCCGCCGGTCATCGCCTTGGTGAGGTCGGAGCCGGAGGTGAAGTCCACGACGCTCACCTCAAGGCCCTCCTCCTTGAAGAATCCCTGCTTCACGGCCACCCGGGCGGGCATGGCGTGCACGAAGTCCTGCGCCTGGACGAGCCCGATCTTGATCGAGGTGGACGGGCCGGACGCGTCGTCGCCGCCGCACGCGGTGAGCGCGGAGGCGCACAGCGCCGCGACCGCGGCGATCTTGAGGGTGAGGTTCATCGGGTGACGCCTTTCTGGAGGACGAGGGTGGTGACCGAGAACAGGAGGTTGACGGCGACCGTGACCAGGCAGGCGATCACGATCCAGGCGAAGAGCCCGGGGCTGTCCAGTCCCTGGCTGGTGGTGCCGAGCTGGTAGCCGATGCCGGCGGCGCCGGCGATGAACTCCGCCGCGATGACCGTGACGAGGGCGAGCCCGAGCGACACCCGCATGGCGGCGAGGACCGGGCCGAGGACGGCGGGCAGGACGACGCCGCGCAGCCACTGCGCGCGGGTCGCGCCCATCATGCGGGCGGCGGTGATCAGGCGGCCGTCCACGTTCGCCGTCGCGCGGGCCGTCGCGATGGCGACGGGGAAGAAGGCGTACAGCAGCCCCAGCATGATCTTCGACTGGGAGCCCACCCCGAGCGTCGCCGCGAGCACCGGGTACAGGATCACGAGCGGCAGCACGCTCATGCTGGTGAGGATCGGCTCGTAGGCGCGCCGCAGCAGCCGCGAGGAGCCGGTCAGCAGGCCGACGGGCAGCGCGAGCAGCACCGCGATCCCGAACGCGGTCGCCGTCTCCCGCAGAGTGGTGCCGATCGGCTCGACGAGCTTCGACGGCTCGCCGGCCAGGTCGGCCAGCACCTGCACGACGCTGCCGATCGTCGGCAGCAGCAGCGGCGCGACCGCCCCGGTGGCCGACAGCAGCCACCAGGCGGCCAGGACCGCCGCGACGGTCCCCGCGTAGACGAGCGCGCGGCGCGGGGCGATCACCGCGGGTCCCCTGGGACGTCGTCCTCCAGCAGGAGCGCCGACAGCCGGTCGGTGAGCGCGTGGAATCCGGGGGTGCGCAGCACCCGCGGCTCGCGGGGACGCGCCAGCGGAACCTCGATGATCTCCTTGATCGTCGCCGGGCGCGGGGTCATCACGATGACGCGGTCGGACAGGTACACCGCCTCCGACAGGCTGTGCGTCACGAACAGCACCGTCTTGCCGTGCTCTTCCAGCAGCGTGGCGAGCTGCTCGCCGATCTTCGTCCGGGACAGCTCGTCCAGTGCGGCGAACGGCTCGTCCAGCAGCAGGAGCGAGGCGTCCGACACCAGCGCCCGTGCGATCGCGACACGCTGCCGCATCCCGCCGGAGAGCTGGTCCGGGAAGCGGTGCGGGACGTCGCCGAGCCCGACCGCGTGCAGGGCCTCCATGGCCCGGGTCCGGCGCTCGGCGCGGCCGACACCGGCGAACTGCAGCGCGATCTCCACATTGCGCACGGCGCTCCGCCACGGGTACAGGGCCAGGTCCTGGAAGACGAAGGAGACGTCGCGCGGGCGCGGGCCCGCGACGGGCGTCCCGTCCACGAGCAGCTCCCCGGCGGCGGGTTCGAGGAGGCCCCCGACGGCGCGCAGGGCGGAGCTCTTGCCGCATCCGGAGGGGCCGATGAAGCTGACGAACTCGCCGGGCCGGACGTCGAAGGTCAGGCCGGTCGCCGCCGTGGTCTCCCCGTAGGCGAGGGCGAGGTCGCGCGCGACCACCCGGGGCGGCGCCGTGTCGTCCGGGACGGTGCTGGTCATGGTGGGTTCCTCGCACTGCCGGGCCATGACCGTCAGGCCCCGACCATGTTGAATCCGCCGTCGGCGAGCATGTAGGCGCCCGTGATGTGCGAGGCGTCCTCGGTGGCCAGGAACAGCGCCGTGCCCGCCACCACCTCGGGCGGCGGGATGGTGCCCATCGGCGTCTGCGCGATGAGCTTCTCCCGGCGTCCCGACTTCCAGTCCTCGCGCTCCAGCGTTGCCCCGGTCTCCATGAAGCCGGGCGCGAACGTGTTGACGCGGACGGCCGGCGCGAAGGCGGCGGCGTAGGACTTGGTGATGCCGAGCAGCCCGTACTTCGCGGCGGCGTACTGGGGTGCCCGCGCGCTGCCCCGCACCACGACGGTCGACCCGATGTTGACGATGGCGCCGTGGCCCTGCTCCAGCATCCGCGACCCGAATTCGTGCGTCATCAGCAACGTGCCCTTGACGTCGACGTCGATGACGCGGTCCAGGGACTCCTGCGTGAGGTCACGCCAGGACATCTGTTCTGTGGCGACGTCCCCGACGTTGTTGACCAGGACGTCGAGCGTCCCCGTCCGCTCGAACGCCTTGTCGGCGAGCAGGCGGATCGATCCCCAGGACGAGATGTCGGCCTGCACGGTGAACGCCTCGCCGCCGATCGCGCGGATGCGCTCGGCCGTCCGCTCGGCTCCCCGCTTGGAACTGTTGTAGTGCACCCCGACCCGGGCGCCCTCCTGCGCCGCCCGGAAGGCGATCTCGGCGCCGAATCCGGTGCCCGCCCCCGTCACCAGCACCGTCTTCCCCGCGAACCGCGGAAAGATCTTCTGACCCGTGTTCTGGCTCATATGGCCGCTCCAAACTGGTTTAGACGAGCGTGCGTCCGCCGTCGACGTACATGACGTGGCCCGTCATGAACGCGGCGTGCGGTGAGGAGAGGAAGAGGATCGGGCCGACGACCTCGCCGGCCGTGCCCAGCCGCCCGGCGGGCACCAGCCGCACCAGGTCCTCGCGGACGCCGGGCTGGGCGAGGTATCCGGCGGTCAGCGGCGTCTCGACGTAGCCCGGTGCGACGGCGTTCACGGTGACCTTGTGGCAGGCCCACTCGGCGGCCATGACGCGCATCATCTGGTTCAGGCCGCCTTTGGACGCGGCGTAGGGGGCGTGCTTCCGGTGCGCCAGGTGCCCGGAGACCGAGGACAGGAAGATGATGCGTCCGCCGCCGGCCCCCACCATGTGACGGCCGGCCTCCTGCGCCGTCCCGAACGCGGTGGTCAGGTTGGTGCGGAGCATCCGGTCCCAGTCCGCCTCGGTGAACTCCAGCACCGGCCGGCGGTCGTTGACCCCGACGCAGTGCAGCAGGACGTCGAGGCCGCCCATCTCCTCCACGGCGCGCTTGACGACGGCGGCTGCGGCGCCGGACTCGGTGAGGTCGGCCGCGATCGTGTGCGGCAGGGTTCCATCAGGTCCTTTGGGCAGGGCGGCCAGGCGGCCGGCGTCGCGGTCCACCGCCGTGACGACCGCTCCCGCGTCCAGGTATCCGCGGACGCACTCCGCGCCGATGCCGCCCACGCCCAGGACGAGCACCCGCGCGTCCCGCAGGCCCAGCCAGCCCGTCGCCGTGTCCGGCGATGCCTGCGTCCCGTCAGCCACTTGCGGTCCCTCGCCTTCTGTTCTAATTTCATTGTGTGAAAGTGACTTTCACTAGGGAAGAGTATGGTGTGACCTCGACGATGGCGTCAAGCAACCGAACCCCCGCCCCCGGAAGGTGCGACCCATGAGCGCCGAAGACACCGCCGCCGGTGACCGTTCGCGCTACCACATCGCGGCCCTCGCCAAAGGACTGCAGGTCCTGAGCCTCTTCGACGGCACGACGCTGTCGCTGCGCACCAGCGACATCGCGGCGCTCACCGGCATCCCGATGCCGACCGCGTTCCGCATCGTGTCCACGCTGGAGGACCTCGGATACCTGGAACGGCGGCACGACGGATCCGTCCAGCCCGGCGTCAAGGTGCTGACCCTCGGCTCCGCCGCCATGCGGGGATCGAGCCTCGTGCAGCTCAGCGACCGCCCCCTGCGGCTGCTGGCCGAGGCGACCGGCGAGACGGTCAACCTCGGCGTCCTCGTCGAGGACCGCGTCCTCTACCTCGCCCGGCTGCGGAACGCCGACCTGGTCACCGCCAACGTGCACGTCGGGTCCACCCTGCCCGCGCCTTACACGTCCATGGGCAAGCTCCTGCTCGCCCACCTGCCCGCCGGGGAACTGGAACGCCGCATCACCGCGGCGTCGTTCACTCCCGGTGCCGGACCCAACGCCGTCTCCGACATCGACGCTTTGCGCGCCCAACTGGACGAGATCCGCCAGAACGGCTACGCCGTCCAGGATCAGGAACTCGCGCAGGGCCTGCGTTCCGTGTCGGTCCCGGTGTTCGGGACCGGCGACGCTCCCGCCGCGGCGGTCAACGTCGCCGTTTCGGCCGCGCGGCACCCGGTCGGCGACCTGCACGGCGTCATCCTCGAACAGCTGCGCGAAACCGCCGCCGACATCAGTTCGAGGCTGAGCACCCGATGACACGGCGGCACGCGTTCACCCCCGAAGAACTCGACGGCGACCGGCTCGCCGTCTACCGGTCGATCACCGAAGGGCCGCGGGCCACCGGACCCCGCCTGTTCGACCTGGTCTCGGACTCGGGCGTCCTCCTCGGCCCCTTCAACGAGTTCCTGCTGCACCCGCCCCTCGGCGACGCGCTCCAAAGGCTCGGCACGGCGATCCGCTACCAGGGCTCCCTCAGCGGCAGGGCCCGCGAGACGGCGATCCTGGTCGTCGCCGCGGCCTGGGACAGCGCGTTCGAACGGACGGCCCACGAGGCCGTCGGCAGGGCGGCCGGCCTCACCGAGAACGAGCTCACAGCCATCGCCGAACAGGCGCCCCTGGAGTTCGGCGACCCCCACGAGGACGCCGTCCTGCGCCTCACCCGGGCTCTCGTCACCGGTGACGTCGACGACGAGACCTGGGCGGCGTGCGTCCCCCCGCTGGACCGCGAGACCGTCTTCGAGCTGACCACCCTCGTCGGCTACTACTCCACGCTCGCGCTCCAGATGCGCGCGTTCCGCGTCTGAGCCGGGCTAGGCGAGGCCGCGGCGGGCGAGCGCCGGGGGACGGGTGCCCTGGATGGACGCCACCATGTCCAGCACCTGGTGCAGCGCGTCCGCCTGCGAATCGGGCACGCGGAAAACCGCCACGCCCAGCCACGCGTAGACGGACGCGGCGGCGAGCAGCCCGGGATCGGGCTCCCGCGCGTCCGTCTCCAGCGTGACGAGCACCACGGCGTCACCGGCCGTGAGCCGCTCGACACGGCTCACCGGCGGCGCCGTGCCCGCGTCCACGGCCCCGCGCGGAACCGGCGCGTCCGGTGAAAGGACCTTCCGCTCTTGCATACCCATGCCGCCAAGCGTGGCACGATCGTGGACTGGGGAACGTCTCTCCAGATGGGTGTGAGCAGAACGGAGCTTGATCGTGGTCGTGGTCTTCGTCCTGGCCGGCATGGCCGTGCTGGGCGCCGTCGTCGTCCTCGCCATGGGCAGGGGCGGCGAGCTGGCCGAGACCCATCCCGACTATCCGCCGCTCCCGTTCGGCGCCGGCGGCCGTCCCGTCACCGCACCGGACGTCGCCTACCTGCGGCTGCCCCGGACCTTCTGGGGCTACCAGCCGCACGTGACGGACGAGGCCCTGCACCGCCTCGCCGACGCGCTGGCCGAGCGAGACGCCCGCGTCGCGGCGCTCGAAGAGCAGCTTCACGGCCTCCACCGCCGCACGGACGACACCGCCGCGGGCCCGGTCGGCGCTCTGCACGGCCTGGAGGAGCCGCCCGTGAACGGCACGCCGCCGCTGCTGCGCAAGGACACCGCGGTCGATGAGCCGGTCGACGGCGGCTTCGCGAAGGAGGACCGTCCGTGAGCCGGGTCGCCGTCCACGCGGAGGCCGTCTCGGACGCCCCCGCCGAACGCGTCTTCGAGGTCCTGACCGACTGGCCGAGGCACGCCGAGTGGATGCCGTTCACCAGCGCGGAAGGCGGCGACAAGGCCGGCGACGAACTCCGGGCGCGGACGGGCATCGGGCCGGTCGGGTTCCTCGACACCATGGTCATCACCGAATGGCGGGACGGCCGCCGCGTCGCGGTCCGGCACACCGGGCGCGTGGTGCGCGGCGAAGCGTGGTTCGAGGTCGTCCCCGAGGGGCATGGCAGCCGCATCGTGTGGGCCGAGCGCGTCGACCTGCCGCTGGGCCCGCTCGGACGCGCCGGATGGCTCGTCGCGGGCCCGGTCGTGAAGGCGTTCATGGGCCTCGGGCTCCGGCGTCTCGCCGTTCTGTCGCAGGCGTGAGGTAGGACTGGGCGGGTGAGCACCGCGATTCGGGGCGAGGACGGGCTGGCCCGCTGCCCGTGGGGGCTGTCGGCGCCCGACTACGTCGCCTACCACGACGAGGAGTGGGGCCGTCCGGTCCGCGACGACCAGGGCCTTTACGAGCGGCTCTGCCTGGAGGCGTTCCAGTCCGGGCTGTCGTGGCTGACGATCCTGCGCAAACGCGAGGGCTTCCGCGCCGCGTTCTGCGGATTCGACCTGGAGAAGGTCGCCGCGTTCGGGCAGGGCGACGTCGAGCGGCTGATGGGCGACGCCTCGATCGTCCGCAACCGGGCGAAGATCGAGGCGGCCGTGGCGAACGCGCGCGCGGCCCTCGACCTGCCCGGCGGCCTCGCCGCGACCGCCTGGCGCCACGCCGACCCCGACGCCCCGGCGTACGCGGACACGGCGGACGTGCCCGCGTACACCGACGGCTCGAAGGCCCTGGCCAAGGAGCTGAAGAAGCACGGCTTCCGCTTCGTCGGCCCCACCACCGCCTACGCCCTCATGCAGGCCTGCGGCCTCGTCGACGACCACCTGACGGGGTGTCACCGCCGCGGCGCCTACCGCTGACGTCCCGGCTCACCCGGCCCTGGCGGCTTCGAGGACGGGAACGTCCGCGGCACGGCGGGCCGGGAGGGCGGACGTCGCCAGGGTGACGGCGGCGGCGCCGGCGATGACCGCGACGAACAGCCACCACGGCGGGTCCAGGCTGAGGAACGTGCTTCCCGTGGCCACGTGCATGAGGAACACGGTGCCGAGCGCGGTGCCGATGCCGAGGAGGCCGCCGAGCAGCACGACCGTGGCGGCCTCCCACCGGACGATCGACCGGATCTGCGCCGCCGTCGCGCCGACCGCGCCGAGCAGCCCGAACTCGCGGGTCCGCTCGCCGACGCTCATCGACACGGTCGTCGCCATCCCGAACAGCGCGAGGACGAGCGACATCCCGATGAACCCGTAGATGACGGTCATCCCCTTGGTCATCGCGCTCGACGCCGTGTCGATGTACCCGGACCTGTCGAGCACCTCGACGCCCGGGACGCCCGCGACCGCGCGGGTGAGGCCGTCCTCGGTGCCGCCGCGGACGAGGATCGCCTGCGTCGCCGCGTCCGGGTCGAGCCGGTCCATGGTGGCGGACGACACGAGCGCCTGGTCGGCGAACAGGTGGGACGGGTCGTGGTACGCGCCCGCCACGGTCAGCGCGACCTTCCCCGCGCCGCCCCGGACGATGATCCGCTGCCCCTTCCGGAGCTTCTGCGCCTTCATGACCGTGGACGTGAGCCCGATCTCGCCGGTGCGGAGCGGCCGCAGACCGCCGCCGAGATCGAGGACGGACGGCAGCGCCTCCTGGTCGACGCCGGACACCATCAGGTACAGGGGCGCGGGGTCGTCGTCGCCGTAGGGACTTTTCGGGGCGGGGGAGACGAGCTTGGCGTCGGTGACCGTGAGCGCCACGGCGTGCGACACCCCGGGCGCGGCGGCGGCCGCGTCCGCGAGGTCGCGGGGCAGCGGCGCCGGACCGGCCGAGGTCATGCCCGTCGCGGCGATCGCGTGCTCGGCCCGCATCACCTCCTTGCCGGCCGCGTCGAACCGGGCCCCCACCGACAGGACCATCAGCGCGGTCGTGCTCACCAGCGCAACGCCGAGCATCAGGGACGACGCGGCCGACGACACCCGGCGGGGGCTGCGGGTGATCGTGGCGCGGGCCAGCCGGCCGGCCTCGCCGCTCACTGCCGTCCCGACGCGTCCGACCAGGCCGCCGAGCGGGCCGACGAAGAACGGGGCGAGGACGGCGAGCGCGGCGACGGTCGTCATGGAGCCCATCAGGATCAACATGGCGGTGCCGATGGTGCGCTCGGGGCCGGGCGGCTCCTCGTACCGGAGGGCGAAGACGCTGCCGAAGAAGATCCACGCGCAGGCGAAGACCGCCAGCGCCCCGAGCAGGCGCGGCCAGCGCCGTCCCGCCGTGTCCGAGCTCGCGGCCCGCAGCGCCTGCATCGGCGAGATCCGCGCGGCCTTGCGCGCCGCCCGCCACGCCGCGATCTGGGTGACGAGGATCCCGGCGCCGGCCGGCACGGCCAGCGCGATCCAGCCGAACTGCGCGTCGGCGGCGGTGATGTCGAAGCCGTCCCGCGCGAACAGCCGGGTCAGCAGCGCCGACACCGGGTAGCCGACCAGCACGCCGCCGATCGACGCGACGACCCCGAGCGCCAGCGCCTCGAACTTGATCAGCCGTTTGATCTGGCGGGGCGTCGCGCCGATCGCGCTGAGCAGCGCCAGCCGCCGGGTCCGCTGCCGGACGAGCGTGCCGAACGTGTTGGCCACGACGAACAGGCCGACGAACACCGACACCGACGCGAGCATGCCGATGGCGCCGCCGATCGAGACGCCCTCCGCCTGGAGCGTGGCCGACTGGGCGTCGCGGACGCCGTCCGCCGCCCGCACGGTGACGTCCTTGCCGCGCAGATCGCGGGCCAGGTCGTTGCTGAGCCGCGCCGCGTCCACACCGGGCGCCGCCTTCACCCAGACCCCCTGCCACGTCCCTTCGGGCAGGCCCGCGGCCTTGCGGACCGTCTCCGGCGGCGCCAGCACCAGGTCGCCGCGCGCCACGGCGCTGCGGCCCTCCACCGTGACGATCCCGACGATCTTCATTTCGCGGCTCTGCCTCGGCAGCATCACCCGCAGCGGGTCGCCGGTGCCCAGTTCCCCCGCCCGCGCCACGTGCCGGGTGACGGCGACCTCGCCGTCCGCGGCGGGCGCGCGTCCCGACTCCAGGTGGTACGGGTTGAGCCCGGGCTCCGGCGTCCACGGGCGCAGCGTCGTCCCGGCGCCGGCGGGCGGGACGATCGTCTCGCCGTCCCGTCCGCTCGCGGTCACCGGGACCAGCGCGTCCCCGGCCGCCGCCGCCACGCCCGGCCGCCCGGCGACGTCCTTCAGCGCCACATGCCCGTCCGGGGCGGCGTACACGTCGTCCGGGTCGGTCGTCCCGCCCGTGACGAGCACGTCGGTGCGGGCGTACTCGCTGGCGTCGCTGCCCGACACCGCTTCCTGCGCCCGCATCGTGAACTGCAGCGATCCCGCGATGAGCCCGATGGAGAACACCGCCGCCAGCAGCGTGGCGACCAGCCGTACCCAGCCTTCGGCGAACGAGCGCCGTGCGATGAGCCACATGCCGCTCAGCCCTCCATCCGGCGCATGGCGGCGTGCACGCCGTCGATCGTCGGCGACGCCAGCTCGTGGACGATCGCCCCGTCGGCCAGGAACAGCACCCGGTCGGCGTGCGCGGCGGCCACCGGATCGTGCGTCACCATGATCACCGTCTGCCGGTAGGCGTCCACCGCGCGGCGCAGGAACGCCAGCACCTCCGCGCCCGACGCCGAGTCGAGGTTGCCGGTCGGCTCGTCCGCGAACAGCACCTCGGGCCGCGTCAGCAGCGCCCGCGCCACCGCGACCCGCTGCTGCTGCCCGCCCGACAGCTCGCTCGGACGATGCGCCAGCCGTTCCCGCAGGCCCAGCGCGTCCACGATCGTGTCGAACCACCGCCGGTCGGCGCGCCGGTTCCCGAGCCGGCCGGTGAGCCTGATGTTCTCCTCCGCCGTCAGCATCGGCAGCAGGTTGAACGACTGGAACACGAAACCGAGCCGGTCGCGGCGCAGCTTCGTCAGCCGGGTCCGCGACAGCCTGGTGATCTCCACGTCGCCGATCAGCACCGAACCGGACGTCACCGTGTCGAGCCCGGCCATGCAGTGCAGGAACGTCGACTTCCCGGAGCCGGACGGCCCCATGATCGCGGTGAACTGGCCCCGGGCGAACGTCGCCGAGACGCCGCGCAGCGCGGTCACCGCGCCGTCGCCCCTCCCGTACGACTTGACCACGTCGCGGGCGACGGCGACTTGGTCGTGGAGCTGGAGGGTTGGGGGTTCGGCGGTCTTTTGCGTCATGCGTCAAGCAAACCGGCGCGGAACCCCCGGCCACACTGACGCACGCTCCCCAACGGCCGGTGGGGACAGCCCCACCGGCCGGGTGCGGGCTACCGGCCTTCGAACTCCGGCTGCTGCTTCTTCAGGAACGCATCGGTCGCGTTGTGGTGGTCGCTGGTCTTCTCGCACTCGTCCTGGAGCTCCGCCTCCCGCTCCAGCGCCGACGCCAGGTCGTGCGTCGCCGCGTGGTCGAGCGCCGCCTTGACGGCGCCGTAGGAGATCGTCGGGCCGGCGGCGAGGCGGCGGGCCAGCTCCACCGACGCCGGGGCCAGCTCGTCCGCCGGGACGACCCGGTTCACCAGCCCCAGCTCCAGCGCCTCCTGCGCCTTGACCGGCTCGCCCAGCAGCAGCAGCTCGGTGGCCTTGGCGCGGCCGACGAGACGTTGCAGCGTCCACGACATGCCGCTGTCCGGGGCGAGGCCGATCCCGGTGAACGCGGTCGCGAAACGGGCCTTGTCGGACGCGACGATCAGGTCGCACGCGAACGCCAGCGACGCGCCCGCGCCCGCGGCCACGCCGTTCACCGCCGCCACCACCGGTTTGCGCATCCCCGCGATCGCCAGCACGATCGGGTTGTAGTGCTTGCGGACGGTGTCGTCCAGCCCCTTGCCCGCGGCGAGGTTGTCGCCGTGTTCACGCAGGTCCTGGCCGGCGCAGAACGCCCGTCCCGCACCGGTGAGGATCACCGCGCGGGCGGCCGGGTCGGCGGCGGCGCGCACCACGGTCGCGCGCAGCAGCTCCTTCATCCCGGTGGTCAGGGAGTTCATCCCGTCCGGCCGGTTGAGTGTGATTGTTCCCACACCATCGGTCACGTCGTACAGCACGGTCTCAGACATCGTCGTCCTCCCGGGGTCCTCAGCAGATCTTCTCAGGCCACTTTCGACGAACCGGAAAGCGGGGGGCGGGAAGCGTCCCGCCCCGGCGCCGAAGGGCCCCGCGGCGCGGTCCCGTCGTTTCGGTCTTCCGATCTGGAGGCTGATCGTTACCACTTCGCGCCCGGAAGACGAGATAATGGACCACTACTGATGACGCGGATGCGACACGCGGCCACGCGGCCAAGGGTGTGCGAGGCCGCGGCCCTACGCAGGAAGGGGATTCACGCATGGCGGCGATGAAGCCGCGGACGGGAGACGGTCCGCTCGAAGTGACCAAGGAGGGGCGCGGAATCGTCATGCGGGTCCCTCTCGAAGGCGGCGGCCGTCTCGTGGTCGAGCTCTCCGCCGACGAAGCCAAGGAACTCGGCGAGGCCCTGAAGGAAGTCGTGGGCTGACGGCTCCACCGATCCCGGCTTGCTGGTGACGGTCCCGGCGGCATCGCCGGGGCCCTTGCCATTCCGTACAGCAGCACGACTCCCAGGGGGGAATCGCCACCATGCCCATCGAGACCCGCATTCACGGCGCCGGAGGCACCGTGTCGCAGACCGCGGTCGACCTCGGGGCCGAGGTGGTGGCGGTACCCGTCATGAGGGGGCCGGTCGTAGAGGCAGGTTCGGGCGGTGGAATGCGTACAGCCGAGGTGGCCGCGTCGCTGCCGTTCACGCTGGAGGAACTGCTGGACCTGCACAAGGCCAAGGGCGAGGCGGGTGAGATCACGTCCGCCCAGGTCCGCGTCGGCGACCGGGTGCGGGAACTGCTGCTGTACGGGGTGGGCGACGCGGCCCCGGCCGACCTGCGCAAGGCCGGCGCCGCACTGGCCCGCCGGGGCAAGGGCCGGACGGCGCTGGTCGCGGGCGTGCCCGCCGGCGACCTCGCCGCGTTCGCCGAGGGGGCGCTGCTCGCCTCCTACCAATTCAAGATCGGCGCGTCGCCGGCGAAGAAGGCGCTCGGCACGCTGGCCGTGCTGACCGAGGCCGGGCCCGAGGCGGACGCCCCCGCGATCGAGCTGGGCACCGCCCGCGCCCGGGCCACCGCGCTGGCCCGCGACCTCGCCAACACCCCGGCGAGCGAGAAGGACCCGTCGTGGCTCGCGGCGCAGGCCGGGCAGGTCGCCGCGGACGCCGGCCTCACCGTCCGCGTACGCGGTGAGAAGGAGCTGGTGGACGAGGGTTTCGGGGGCCTGCTCGCCGTCGGCGGCGGATCGTCGCGCCCGCCGCGGCTGATCGAACTCGAATACCTTCCGGAAGGCACTCCCGAGCGGCACGTCGTCCTCGTCGGCAAGGGCATCACGTTCGACAGCGGCGGCCTGTCGCTGAAGCCCAACGAGGGCATGAAGACGATGAAGACCGACATGGCCGGCGGCGCGACGGTCATCGCGGTGATGAGCGCGCTGCGCGGCCTCGGCGTCCGCGCCCGCGTCACGGGGCTGGTCGCCGCCGCGGAGAACATGCCGTCCGGGTCGTCCATGCGCCCCGGCGACGTGATCGCCCACTACGGCGGGAAGACGTCGGAGGTGCTGAACACCGACGCCGAGGGACGTCTCGTCCTGGCCGACGCCCTCGCCTACGCCGACGCCGAGCTCGACCCCGACGCGGTCGTGGACGTGGCGACGCTGACCGGCGCGGCCAAGGTCGCGCTGGGCCTGCGCTACGGCGCGCTGTTCTCCAACGACGACGACCTCGCCGCGGCCCTCACCAGCGCCGGGACGGCCGCGGGCGACCCGGTGTGGCGGCTGCCGCTGGTCGACGAATACCGCGCGGCGATCGACTCCGACGTCGCCGACATCAACAACATCGGCCGCGGCGGCTACGGCGGCGGCTCCATCACGGCCGCGCTGTTCCTGCGCGAGTTCGCCGGCGACCGCACCTGGGCGCACCTCGACATCGCCGGGCCGGGCAGGGCCACGTCCGACGACGCCGAGATCACCCGCGGCGCGACCGGCTTCGGTACCCGCCTGCTGCTCGGCTGGCTGGCCGCCTGACGCGGCCGGCCGGGGCGCCGGCCCGCGCGGTCATCTGGTCCGGCGGTCGATCACCGGGACGCGGCGGCGGCGCCTGGCCTCCTTGACGACCTGCGGGAGCGTCGCGTCCCAGCCCGGCTCCACCGCGAAGCACCACCGGACGGCCTCCGCCGTGGACGGCACGTCCCGCATCGTCAGCGTCACGAGCTTCGGCCGCTCCGACGTGCGGGCCAGTTCGGCCAGCTCCGCCGTCGGCAGGAAGACGACGTAGTCCTGCTCGCCCCTGCGGGTGCCGCCGACGCCGCGCCGCAGCGCCGTGATCGCCGCCACGTCCGCCCAGGGCAGCGTCCGGCCGGCCCGGCGCGGCAGCGGCCAGCGCGCCGGCCGCCGCACCCCGTCCCCGTCGAGTTCCAGGACGGGACGGCGTGCCAGCATCCCCCCGGCCGACATGAACAGGCCCGTCCCGAACAGCGCGAGCCCGGCGAAGCCGAGGACCGTGAACATGACGCCGCCCACGCTGGCGCCGCCCATCACGCCGCCCGCGACGAACCCCGCCGACGCCAGGAAGAGGATCAGGGTCGCGACCAACTGCCAGATCCCGCGCCGCGTCACCCGGACGCGCACCGCGAACACCTCACCCACCCCCGCAGCACCGGCTTCGCCGTCCGCAGCGGCGCCACTTTCATCGCCGACCTCGGCGCCGCCAGCATCGACGTCGGTGTCGCTCTTAGCGCCTACCTCGGTGTCGCTCTCAGGACCGACCTCGGTGTCGCCCTCAGCGCCTACCTTGCCGTCGCTCTCAGCGACGGCCCCGGCCCCGGGGCCGCTCTCGGTGTGTTCCGCTTCAGGCATCGGTCACTCGCACTTGACCGCGCACAGCAGGCCGTCGCCCACCGGGACCAGCAGCGGGACGAGCCGCTCGTCGTCGCGGACCATCCTGAGCACCTCGCGGATCGCCTCGGTGTCGGGGTCGCGGCGGTCGGGGTCGGCGACCCGGTCGTGCCACAGCGCGTTGTCGAACGCGACCACGCCGCCGGGCCGCAGCAGCCGCAGCGCGTCCGTCAGGTACTCGGGGTACTCGCGTTTCTGCGCGTCGCAGAACACCAGGTCGTAGGCGCCGTCGGTGAGCCGCGGCAGCACCTCCAGCGCCGGCCCGCTGATCATCCGGGTCCGGAAGGAGCCGAGGCCCGCCTCCACGTACGCCTGCTTCGCCATGCGCTGGTGCTCGGGGTCGATGTCCACGCTCGTCAGCACCGCGTCCTTGGGCATGCCGCGCATCAGCCAGATCCCGGACACGCCGCAGCCGGAGCCGACCTCCACGACGGTCCGCGCGCCGATCAGCGTCGCGAGGAAGCGCAGCGCCGCCCCGCCGGCGGCCCCGATCGGAGACGCGCCGATCTCCTCACCGCGGCGCCTGGCGTTCAGGAGCGGCTCGTCTTCGGGGAGGTAGTCCTCCACATAGGCCCGGGTGGCCTGAACGGCGTCGATGGCTGCCTCCTCGCGGGACCCCCGCCTGGCTCATGCTGGAAAGACCATATCGCTGACAGGGAACCAACTGGAGTTTCAGCGCGTTGTAACCACGGAAGGAATCCGCTCACGAGCGGGTGAATCCCACGAGAACCGAAGTCGGTCCAGAACCGCCCCAGCCCAGGCGAGACCGTGCCGTTCCAAGGCGAGACCTTGGCTCACGAGAGAGGAACAGCCCGGCACCATGGGAGTCGCAGCACTGAGTTTCAGAAGCGCTGTAGGGGTGGGCCCCAGGCAGGGAGTGGGCAGTGGCACGCGCACTCGCGAGAACGCCCCCGAGGCCGAATGGGCGCCGCCGTCCTGGGACGAGGTCGTCCGCGAGCATTCCGCCCGCGTCTACCGGCTCGCCTACAGGCTGACCGGCAACCAGCACGACGCGGAGGACCTCACGCAGGAGGTCTTCGTCCGCGTGTTCCGTTCACTGTCGAACTACACGCCGGGCACGTTCGAGGGCTGGCTTCACCGGATCACCACGAACCTGTTCCTCGACATGGCGCGGCGCCGTCAGCGCATCCGCTTCGAGGGGCTCGCCGACGACGCCGCCGAACGCCTCCAGGGCCGCGAGCCGACCCCGGCGCAGGCGTTCGACGACAGCAACTTCGACGCCGACGTGCAGGACGCGCTCGACGCGCTCGCGCCCGAGTACCGCGCGGCCGTGGTCCTGTGCGACATCGAGGGACTGTCCTACGAGGAGATCTCCGCGACGCTCGGCGTCAAGCTGGGGACCGTGCGCAGCCGCATCCACCGGGGGCGGGCGCAGTTGCGCTCCGCGCTGGAGCACCGCGCGCCCACCCGCCGCCGGCCGGGGACCAGGAACGAGTACCAGGCCCTCCACGCCATGGACGCCGTGGAGGACGAGGCCAGGGGACTGCACGCGGCGGGCGGTGTCCAACCGCAGCCGGAGGGCGTGTGATCAACCTGGTCCACGTGCAAATGTAATGATGTGCTTACCGCGCGCGGGACGGGACCGCGCGCCGGATCGAACGGAACGACGGAGGCGGCGTGAGTTGTCTGGGGGAGCGTCTGACCGCTCTGGTCGACGGTGAGCTGGGGCATGAGGAGCGCGACCGCGCTCTCGCCCATCTCGCGGGCTGCGCCCAGTGCAGGAACGAGGTCGCCTCGCTGCGCCTGATCAAGGGCCGGCTTCGCGGCCTGTCGGACACCCCGGCCGTGGACGCCGCGGACGACCTCCCGTCCGACGACTTCCTGACCCGGCTGCGCTCCCTGCCCGCATCCGCCGGTCCTCCGCCCGGCGGCGTCCCGCCGGGGCCCCCGCCCGGCCCGCCCGCCGGAACCCCGGGACGGCACCCCCGCCGGCCCCTGCGATCATCGACCCGCGCCGCCAGGACGCCCTCGGCCGTGCGCCCGCGCGACAACCGTCCCGCCGGGCACGCCGGCGCCCTGCAGATCCAGCCGCGGCGCCGCTACCTGGTCGTGGGCGCCGCAACCCTGTTCATCGGCCTTGGCACCGCGTCCTACGCCGCGGGCGGGCGCCAGGAGGCGCCGGACGTCACGCCCGCCTTCGACCGCTTCGCCGTCGAGCACGCGCTGACCGCCGGCGACGCGCCGATGACCGACCCGCTCACCGACCCGCTCAACCGGGTCACGGTCTCCCCGGGGCCGTGACCGCGCGGACCTTGATCGGCCGGGGACGGCGCCGCTCCGTCCTCGCCTGCGGGCTCGCGGGCGCCCTCGCCCTGGCCGCCGCGCTCGCCGGCGACCCCGCGCAGGTCCGGCGCGTCCGCAGCGACCCGGGCGCGGTGGCCCTGCTGCGCGCCGCCGCCTACGCCGCCGGCCGCGTCCCGTACCAGGGCCGGCGGTTCCTCACGACGGCGAGTCGCAACCGCTCCACCACGTCCCGCGTGACGGTCGTCCACATTCCCGGCGACGGCATCCGCTACCGGTCGGGGACGGCCGGGAAGGGCTACCGGCCCGAGTCCGCCGCCGGGGACACCACCGGCTTCACCTCCGCGACGCTGTCCCTGCTGACCAGCAACTATTCGGTGGTCCGCGCCGCGGACTCGTCGGTGTGCGGCAGGCACGCCCGCGTCGTGGAGGCCCGCCGGGCCGACGGGAGCGCCGCCGGACGCTTCTGGATCGACTCCGAGACCGGCCTGATGCTGCACCGCGAGCTGATCGACGCCACCGGCCACCGGGTGGTCGTCACCGGCTTCAGCGAGATCAGCTTCACCGCGCCGCCCGCGGAGCCGGTGACGCTCGGCGGCGCCCGCGGCGGGCTCGCCCGCTTCCCCGGCACCGCCTCCGGCGAGCCCGTCGACGGCGCCGGCGGCAGCGGCGGCACCGCCCGCTGGGGCGACGAACTGGACCGTGCCGACCTCGAAGGGCTGCGCGACCGCGGCTGGCCCGTCCCGCGGGACCTGCCGGGGCGGCTCACCCTCCACGACGCCCGCCGTGAGCCGGGCGGCGGCGCCGTCCACCTCAGCTACTCCGACGGCCTCGCCGCCGTCTCGGTGTTCGTGCAGCGCGGCACGCTGGACGAACACGCCCTGGACGGCTGGCAGAAGACCGTCAAGCACGGCCGGACGGTGTTCCGCCGCGAGTCCCTGCGGCGCTGGGCCGTGTCCGAAGGGGAGGGCTACGTCTTCACGGTGCTGACCGACGCCCCGCAGAGCACGGCCGTGTCGGTGGCGGCGCACCTGCCGAGGGACGCCGACCCCTTCTGGTCGCGCGTGGCGCGCGGCGCGCGGCGCCTGGCCTCGACCGCGAACCCGTTCGATTGATCGCTTTTCTCCGGTCCTATCGCCGGAGCCGCCACCGAATGCGAGCACTGAGAATGGAGAATGTTCGGCATCGATGATGATCGTCCGGGATGAGCGTGTCGACGGAAGGTCTTATGCTCGCCACATGCCTTTCGGGGCACGATGAGCACGGATGACGAGAACCATGCTCGGCAGGAGAGATGGGGATGACGGAAGACAACCGCGGGCCGGTCAGGGCACCGTCGGAGGACGACGACGTCGTCTCCGGCCGGGAGCCCGGACGGCAGGAGGCGGCGGCTCCTCCCGAGACGGTGACCGATCAGGAGATTCCGCTGGAGCAGCCGGTGGACGACCCCGAGCCCGGCTCACGGTCCGAAGGGGAGGCCCCGTCCGAGGCCGACGACCCCGAGCCCGAGCCGGATTCGGCGGGCGGCGACAGGCTCGTGGCGGGGGGATTCGCGCCGCCGGACTCATCGTTCGCGGGGCCGCCGGACACCAGCGAGGACGTGCTGTCCCGGTCCCCGCAGGCCGACATGGGGCCGCAGGAGGTGCCGCTGCAGGACGCGTCCCCGAACGACATGCCGCAGCCCCCGCCGCCGGTGCCGCTCGACAAGCCCCTCGCGGAGGTCCCCGAGGACCGTCATCGTCCCGGGTTCGTCCCGCACAACCATGACCCGCGTGCCGCGCACGGCCGGCCTTACGGCGGCTGGGCTCAGCACCCCAACCAGGGCCCGCCGCCCGTTGGCGGTCCGCCGCCGATGGGTCCGCCGCCCGCCCCGATGGGCCCGCCGCCCGGTGGGCCCCGGCCGATGGCCGGGTTCGGCATGCCGCCCGGGGGCGGCCCCAACTGGGCGCCGGTTCCAGCGCCGCCGTCGTCCGGACGCGGCGGCCCGGGGCTCGGGCTCCTCGCCGTCATCACGGTGATCGTCGCGCTGGTCGCCGGCGCGGTCGGCGCCGGGGTCGGCGTCGTCGCGACCGACGGCGGCGACAACGGCTCGGTCAGCCTCGGCGGCAGCGACAGCAGCGGCACCGAGGTGCAGGCCCGCCCGCCGGACTCGGTCGCGGGCGTGGCGCAGCGCGTCCTGCCGAGCGTCGTGATGATCCGCGTGCAGTCCGCGCAGGGCGAGGTCGGCGGCACCGGCTTCATCGTCAACGGCGGCTACGTCATCACCAACAACCACGTCGTCGCCGGCGGCGACGGCGGCGCCATCCAGATCGTCTTCAACGACAAGAAGACGCTGCCCGCCACCGTCAAGGGCTCCGACCCGAGCTCGGACGTCGCCGTCCTGAAGCCCGAAGGCCAGCACTCGCTGCCCGCCCTCACCCTCGGCGACTCCAGCAAGATCGCCGTCGGCGACCCGGTGATCGCGATCGGCTCGCCGCTCGGCCTGCAGGGCTCGGTCACCACCGGCATCGTCAGCTCGATGAACCGCGCGGTGCCCACACGGGGCGAAGGCGGCGACGCGTCCTACCTCAACGCGATCCAGACCGACGCGGCGATCAACCCGGGCAACTCGGGCGGTCCGCTGGTGGACGCCAAGGGCCGCGTCATCGGCATCAACACCGCGATCGCGACGCTCGGCGGCCAGGGCCTCGGCAGCGAGCCCGGCGGCAGCATCGGCCTCGGCTTCGCGATCCCGATCAACCAGGCCAACCGGGTCGCCGAGGAGATCATCCGGACCGGCAGCGTCCGGCAGGCCAAGCTGGGCGTGCTGCCCGACCCCCGCTACCAGGAGGGCGGCGCGCGGATCATGCCGCAGCCGGTCAACGGGCAGGACCCGGTGACCAAGGGCGGCCCGGCGGACAAGGCCGGCCTGAAGCCCGGCGACGTGATCACCCGCGTCGACGACAAGCCGATCGAGGACGCGACCGACCTGATCGCGCAGATCCGCAGCCGCGCCCCCGGCGACCGGATCACGATCACCTACCAGCGCGACGGCCGCGAGAGCACCGTCGAGGTGACGCTCGGCTCAGACTGACGTCCCCCTTGGAGGGACGGCGCAGAATGCTCTGGTCCGGTTCATCCGGGCTCGGGATACGCTGGGGGGACCGGTCCGCCGCAGGACCGGTCCCTGCCGCATGTGGAGGACAGGTTGTTCGACGTCGGACTCGGTGAGATGGCGGTGCTCGTCGTCCTCGCCCTGGTCATTTTCGGAGACAAGCTGCCCCAGGTCGCCGGGCAGGCGGGCCGGATGCTGCGGCAGTTCCGCCAGATGGCCAACTCCGCCCGGGCGGACCTGCAAGAGGGCCTCGGCCCCGAGTTCAAAGACTTCGACATCAACGACCTCAACCCGAAGACGTTCGTCCGCAAGCACCTCTTCGAGGACGACGACACCCCCCTGAACAAGGGCGGCGTCTTCGACGACGAGCCGTCATACGCGACGGCGTCCGGGAACGGCCAACTCGGCTACGACGAGCGCCCCCCCTTCGACAACGAGGCGACATAGTCCAGGGGGGCGACCCCCTGGAACCCCCGTTGCGAGCCGGTCGATCCTCACGCCACGGTTCCGGTCGGTTGTGACCGTCTCGGTCTGCTTCGTGTCGCTGCGGTCGCCCGGCTCGGCGGGTCGTGCGGCCTCCGGCGCCTGGGGCGCCTCCGGCCGCAC